>JAZNRN010000001.1:0-3950 GCA_045590775.1 Acutalibacteraceae bacterium
TTCGCTTCGTCCAAAGAGTGCGTTTACTACCGAGCCCTCGCTTTATTTTGAAAACGCAGGCTCGTACAGCGCTTTTGCACCTAAGGCCAAATACACCGATTTTATATTGCAGTTTGATTTAAAAATGGTATCAGAGGGTAAAAACAGTCAGTGGTTCGGCATTAACTTCGGTAAGGAATCTTTTGCTTCTATTTCAGATAATACTACAAGTATCAACTTCGAGTATTATGCCTGGGGTACGGATCCATATACCCAAATGGCAACAAATTTATGCACATTTGATGATGGAACAAAAGCTAAAAAGATTGAGGACTACCACTTTTATAAAGACCAGGAAACAAAGTATAACTTTATGATAGTGGCAAAGAACCGTACAGTATATGTTTATTTTAAAGAGGATAGCGAGGATATATCAAAGCTTGGTATATGCCGTGCGGTAATTCCTGATGTAAACACTGCCGGTTATGTTTCGATTTTCGGTGTAAGCGGTTTGTCTTTTGATATTTTCAATTATAAGCTTACCAATATTGCAGATGAAGCTTATGAGGATTCAGATATAGCCCTCAGAGAAGCTTTTGACAAAAAGGATATATCTGACAAATTAGCAATTGAAGGCTCTGCCGCAACCGAGGACAAGGCAATGAAGCTTACAGGCGGCAGTATCATGACAAAAAATAAAAGCAGATATTATATTGCAAACTTTACTGCTTTAAAAACAGATGCCGATTTGACCGTTAATTTTGCAGAAAATAAATCTCTTACTCTTTCAAGGGATTTAAAGAAAGTAACGGTAAAGGACGGAAAAAGAAAGACTGTTTTTGATGTATCAAAGTATAACCTTTCGGATTATAAGAATACACAGCTACAACTGATTTTGCAGTATGATGCTTTGTCTATGGCGGCAAAGGGCGTATATGACCCAAGCGATAAATTTGCAAAGCCTATTGTCGAATACACATTTTCAGCTCCTGTAAAGTCGGGTGTTCTTAAATGGACATCAAAGAATGCCGTTATAGATGATATATCGGTATATGCACTCGACCACACTTATAAAGCGGCAAATGTCAGCTATGAGCAGGACCCAAATGATACTGATATGTGGATTTCAAAATTAACTGACACTGCATCGGCAGATTCACAAAATAGCGATAAAATACCTACTTTATATATTGTTATATACTCGGTAATTGGTGCAGTGATTTTGGCACTTTTAGGTGTTATTATTGCTTTGTTTGTGAAGAAAAGAGGTAAAGCGCAATGAAAAAACTGATTGCTATTTTTCTTGTGATTTTACTTGCTGTTTGTGCTACAGGTTGCGATAAGTCTTCAGAGGAGACAGCAACCGGCACCGCAGAAAGAAAAAATCCTATAAAATTCGGAATTAACGCACACGTTTTCGAGCTTCGTCCCGTTATGGACCCAAGCTCAACATTAAAAAATATTGCTGATATGGCGGGTGAGTTCGGTTTTGAATATTATCGTTTAAGCACTCCGCTTGATTCAATGTTTACCGTAGCTGAAGGAGATGTACCTGTTTTCAAAGAGGGACAAAGAAAGCTTATACATCAGGTAATCGAAGAAATGTCCAAATCGGGCGTAAAAAAATTTGTGGCTGTTAGTGACTCTGCAATTTACCCTTATGGTTACGGAGTTACATCTAACGGTGTTGTTCCTGACCCGTTGGTTGAAAGGGAGATGTATCTTCGTTGGGTTAAGCTTTACGCAAAAGCTTGGGCTATGATTGTAAAGGAATATCCCGAAATAGCTTACGTTGAAACAATGAACGAGCCTGACCTTGGAGATGCAAACATATTCACAAAGCAGGGGCATCAGTGGGGTGTTGACGATCAATACAAATACAGCACAACCGATAAAGCTCATATGATTGCTGACGTACAGTATTACACATATAAAGAGGTTAAGGCT
This sequence comes from Acutalibacteraceae bacterium, assembly GCA_045590775.1. Classification (GTDB taxonomy): domain Bacteria; phylum Bacillota; class Clostridia; order Oscillospirales; family Acutalibacteraceae; genus UBA737. Next base: position 1,927 of record JAZNRN010000001.1, read on the forward strand.
GTAAATCCTAACGTACAGGTTACCACACCCGGATTTTCGACTCGTCGTGAGGGTGAAGGATTTTTAGATGTACTTTACGAAGCAATTGAATCGGGGGCTCACCCTTTCGGTGAAGATTTTGCCGATACTAACCCAGATAACTATTTTGATTGCATCAATTTCCACTGTTATTTAAATTCAGACACAATAGAAGATTATTTCAAGCACTGTGATGAATTTTATAAAGCAACTGAGCGTCATAACGATGCCGGAAAACCTGCAATATTAACAGAATGTGGCTTTACTGACCATGACAATGTTGCTCAAGAGGAAGAAAACGGCAAGAAAATGTCGCAATTATTAGAGTTATATAACGATAAAATGCCTTATTTAGAGGCGGCAATGTTCTATATGTTAAACGATTTTCACACATACTCGGTTAACACAAGTGAGGATAATTTCGGTTTATTTACTTCATTCGGTGACCCCCAAAAGCCTTGTTGTCCAAAACCCGCCGCAATAGAGCTATATAAATTTTTACACAAAACGGATGATATTACGCCTTTGTACAAATATTGTCCCGAGCTTATGGGGAAGTAATATGACTGCAAACACATCAGAAAAGTATCCTTTAAAATTTGATTCTGATGGTAAATTTAAAATTGTTGTTTTTTCTGATATTCAGGATCAGGAACCGATTCATCAAAGAGTTATTGACATAATGCGACAGTCTATAGCTTGCGAAAAGCCCGACCTTGTTGTGTTTTTAGGCGACCAAACTGAAATGAACACAAAAGAGCCGGAGGTTGATTTTAGAAAAACAATTGAACAAATTCTCGCTCCTGTAGTGGAGGCGAAACTTCCGTATTTGATTGTATTCGGTAATCACGACGACCAATGTCATTATATCGGTCAGCGTACCGACAAGGATGCTATGTTCGCTGTTTATCGGTCAATCGGGGACTGCCGCACAACTGATCCCGCACCCGAGCTTACCGGTACAGGTACTTGCAAAATTCCGATTTATTCACAAGACTGCAGTAAAATTGTTTTCAATCTTTGGATGTTGGACTCAAATACATATCAAAATCCAATAACCGAAGAGGGCGGATATGATAATCCTCATGCGGATCAGTTGGCTTGGATGACAGCTAACAATGATACAGATGTTAATTCACTTGTATTTCAGCACATTCCTATGCCCGAAATCTACAATCTTCTTGTAGAAGACGAAAACGGTGAAAAAACCTATGGCGATAAGAAATATAAAATGAAATTAAATGAAAATGCAATAGGATATATTGGTGAATATCCTTGCCCACCTAATGCCGAAAATAATACGGGTGAATTTCAAATTCTTAAAGAAATGGGCAATGTTTTAGCTGTATTCACAGGTCACGATCATGTGAATGATTTTAGAGGCACTTATGACGGTATTGATATGATAAATCTTCCCGGAATGACCTATTTCAATTACGGTGATGAGGCTGTAAGAGGCTACGGAGTTATCGAGCTTGATGAAGCTGACCGTTCTATTTATGAATTTCATACCGTAAAGTTTTCTACGGTAGATAAAGAATATGGTGTTTCTATATAAATTAGTTCTATCAAAATAGGATTTATATATCAGCAAAATGTTAAAACGGATAAAATTTTTAGAGTGAAAGGTGGTTTTTTGAAAAAGAATTGTATAGCGTCCCCAAATTTAATGCTTCGTTGCAATTTGCGATGTGAGCGAAAAATTCTATAAAGGAGAAAAAGTTATGGAAAAAAAGTTTAAAAAACTCTTAGCGACTGCATTATCGCTTGTAATGTTGCTTGGTCTCTTTGCAGCACCTATAAGTGTAAGTGCAGTACCTGCTGATGAAACTTATGATGTGTATGATGAAGTTACATACGATGATTTAAAACTTGATGGTAACAAATTAGGCACAGAGCACACATTAAGTGGTGGCATCAGCTTCACTTACGATGTAACATCACCCTCTTATTCAGCAGTATTGAAATATCGCTTTATTGCCGGCTCAAAGCCCGGTGTTCAGTTC
>JAZNRN010000002.1:0-7856 GCA_045590775.1 Acutalibacteraceae bacterium
TAAGAAATTAGGTGTCTTTTTTGTTTTGTATAAACAAAAACCAACCACTCTGGTTTTGAAGTGGTTGGTTTAGTTTTTAAACTGTTTTACTTTAATTCTTCCAAAAATTCTCCCATTCTTCGCATAGCCTCATTGATATGCTCAACAGAATAACAATAAGAAACACGTACAAAGCCCTCTCCGCCGTCACCGAAAGCGGTGCCCGGAACAACAGCCACCTTTTTGGAATTGAGTAATTTTTCACAAAATTCCTCACTCGTCATACCTGTGGATTTGATTGAAGGGAAAGCATAAAAAGCACCTTTGGGCTCACGACATTCAAGTCCGATTTTGTTAAAACCCGCAACCATTATTCTGCGACGCATATTATATTCCTTAACCATATATTCAACATTCTCGTCACAGTTTTTAAGTGCCTCTATTGCAGCATACTGCGAAGTTGTAGGCGCACACATTATGGCGTATTGATGAATTTTAATCATTTGCTCCATAATCTCTTTCGGTCCGCAAGCAAAGCCCAAACGCCAACCGGTCATTGAAAAGGCTTTTGAAAAACCGTTTACAGTTATTGTCCTCTCATAAAGCCCTTCAATCGCTGCGGGCGAAATATGAGGATTTTCACCAAAGGTAAGCTCTGCATAAATCTCATCCGAGAGAACCATTATATTTGTATCCTTTAAAAGCTCTGCAATAGCTTCAAGGTCCTCCCTTTCCATTATAGCACCTGTCGGGTTACAAGGATAAGGCAATATTAAAAGCTTTGTCTTGTCGGTGATAAGCTCCTTTAATTCGTCAACTGTTACTTTGAAATCATTTTCAGCCTTTGTATTTAAAATAATCGGTACTCCACCTGCTAAAACGGTTATCGGCTCATAGCATACATAAGACGGTTGCGGAATAATAACCTCGTCGCCTGCTGATACAATCGCTCTGATAGCGGCATCTATCGCCTCGCTTCCGCCCACAGTTACCAAAATTTCATCATCGGGATTATATGAAAGCTTAAATTTCCGCTTCATATAATTTGAAATTTCTTTCAAAAGTTCGCCTTGACCCTTATTGGAGGTGTATTTTGTTTTACCCTTTCTAAGAGAATCTATACCTGCTTTTCTGATTTGCCAAGGTGTTTGAAAATCAGGCTCACCCACACTCAAAGAAATCACATCATCCATTGTAGCGGCAATGTCAAAAAAGCGTCGTATTCCCGAAGGCTTAATTTGGGCTACAGTTTCATTTAATACCTTGCTGTAATCTATCATATAAAGAACTGCCCCCTATCATCATGTTCAGAAGAAATCAGTTCAACATCCATTTCCTTGTATCTTCGCATTACAAAATGTGTTGTAGTGGAGGTTACAGAGTCAATGGTCGCAAGCTCTTTTGCAACAAAAACTGCAATGTCACGTAAAGTTTTACCTTTGACTACAACATTAAGGTCATATACCCCAGACATCAAATATACCGACTCAACCTCTGGATATTTCATAATCTTTTCTGCAACCTCTTCAAAGCCAAGTCCTGCTTTCGGCACAACGTTAAGCTCAACAATAGCCGAAACATAGGCATCGTCCATTTTTTCCCAATCGATAACAGCTTTATATCCCCTAAGCAAACCGTCTTTTTCGAGTTCTTTTATAATATCTCCAACTGCTTTTTCATCAACAGCGAGCATTGTCGCTATTTCCTCATTTGTATACCTTGCATTTCTTGCCAATAATTTCAAAACTTCATACTTCATTTAATTTTCCTCCTAAAAACTGTATAATTATAAACAAAAATCGCCCTGAATATTTCAGGACGAATTAAATCCGTGGTACCACCTAAATTCGAAAATATAGAATTTTCGCACTCAATTCTTTTAACGCAAGAAAACGGCAGCCCTTTCGGGTGCAACTCAAAGGTAGCTTCAAAAAGTTAAGCTTTGTGCATTTCCACCTGCCACACACTCTCTAAAAAAGCTTAAATTATTTACTTATCCTTTTCACAGTTATTATACACTTACATAATACAGTTTTTAATTATTATTGTCAAGAATTTTATTTTTAACACTTTTTATAAGAAAACTCACTCGCCGAAATTCATAAACAGAAAACTCCTATGAAAATCTCATAGGAGTTTTGTGTTTCAATTATTTGTTGCAATACTTGTCAACAACTTTTTTAATTCTGTCAGCCGGGTCTAAAAGACTGCTGATAGAGTTGTCGTAGTTAAGAGTCTCAACTAACAAAGCTATATATTTTGACATATTAACACTGCAGTACCACTCTTTTTTGAGTAATTCTTCAGGTTGATAAATAAGGTTTGTAGTGAAAATTTTATCAATTTTGCCTTCCTTGTAATATTCATCAAACTTGTCATAGCCCTCAACAAAAAGACCAAAGGTTGAGAAAATGAAAATTCTGCCTGCACCCTTTTCCTTGAGCTTTGCAGCAATATCAAGCATTGACTCACCGGAGGAAATCATATCATCAACAAGAATTAAATCCTTACCTGTAATGTCGTTACCCAAAAATTCGTGTGCTTCAATGGGGTTTTTACCGTTTACAATTACAGAATAATTTCTACGCTTGTAGAACATACCAAGCTCTAAACCTAAAACAGATGAGTAGTAAATACATCTGCTCATACCGCCTTCATCGGGAGATACAATCATTGTATGCTCACGGTCAAGCTTAATGTCGGGAACAGTTTTGAGGAGTGCTTTAATCATTTGATAAGCAGCTTGAACATTATCAAAGCCATCAAGCGGAATCGCATTGTTCACACGAGGATCATGAGCATCAAATGTGATTATATTCTTAACACCCATTGCTACCAATTCCTGCAAAGCCATTGCGCAGTCCATAGATTCTCTTGAGCTTCTTCTGTGCTGCCTACCTTCATAAAGCATAGGCATAATAACGGTTACCCTTCTTGCCTTTCCACCGAGAGCCGCAATTACACGCTTTAAATCTTGGAAATGGTCATCAGGGCTCATCGGAACAGTTTGTCCGTACATTTTATATGTAACATTGTAGTTAAAGCAGTCACATATAATGTAAACGTCAAGACCACGTGCAGTATGGTTTAAAACTGCCTTTGCCTCCCCCGTTCCGAAACGTGGACAATTAGCAGGTACCACAAAGGATTCATCCTCGGGTATGTTTCTCCACTGTTTTAGGTAATAGTCCACCCTTGAAGCGATATCTTCACAGCCACGCATACTTATTAGAGCCAAATCGCCGTAGGGGGTGTGTTTAAAATCAATACTTGCCATAAAAAATCCTCCGCAAATCACTTTTTAACTCGATTATATAATACCACATTTTCTTTTACAAAAAAAGCCTTTTTTTGAGTTTTTTTGAAATTTATAAAATAAAACAGTTTTTTGTTGAATAAGGTAGATTTTTTTGTTATAATATTTGTAATAATGTGTAATTATACTTCTGTACAGAAAGGTGTTATATAAATGATTAAGGTATTTCTTTTGGCGCATACTCCAAATCCCGAGCATACAGTAGCTTCTGCGGCAAAGCTTTGCTACAGCAGTTCAAAGGTAAGCTCCCTTACCGAAAATTTAACCGATGAAAAGGCAGCTTCTTTTGTTGAAATGCTCTCTGAAATCGGTCACGAAAGTCCTATTGAGCATGCTTCCTTCACCTTTGGTATAGAAGGTGTCTCACGTGCTCTTTTAGCACAAATCACCCGTCACAGAATGGCATCCTTTTCTGTCAAAAGCCAGAGATATGTTCGTGAGGGTAGTTTTGAATATGTGACACCTCCCGAAATTGAGGCAGTACCCGAAGCACTCGAGGTTTTTGAAGAAATTATGGCAGAAGACCAGAAGCGCTATGACAAATTGTCCGAAATATTGAAAAGAAAACACATTGAAACCTTTTTATCTGAAGGCAAAGACCAAAAAACCGCCGAAAAACTAGCAGAGAAAAAAGCTATTGAGGACGCCCGTTTTGTATTACCTAATGCTTGCGAAACACAAATGGTCTTAACAATGAATACACGTTCACTTCTAAACTTTTTCAGACTTCGTTGCTGCAACCGTGCTCAATGGGAAATAAGAGAACTTGCAAATCAGATGTTGGCCCTCGTTTCGCAAGTTGCTCCAAATCTCTTTAAAAAAGCAGGTCCTGCATGTGTGAGCGGTGCCTGTAGCGAAGGCAAAATGACCTGTGGCAAGGCACAAGAAATGCGAGAATTTTACAAAGGACTGAAAAAACAGTAATGGGAAAGCTTATAGTAATTGAAGGTCTTGACGGAAGCGGAAAATCAACACAATTAGAGCTTTTAAACGAAAATTTAAAAAAGGCCGGCATTGATTGCAAAAGTGTTTCCTTTCCCGACTATGACAACCCCTCGAGTACACTTGTGAAAATGTATTTAAAGGGCGATTTTGGAAAAAAGCCGGGTGATGTAAACGCCTTTGCGGCATCGGTATTTTATGCGGTTGATCGATACGCTTCCTTTAAATCTGCTTGGGGGGATTACTACAACAACGGGGGTACTGTCGTTTCAGGAAGATACACAACATCAAACGCTGTTCATCAGGCTTCAAAGCTTCCTTCAAGCGAGTGGGAAAGCTTTCTTTCCTGGCTTTATGACTTTGAATATAACAAAATTGCAATTCCAAAACCCGACAAGGTAATTTTCCTTGATATGCCGATTGAAGTCTCTCAAAAGCTTTTATCAAAACGCTATGAGGGTGACGAAACCAAAAAGGATATTCACGAAAGCGATACAGAGTATTTGGATAATTGCAGAAAAGCTGCTTTATTTACTGCCAATTTTTCAAATTGGGAGATTATCCCTTGTGCTAAAGATGGTGAAGCAAGAACTATCGAAGATATATCAAATGATGTTTTAAACAGTGTTTTAAAGCTTTATAAATAGGTGATAAAATGATTTATATTTTTTTAAGCCAAGGTTTTGAGGAGTGTGAAGCATTAGCTCCTCTAGATATTTTAAGACGTGCCGAAATCGATGTTAAAACGGTCGGTATAGGTAGTAAAACGATAGTTGGCGCCCACAACATTCCGATTGTTTGCGATTTATGCGACAATGAAATTTCCACCGAGAATTTAGAGGGTATTGTTCTTCCCGGAGGTATGCCCGGTACATTAAATCTCGAAAAAAGCGAAACAGTACAAAAATACATTGATTATGCTTTTAAAAACGATTTACCTATTTGCGCTATTTGCGCCGCTCCCATAATTTTGGGACACAAAGGACTTTTAAAAGGTAAAAAAGCCACCTGCTTTACGGGCTTTGAAAAGGAACTTATTGGTGCAGATGTTCAAAATGTACCTGTAGTTAAGGATAATAATATCATCACCGCTTATGGTGCAGGTGCTGCCTGCGACTTTGGCTTTTGTATTTTAAGCCACATAAAAGATGAAAAAACAGCAGATGATATGAAAAAATCAATGAGATATCAACGTTAAAGGAAAGAAAATATTATGGAACAAGATAAATATTTTGATGATAATTTAGGTTTTTTTATCGATAAAATCTCAGAAAACGAGGAAAGTCACCCAAACTCCACACAAGAAGACATACTTCCTTCAAATAATGAAGAAGCAAAGCCTACTAAAAAAGAGAAAAAACCAAAAAAGAAAAAGCATAGAAAATCTGTTGTTAAAACCATAATCACAGTCGTTTTAACCCTTACAATCATTTTCGGTATCTCCTTTGGTATTATTTACTGCGCCGCTGACTATTTCGGTATGGGATTTGGCAGAGGTAAGGAATGCTCACTCAACATCGAACAGGGTGACTCGGTTGATATAATCGCACAAAAGCTTGAAGATACGGGCGCTGTCAAAATTCCGCTTCTGTTTAAGCTGTATTGTAAAATAACCGGCGTTGACGGTCAGCTTAAATACGGTTTTCACCGTTTCAATACTGAGCTTGGATATAAGGGCATTGCAGATATGCTCGTCACTCAAGGTGCCAAAGCCGAGGTTATAAAGGTCACTATACCTGAAGGTACAGGAATCAACGATTACACAAAAAATGTGAACGGCGAAAAGGTAACTGTACCGGGAATTGCGACTCTGCTTGAAAAGAAGGGCGTTTGCAAAAAAGCGGATTTTATTGCGGCGCTTGATACTGTGGAGCTTGATTCAAAGCTTTTAAAATGTGCTAATGACGGCAAAACCTACTACACCCTTGAAGGCTATCTTTTCCCCGAAACATATGAATTTTATAAATTAGATGATTCTAAAAAATCTGCCGAATACGTGGTGCAAAAATTAGTTGAGGAAGCAAACAATCGTATCACTGACGAAATGTACCAAAAGGCAGAAAGTAAAGGTCTTTCGATGAACGAGGTGCTTACATTGGCTTCTATTGTTCAGATGGAAGCAGGCAACAACACCGCTGAAATGCCCAATGTTGCAGCAGTATTTTTAAACAGATTACAGAGCAATGAATTTAAAACACTCGGCTCCTCCCCTACCTGTTATTACGGTGAATCCTTTAAATATGATGACGGCAGATATAACACCTATAATATAGAAGGCTTGCCGCCCGGACCTCTTTGCTCACCGGGCATTGCTGCTGTGAATGCAGTGCTTTCTGCACCGACCAATTCACCATATTACTACTTTGTAACCGATGCCACAGGTAAGTTTTACTTCCATAAAACACTTGCCGAGCAAAACAAAACTATTAGTTCACTTAAACAAGGAAACAACTGGATAAATGAATACTTTGACTGATTATATTAAAATGCCAGAATTGCTCGCTCCTGCGGGCGACCTAACAAGACTTATTGCCGCCGTTGATTACGGTGCTGATGCAGTTTATCTTGCAGGCGAGGAGTTTGGTATGCGTACTGCAGCCTCAAATTTTGGTATTGAGGACTTAAAAAAAGGCATTAAATATGCTCATGACCATAATGTTAAGGTGCATATTACCTGCAACACCATCCCCCACAACAGCGAAATACCGAGATTGCCGGCGTTTTTAGAAAGCATAAATGATTTAGGTGCAGATGCAATTATTGCCGCCGATATAGGCACTATGCGCCTTGCCCAAAAGTATGCTCCAAAATGTGAGCTTCATATTTCGGTTCAATCGGGTATATGCAACTATGAAACCGCTCGTGCGTTTCACGATTTTGGTGCCAAGCGTGTGGTACTGGCTCGTGAATTATCTTTAAATGAAATTGCCGAAATCAGAGCCAAAACACCAAGAGAGCTTGAAATTGAAGCCTTTGCTCACGGTGCTATGTGTGTTTCCTTTTCGGCAAGGTGCTTGCTTTCAAGCTATATGACAGGCAGAGATGCAAACAGAGGTGACTGCGCTCAATCTTGCCGTTGGAGTTATTCCTTAATGGAGGAAAAACGTCCCGGACAATATTTTGACATCACTGAAACCGATAAAGGCACTTACATTTTGAACGCAAATGATATGTGTATGGCAGAGCATTTAGATGAAATGGTAAAAGCAGGTGTTGACAGTATAAAATTAGAAGGCAGAGCCAAGTCGCACTATTATGTAGCAGTTATCACCAACGCATACAGAGGAGCGCTCGACTCACTTAAAAATAATCCACTTGATTGGAAATGTCCCTCGTGGGTGACGGACGAGCTTAACAAAATAAGCCACCGCACATATTCAACCGGCTTTTATTACGGAGCGCCTACAAACTCACAAACCTATGAAAACGCAGGCTATGTCAGAGATTATTCGGTAGCGGCAATTGTTGACGGATATGAAAACGGCTGTATTGTCGCCACTCTCAAAAACAAGTTTTTAAGAGGACAAGAGCTTGACTGCCTAGAGCCTAAAACCTCCCCTACAATAATCACAGCAAACGAGCTTTACGATGCAAAGGGCAACCCTATTGAGTCAGCACC
>JAZNRN010000003.1:0-10573 GCA_045590775.1 Acutalibacteraceae bacterium
ATAACAACTACAACAGGACTTCTCTGCTTTAAGTTTTCATCGTTATCCTCTGTGTCGTCCATAATTTGTTCTTCGATAGTTACAACAACCGCTTTTTCAATCTTTGCACCCATTTCGGTTACAACGATTTCGGCGGTATCATAGTCGATAACCTGATTAACGGTTGCCATCATGCCGAGCTTTAACAGCTCCTTAATAACCTCTGCGGCAGTCTTTTTCATTGCAGCAGCCAATTCGCCTACTGTGATTTCATCGCCAACAGTTACGGTAATAGGAGTTTTCTTAATACGCTCAAGCTGCATACGGCGCATTTTATCTGCTTCTGTTTCACGCTTTGCGCCTTGAGGACGTCTGTAATCCTGAGACTTTTGCTTAATCTTTTGCTTTCTCGAATAATTATCCTTCATCGAGTTAGCGGGAGCAATAGACTCATATTTTTCATTATATTTATCAATATTTACGTTAGAGGTTCTTGTATCAACGTGTCTGATTTCAGCAGGACCTCTGTTAGGGGCAACACCCGGTTTTTTATCCTTTTTCTTTGATACAAAGGGATTCGGGTCTGAAGGCTTATGCTCAACAGGTTTTGCCTCTTCCTTTTTAACCTCTTTCTTGGGTTCAGGCTTTTTATTCTCAACTTTTTTGGGCTCTGCCTTTTTTGTTTCCTCTTTTTTAGGTTCTTCTTTTTTAGACTCCTGCGCTTTAGGCTTTGCCTTTTTCTCAACAGGCTTAATTTCAGCCTTCTTTTCTGCTTTTTTGGGTTCTTCGGCCGAGGCATTTTGTGCAGCAGCAGCGGCTTGAAGTTGAGCTAAAATAGCGGCTTGTTCAGCAAGCTTTTTGTTCTTTTCATCTTCTCTTGCTTTTTTAGCCTTTTCTCTTGACTCTGCACCCATAGCAAAGTATTCATCGAATGATTTTACCTGATTGTCAGAAGTAAGCTTTGAGAAAACAAGACCGATTTCTTCTTCATTTAAAGAAGCTGTTGTCTTTTTCTCGGTAGCACAAACCTCATTAACCAAAAGTACTAAATCCTTTGATTTCATATTAAAATCTTTTGCAAGGTCGCTAATTTTATATTTATTGGTCATTAAGCATTTCCTCCTTAACTCGTGCGTCTAAACACGCATCTGCAAAACCCTTATCATTTACTGAAATTATACCGCAAGTGTGTCCTACGGCTTTGGATAGGGTATCTATATCCTCTAGAATAATATGTTTGACATTTTTCTTTTCTGCAAAAAACACAATTTCTTTTAAGCTTTTTTCGGAGAGATTTTTTGCCGCAATAATAAGAAAGGATTTCTTGTTATTTAACGACTCCTTCGATTTATTAAAACCAAAGGACAACTTTCCTGCCTTTGAAGCAAAGCCCAAAAGGGATAAAATTTTATCACTTTGCATTTTCGAGCTCCGTTTCAAGACCTTCGTAAATTTGTGTGGATACATTCATCTCAAATGCACGTGAAAGAGCGTTTGACTTATGAGCTTTAAGCAAACAGTCCTTATTCCTGCACAAATAGGCTCCTCTGCCATTCATCTTTCCTACAAGGTCAATTTTAATTTCATTTTCCGTAGTTTTTACAACCCTTATGAGTTCTTTTTTAGGTTTCATTTCTCTACAGCCTATGCACATACGCATAGGTATTTTTTTTACTGTCAAAACAGTTACTCCTTTCGGATAATTAAAGTTTTATTTTCGGATAATTATTCTCCAAAGAAACCACTTTCAGGGTGAATATCTATCTTCCAACCTGTAAGCTTTGCTGCAAGGCGTACATTTTGACCCTTGTTACCGATAGCGAGTGATAGCTGGGCTTCGGGAACTCGTGCCAAGCAAACCTTGGGGTCTTCACTCTGTATTTCAACAGATACAACCTTTGCGGGAGAAAGCGCTTCGCTGATATATTCGGCGGGGTTATCGCTGTATTTTACAATATCAATTTTTTCGCCTGCTAATTCTTCAACTATTTTATTTACACGAGCTCCTCTAGGTCCTATACAAGCACCGATTGCATCAACCTCGGGGTCAGCAGCGTAAACCGCAATCTTTGTACGAGAACCTGCTTGACGTGAAACCGATTTAATTTCAACAGTACCGTCAAATATTTCGGGAACTTCAGTTTCAAAAAGGCGTTTTACAAGACCGGGATGTGTACGAGAAAGCATGATTCTTGCACCCTTTTCGGTGTCCTTTACATCAACAACATAAACCTTGATGTGATCGCCTTCTTTAAGCACCTCGTCGGGAACCTGCTCTAATTTTGGCAAGGTGGCTTCGGTGTGGCCGATTGTAAGAATTGCATTTCCTGTTTTGGGGTCAATCTTTTGAACCAAGGCACTTACAAGCTCACGATTATGGCTTTGGAATTCTGCCAAGGTTTGACCTCTTTCTGCAGCACGAACACCCTGACGGAAGTTATTCTTTGAATTTTGTGCTACCACACGACCAAACTTTCTGGGGTCGAGTTTAATTTCTACAAAGCCAAACTCCAAGGATTTTGGGTCAATAGCCGCCGCATCCTCTTTAGAAATTTGTGTAAAGCTGTCTTCAACAACATCTACTATTTCTTTTCTGGCTGTCACTGTGAAAACTTGATTTTCAGGGTCAATTACAACAGACACAATATCATTTCCGCCGTAATCCTTACGTGCAGCCACTATAATAGCCTCAGCGAACTTTTCCGCAATATATTTCTGCGGTATTCCCTTTTCTTCTTCCATAAGCTTTAATGCTTCAAAAAATTCAGCATTGTCAATTCCGGTTTTTACGGTTTTCTTCTTTGCCATTTTTATAAATTCCTCCAAACAAAATTACAAAATTATTTATTAGTAATCGCACAAATTTGCTTTTGATATATCTTTAAGATTAAATGTAAGCTTATCGTTTTCGGTTTCGAGCACAATTTCTTCACTAACAGATTTAAGGATACCTACAAATTCTTTTTTGCCATCAAGAGCTTTATAGAGTTTGATTTTTATTTTTTGACCCACAGCACTTTCAAAGTGAAATTTGCGTACAAGCTCACGCTCAATACCGGGTGAACAAACCTCTAAATAATACGCTTTGTCAATCGGGTCTTCAGCATCGATAACAGGGTCAATAGCGTGAGAAACGTTTGTGCAGTCGTCAATACTTATTCCGTCTTCCTTGTCAATAAAGACTCTCAAATACCAAGACGCACCCTCTTTAACAAAACGCACATCCCAAAGAGTAACGTTCTGTTCTTCAACAGTATTCTTGATTAGGTCATAGACCTTTTCGGCAATATTTGCCATCCTTTCATCTCCTTGTCTGCTTCAAAAGAATTATCTTCCAAAACAAAAGTGAGCGGGTTGCCCCACTCACCTTTCTTTAGTCTGTACGTATTATAACACATTATTAAAATAAAATCAAGTATTTATTTTAATAAATTCCATCTTCTGGTATGTCGTCAGGCTCCTCCTCCACATAACCATTGATGTAAATTTTTATTTTAGAATAACGGCTAACCCTTTCTCCACTCGAAAGGCTCTGCTTAATTACAGTGCCGGGGTCTTTTGACGGGTCAATCATTGTTGTTGTATCAACTTCGATATTACTGTAAACAAAACCGAGCCGCATTAACAGATTTTCTGCTTCTAATTGTGAAAGGCCCATAAGATCCGGTATAGATATTCTCTTTGGACCTGCACTGACAACAATTTTTATAATTGAGCCTCTCTTTACCTCTTCACCGCTGCTTATATCTTGTGATATGATTGCACCTTCGGGAACTGTGTCTGAAAAGACTTGATGATCTATCACAAATTCAAACATTTTAAAAGATTCGTCTTCTGAAATTTCGTAATATTGCCTGCCTATACAGTTAGGAACGGGATATTTCGGTGCTGTATCAGCATCTTCATCCACATCACCAATTTCTTCAAGTTGAGGCGGTTCGTTTTTGTCCTCGGTCTGTGATGAGGACTTTGTATCTTCTTCGGGGAAAATGTACTCTTTAAAGGGACCAAACACCAAAAATGCACCAATAGCCAAACATATAACCGCTGTACAAATTGCAGAAATCAGGATATATTTACCTGTATTTTTCTTTGCGCCTTTTTGTCCATTTGCTTCACCAACGGCAGCTTTTACAACCTTTGGAGTGGCATCAACCTCACCGTAAACTAATTCATTACGGAAAGCGTCGAGATTTTTGGTTCTATTTTTCGGATAAACCTGAAGTCCATTTGCAATAGAGGAAAGCACGTGTCTTGGTAATTCTTCAGCAAATTTTGCGGGAATTGACATCGCATCATTATGTATTCTTTGACTTGAAGCAGCGGGTATGACGCCGATAAGCACATTAAAAAGCGTAGCAGATAAACCATAAACATCTGTTGCAGGTCCCATAGACTCGCTTATAATTCCGTATTGCTCTGCAGCAGCAAAGCCGTCAAAAATTTCAGAAACAAAATCGCCGGTAGCAATACGAAGCTTTGCAACAGAATATCCTGTAATTCTTAATTTTCCATCACGACCGACCAAAATTGTTTCGGGTGAAATACCGCCGTGAACAATACCCATTTCGCTCATACTGCTCAAGGTGTCTATAAGCGGTAAAAACAAAGCTCTTGCCTGTTCCCATTTAAGTGTTCCACCGTTTTTATTCAAAAATTCAGCAAGGGTAATTCCAAGTATATGCTTTGAAACAGTGTAAGCAGTTCCGTTTTCTTCAAATATTTCCGTAATGGGAATTAGTGCTGCAAGCTCTGCAAGCATTATTTTTTTATTGAGTTCAATAAATTGTAAAAGACCCTCATTAAAGGCATATTCACTGCCTGCAGCCATGGCGACTGTTCTGTCGGGGTTTCTGCCGGCGAAACCTATCGGAAAGTACTCTCTTATGGTTACTGCTGTGTTTTCGACTGTATCCCAAGCCATATAGCTGATACCTTCTCCGTTGGCTGAGATGACCTTACCCATTATATAACGACTGTTAACAATAAATTTAAGCGGTAACGCATTATCGGGATTTGCAGTGCTGTTATTAAAACCGCAAACAGGACAATATTTTTCGCCACCGTTGTCGTTCATACATCCTAGACAAAGTCTTTCGATGTTAAGCATAAAAATCTTCCTCCGAAATATAAAAAATTACATAATTTTTTACATTTTAACACAAATATCGAAATTTTTCAACCTTTTAAACATTTTGTAATAATAGAATGCCTTTTATAAATAATATATTTACAGAGGTGAAATAATGAACTTAAAGAAAAATTTAATTGCTTTTTTTGCAATCGGAACAGTAGGAGCATTGGGACATTTTGTTTATAAATGGAGCGGTTATAACAAAGTAATCGGGTATATTTTCCCTGTGAATGAAAGCACCTGGGAACATTTGAAGCTTCTCTTTTTCCCTGCTCTTGTGTATTTTATTGCCGAATATTTCACAAAAAAAGAGAAACCAAAAAACTTTTTTCCGGCAATTGCTCTTTCGCTTATTTGGGGAATGGTTTTAATTGTCACTCTGTTTTATTCGGTTAGCGGTGTGCTGGGCTTTAGTGTGGATTTTATAAATATTACAATTTATTTCCTTTCAATAGTCGCTACACTTTGTAAAAAGAACAAAATTTTAAAAAGCGAAAAATATTATGGCAAAAATGCTTTTGTACTTTCTTTATTATATTTAGCAACAATGTCGCTACTGTTATTTTTATTTAGCTACAACCCACCGAATTTAGGAATTTTCAAAATCCCGACAAAATGAATTTTAGATTTCAGACATTATAAAATTTTATCGCAATTTAACTATTATCATGTAGGGAACGACCTGTGTGTCGTTCCGCAAAAAGCCGACAAAAAACGGGAGGGCGCAAAGACCCTCCCTTACAATGTTAATTTATTTAATTACAAATTACGCATTACGAATTGATTATTATTCCTCCACCTACGACTATATCGTCGTCATAAAAGACCGCCGATTGTCCCGGGGATGGTGCTCTTTGAGGAGTGGAAAACTCGATTTCGACAATACCGTCTTCCTGTTTTCTGATTATCGCCTCGGACGGCTCGTGACGATAGCGAAGTTTTACAGTAACCTTCATTTCTCCCTTTAAATCATCAAAGGGAATAAAGTTTACGTCCTTTACATAAACCCTTGTTTTAAACAAATGCTCCTCGTCACCTAAAACTACCTTATTTGTTTTAGCACATTTATCAATTACAAACTGTGGCTTACCAAGAGCAATACCAAGTCCTTTTCTTTGTCCGATAGTATAATTGATAACCCCTTTATGCTTACCTAAAAAATTATCGTTTACATCGACATAATCGCCCTCGACCGATTTATAACTGTCATTTTTTTCGATAAAGTCGGCGTAATCACCGTCGGGCACAAAGCATATATCCTGACTGTCGGGTCTGTCAGCATTTACAAAACCCGATTTCTCGGCAATAGACCTGATTTCAGGTTTTGTGTAGTCACCCAAAGGAAATAAAACACGTGACAGCTTTTCCTGTGTCAAATTATATAGTACATAAGATTGGTCCTTTGACAAATCCTTTGCCTTTTTGAGCAAATATCTGTCCCCCGATTTCTCAACACGTGCGTAATGACCTGTTGCAATTTTATCAAAGCCGAGCTCAATTGCTTTATCTAACATAACGCCAAACTTTATATACTTATTACAAACAATACAAGGGTTGGGTGTATTGCCTATTTTATACTCATTTATAAAATCGGATATAACGATTTTTTCAAATTCACCCTTTAAATCAATCGCAAAATGCTCAATCCCCATTTTATCGCAAACCGATTTTGCGTCAGCAATACTCGTATCGTTTTCTGTTTCACAAAGAGATAGCGTCATACCGCCGACAGTATAGCCCATATCCTTTAAAACCTTGGCACAAACAGAGGAATCCACTCCACCGCTCATACCGACTAAAACCTTATTTCCCATATTTTTCCTTTCTAAAGACAAAAGAGCCGATAAACGCCCACATTAAATGTGGGCGTACGGCTCTCAAAAGTTTAAATAGATGTGGTATTTGCCACTTCAAACAATTCAGTATCAAAAGGCTTTTTCATATTAAGAGCCTCATAAATATCATAATTCACAATTTGTCCGTGATTCATACCTACAACACGGTTGCCGATACCATCACTCAAAAGCTTAACAGCGGCATATCCGAAACGGGTTGCATATACACGGTCACGAACAGTAGGACGTCCGCCACGCTGTACGTGTCCTAAAATAGTAGCCCTTGTTTCGATTCCGGTAGCTATTTCAATTTTCTTTGAAATTTCCTCAACTCCGCCGACACCTTCAGCAACAACAATAATGAAATGTTGTTTACCTGTGAGCTGTGATTTTTTCATTTTTGCGATTACATCGTCTAAATTATATTCAACCTCAGGAACCAAAATAGCAGTAGCACCGACAGCAATACCACACTGAAGTGCCAAAAATCCTGCACGTCTGCCCATAACCTCAACAACGCTGCAACGGTCATGTGATTGAGCCGTGTCACGAATCTTATCAACCATTTCCATAGCTGTATTCATAGCAGTATCAAAGCCTACTGTATATTCGGTTGAAGAAATGTCGTTGTCAATGGTGCCGGGAATAGCGACACAAGGAATACCACGAAGTGACAAATCACGTGCACCTCTGAAGGACCCATCTCCACCGATTACAACAATACCCTCAATTCCGTATTTTTTGCAATTGTCGATAGCTTTTGCCATACCCTCTTCTGTTTTAAAAAGAGGACTTCTTGCGGTATAAAGAACAGTACCGCCTCTGTGAATAATGTCTGACACAGAGCGAACATCCAAATCAAAAATATCTCCTTCAATAAGACCGTTATAGCCACGTCTTATTCCTTTGACAGTCATACCGAGAGAAATAGCTGTTCTAACCACAGAACGTACAGCAGCGTTCATACCGGGAGCATCGCCGCCGCTAGTTAATACACCAATCGTTTTCATAATATATATCAACTCCAAAAATCATACAAATCAAGTTAGAATATAGTATATAACAAAATTATCAGATTTTCAACACTTTATTTAACTAATTTTACATTTTCTTCGCCTAAAACATTACATAAAGCAGTTAAAAGCTCCTCGCTTTCACTTATCCAGAGATTACGTGAAGCCTTAAGCTTTCGTTTTGTGTCAGTAAGGTAG
Source organism: Acutalibacteraceae bacterium (assembly GCA_045590775.1). Classification (GTDB taxonomy): domain Bacteria; phylum Bacillota; class Clostridia; order Oscillospirales; family Acutalibacteraceae; genus UBA737. Next base: position 8,160 of record JAZNRN010000003.1, read on the forward strand.
ATATAAACCTCTTTGTCTCCCGAAAATTGTGAAAGAATTTCTTTTACATTAAAAAATTCTTTGCAATCGGTATTTTTGACTTTTAAATACAGCCCTGATTGCATTTTTTTCACAGGAGTATTTTCAGCGTTTTCCGGTATAAGCTGTACTCTTTCACAAATAATTTCGGTTTCTCTGTCCTCGTGTTCCGAAATTTTTCCGCTTAGTATTAAAGGCTTGTTCGAGGAAAGCAAAGCTTTATATTCAGTATATGCTTTTGAAAAAATAGTGATAGGAACTGAGGCAGTTATATCCTCCAATCTTGCCGAAGCCAAAATCGAATTATTTTTCAAATTCCTCACCTTGAGGTCGGTAATAATTCCTACTACGTTCACCCTTTTCCCGTCAAAAGCCTTACCGGAAATTACATCAGAAAGCTTTGTAAAGCTTGCGTTTTTTATAAAGGCCTGATACTTTTCCATCGGGTGAGAAGAAAGATAAAGGCCGGTCGCCTCTTTTTCGAGCTCAAGCTTTAACTCCTCTGCCATTTCCTCCATTTTAGTTGGAATAAAGGTATTAGGCGAATCCATTTCCTCAAAAAGATTAAGCTGACCATCACCCGAATACCGCTTTTCATTTTCTACCGCCGCCAAAACACCCTCTATATTATACAGCATTTGACGCCTATTATCCTCAAGCAAGTCAAGCGCTCCACTTTTGATAAGTCCCTCAAGTGCCTTGCGGTTAAACTCACGAGAGTAATTTCTAAAGCAAAAATCATACATTGAAGTGTATTCGCCGTTTTGCTCACGCTCACTTACAAGCCGTGAAATCAGCCCCACACCCAAATTTTTAATGGCAGAAAGTCCAAAACGAATATTTTTTCCGTCGGGAGTAAAGCCCGCTCTGCTTTTATTTACCGAGGGTGGCAAAACCTTAATTCCGTTTTTTCGACATTCGGCAGTATAAAGCGAAATTTTAGAAGCAGAATCCATCATACTTGTCATAAGATAAGCAAAATATTCTGACGGATAATGACATTTCAAGTAGGCGGTTCTATATGCGACAAAGGAATACGCACAAGCATGTGCTTTATTGAAGGCATACGAGCTAAAGCTTGACATTTCATCAAAAATTTTATTGGCGGTTTGCTCGCTTACTCCTCTGGCTATTGCGCCCTCTGTGATTACGTTACCATTTTTATCCTTTTCGCCAAAGATAAAAAATTCACGTTCTTTTTTCATCACATCGTGCTTTTTCTTTGCCATAGCACGACGAACTATATCAGCTCGACCAAGTGAATACCCTGCAAGCGCACGAAAGACCTGCATTACCTGCTCCTGATAAACAATACAGCCGTATGTGACATCCAAAATCGGCTTCAAAAGAGGTGTGTCATAGGTAATGCTTTCGGGGTGATGCTTATTGTTTATATATCGGGGAATAGAGTCCATAGGTCCCGGTCTATAAAGTGACAAAATCGCAGTTAAATCCTCTATCGAGTGAGGTCCAAACTGACGAAGCACATTTTTCATACCGTCTGATTCAAACTGAAAAACGCCATCGGTCAGTCCCTTTGACATAAGCTTATAGGTATCCTCATCATCAAGCGGAATTTTTTCTATATCAAAATTGGGTTCTTTTTCTCTAATATACTTTTGGGTTTCATCAATAACAGTTAAGTTGCGAAGTCCCAAAAAATCCATTTTAAGAAGTCCCAATTCCTCAAGCGAGGTCATTGTATATTGTGTTACAACTGCCTCATCATTAACAGAAAGAGGCACATATTCAGCAACCGGCTTATCCGAAATCACAACACCTGCCGCATGGGTGGAGGCGTGTCTCGGCATACCCTCAAGTTGCCTTGCCATATCGACAAGCTCTTTTATTTGCGGGTCATTTTCATATAAATTAAGAAGCTCTTTTGAAAGTGCCAAAGCTCTATCTATTGTCATGTTTACCGCTTGCGGTATGAGCTTTGCCACTCTGTCACAAGTGGCATACGGAATATCCATCGCACGACCCACGTCACGAATAGCACCTCGAGCCGCCATTGTACCAAATGTGACAATTTGCGAAACATGGTCTTTTCCGTATTTTTCGATTACATAATCAATTACCTTTTGCCTGTTAACATAGCAAAAATCTATATCAAAGTCGGGCATTGAGACACGCTCAGGATTTAAAAACCGCTCAAAATAAAGGTCATATTTTATAGGGTCAATACCGGTAATCCCAATGCAATATGCCGCAAGAGACGCCGCTCCCGAGCCACGTCCGGGTCCTACAGGAATGCCGCTTTTTTTAGCATAGTTTACAAAATCGGCTACAATTAAATAATAATCAACATATCCCATTTCGTTTATAACCGATAATTCATAATTTAATCGGTCAATATACTTTTGCGAGGGATTTTCGAAAATTTCATTAAGTCC
>JAZNRN010000004.1:0-33657 GCA_045590775.1 Acutalibacteraceae bacterium
TGACCGTTTTAGCGAGGGATATGGTATGAATTGTGATGCTCTCAAGAGTTTAAGCGAACAAGATGTAAAGCTGATTATTACGGTTGATAATGGTATTGCTTGCATTGAAGAAATTGAATTTGCAAAGCAGCTTGGTATGAAGGTTGTAATCACCGACCACCATTTGCCCAAGGATACATTACCCTCTGCGGATGCGGTGGTTAATCCCCACAGAAAAGATTGCCCATCGGAATTTAAAGAAATCTGCGGAACACAGGTTGCTTTTAGACTGATTTGTGTATTAGAGGAAAAAGAGCCCGAAGAGCTTTTATGGGAGTATGCCGATCTTTTGGCTACTGCTGTTATAGCTGATGTTATGCCTCTAAAGCTTGAAAACAGAAGTATTGTTAAGACCGGTGTCGATAAAATTAAAGAAAATGCAACCCTCGGTATCAGCGCACTTTTAAATGTTTCGGCAGTTAATAAAGAAAACATAACATCAATTCGTTTGGCTTTTTCTCTTACTCCACGTATAAATGCGGCAGGTCGTATGGGAAAGGCCGATAGAGCGGTTGAGTTGTTGCTGTGCGAAAATATGATGGATGCTTTAGTGATTGCAAATGAAATTGATGATGAAAATTCTAAGCGTCAAAGAATTGAAAAAGAAATATTTGCATCATGTATTGAAAAAATCGAAAAGGAAAATTTAAGATATGACCGAGTAATTGTCGTAAGCGGAGAAAATTGGCATCACGGTGTTGTAGGTATTACTGCGGCTCGAATTGCTGAGCGTTACTCTGTCCCTGTTATATTACTCTCTTCTGACGGCGAGTTTGCCATGGGTTCCGCAAGAAGCGTCCCTGGTTTTAATATTTTTGATGCAATTTCCTCGTGTGAGGATTTACTTGTAAAATTCGGTGGTCACTCACAAGCAGCCGGTGTCACACTTTCTGTTGACAATATCGATGCTTTTCGTAAAAAAATCAATTTATATGCCGATAAAATTCCTGTAGTTCCACCTCAGTTAGAGCTTGATTGCAAATTAAACCCACAGGCTCTGTCTCTTGATTTGGCTTTTGCGCTGTCGGTAATGGAGCCTTATGGTACTGAAAACCCAACACCGCTATTTGGTGTTTACGGCGTAAAGCTTGAAAGGATTACACCGCTTTCTAACAATAAGCATTTAAGACTTCTCTTCTCAAAGGGTCAAAACTCCTTTCAAACCTTACTTTTTGGTGTGTCGTCAGAAAATTTTTGCTTTAGTGTTGGTGATATTCTTGATTTGGCAGTTACTGTTGAACCAAATCTTTACAACGGAGAATATACAGTCAGTGTTTTGACAAAGGCAATAAGACTTAACGGTACAGATGATGATAAGCTTTTTCAAGATTTATCATCTTTTAAGGCTTTTTGCTCGGGAAGGGAATATGATGTAAACGATTTATTGCCCACAAGAGCTCAAATAGGTCAAATTTACAAAAGAATCCTCGAAAAACCATTAAGCGAAGATAAACTGAAATATCTATTTTTATTAGAAATTGGTCTTGGAAAAACCTTGATTTCTATAAAGATTTTAACTGAACTTGGTCTGATATTTGACCAAAATGGCCTTTACAAAGGTGTCCCATCGGCAGAAAAAACCGATCTGTTAAATTCTAAAACATTTAAAATTCTTTCGGAAAGGAGCGCAAACAATGCATGATTATCAATTAAGGGATTATAACGAATTAAAGGCAACAATGGAAAAATTCGGCGCCGGATATGATTATGATATGATAAGACGTGCTTTTGAGCTTTGCGTTACCGCTCACGAAGGACAAAAGCGCAAGACAAATGAGGATTATTATATTCATCCCTTCAATGTTGCAAAAATCATAGTTTCACTTGGTATGGACTCACAGTCTGTAGCCGCAGCGCTTTTACATGATGTTGTTGAGGATACCGAAACAAAGCTTGAAGATATAAGTCGTATGTTCGGACCCGAGGTTGCACTTTTGGTTGACGGTGTTACAAAAATCGGTCGTTTGAGCTTTTCCACAAAGGAACAACAACAAGCAGAAAGCCTTAGAAAAATGTTGATTGCGATGGGTCAAGACATCAGAGTAATTATTATTAAGCTTGCTGACAGGCTTCATAATATGCGTACAATTGATGCAATGCCTGAACAAAAACAACGTGATAAGGCGGTTGAAACACTTGAGGTTTATGCCCCAATAGCCCATAGATTAGGTATCAGACCTGTTAAGGAAGAGCTTGAAGATTTAAGTATAAAGCACCTTGACCCTGTAGCATACAGCGAAATTGAAAAATCACTTTCTATGCATCATAAGGAACGTGAAAACATTTTAGAGGAAATACGCAAAAAAATTGAAGAGCGTTTAGACGCTGATATGCCAAAAATCAGAATTGCCTACCAAAGCCGTGTAAAATCAATACATGGCATATACCGTAAAATGTATATGCAGGGCAGGGATTTTGACGAAATATATGATTTGTACGCTATTCGTATCATCACTGATACAGTAGCCGATTGCTACAACATACTGGGTATAATGCACGATATGTTTAGACCCATCCCCAATAGATTTAAGGATTATATATCAACTCCAAAGCCTAATATGTATCAGTCACTTCATACCACTGTTATTAGTAGAGCAGGTATTCCTTTTGAAATACAAATTCGTACCTTTGATATGCACCATACTGCTGAATTTGGTATTGCGGCCCATTGGAAATACAAAGAAGGTATTTTAAAGGATGAAAAAAATCTTGAGGACAGACTTGCTTGGATAAGACAAATTCTTGAAAATCAAAGTACCTCGTCAGATGCTACCGATATAGTAAGAAGCATAAAGGTTGACCTATCACAAGAGGATGTATTTGCCGTTACTCCAAAGGGCGACGTGATAAATTTACCTGCTGGTGCTACTGTTGTTGACTTTGCGTTTGCCATACACTCGGCAGTTGGTGTTCGGATGGTGGGTGCTAAGGTTGACGGAAAAATTGTTCCTATTAGCCACGAAATTAAAACAGGTGAGGTAATCGAAATTTTAACTACCAACGCTGTTGGCCATGGACCAAGCAGGGATTGGCTTAATATCGCTGTTACATCCTCGGCAAAAGCAAAAATCCGCTCGTGGTTTAAAAGAGAAAAGAGAACGGAAAATATTGCCGCCGGTAAGTTGGAGCTTGAAAAAGAGCTTCGCAGAAATGAAATTCGCTTTAGTGAAAGTGAATACTCGGAATATATTGACGAGTTTGCAAAGCGTAATAAATTTGTAAATGCTGAAGAATTTTATGCCGCTATAGGTTATGGAGGAATTTTGATTTCAAAAATTCTTCCTCGCATAAAGGATGACTACAACAGAAGACAAATCGTCAAAAAACCGCCTCAGATTGTGCCAATCACCGAGAGTAAGGCGGCTAAATCAAATGAAGGCGTCATTGTCGAGGGAATTGATAATTGCCTTGTTAAGCTTTCAAAATGTTGTGCGCCACTTCCGGGTGATGACATTATCGGATTCATAACTCGTGGTCACGGTGTCTCGATTCACAAAAGAGATTGCAACAACGTTCCGCATGACATTCATTTAGCACCTGAGCCTGACCGTTGGATTAGAGCACATTGGGGAAGTAAGAGCAATGATTCTTTCACTTCAACAATTCAAGCAATGTTTATCAATCGTGATGGTATTGTAATTGATGTTATGAACGCAATTAACAATATGCACGTTCCTATTCATAGCATAAATGCTCGTGAAATGAAGGATGGTAATTGTACTGTTACCGTTACTGTAAGTGCTGAAAATGTTGAACATTTAAGAAGCATTACCTCAAGAATTGAAAAAATTCAGGGCGCTTTTTCTGTAGAGAGGATAAATCAATAAATGAAAGCAATTATTCAAAAAGTCAAAAATTCTTCTGTCTTAGTTGATGGTAAAATTGTGGGTGAGTGTCAAGCCGGTTATATGATATTACTCGGTGTCGCAGCTGAAGACACAAAGGCAGAAGCAGAGCTTTTAGCACGTAAAACCGCAAATTTGCGTGTTTTTTGTGATGAAAACGACAAAATGAATCTTTCTTTGCTTGATGTTGGTGGTGAGGTTTTGGCAATCTCACAATTTACATTGTTAGCTGATGTAAAAAAAGGGAACAGACCTTCGTTTACAAATGCTATGGAGCCGAATCGTGCAAATGAACTGTATGAATACTTTTGCAATGAGCTTATAAACAATGGTGTTAAGAAGGTGGCAAAAGGGATTTTCGGTGCAGATATGCAGGTTAGTCTTATAAATGACGGTCCCGTAACAATTATTTACGATACTGACATTTGGAAGAAAAGTGATGTAAAATGAAAATTGAAAAATTATTATTAAGTAATACGAATTGCTATTTATTATCAACCGATAATGCGGCGATTGTAATTGACCCAGGATATGAGGATGAAAGAATCCTTAACTTTTTAGAAAACAATGCTCATAAAGAAAGACTTATTCTTATTACTCACGCACATTTTGACCATATAGGCGGAGCAGAAGCCTTACGCAAGAAAACCGGTGTCAATATCGCTATCGGTGAATTTGACAACCCTGCACTTTCTGACAACGTTTTGAATGAGGCGGTAGTTGGTGGAGTGGAAATAGCGCCCTTTTATGCCGATATTTTAATTTCTAATAATGAAGAGTTTTCGGTTGGGGATATTGAGATTAAAGCATATCTCACCAAAGGACACACAATCGGAGGTCTTTGCTATAAAATAGGTGATAACCTCTTTACAGGTGACATACTTTTTCACAGGGGATTTGGTAACACCTGTTTTCACGGTGGGTCTCGCCGTGAGATTGTAGCCTCACTGAATTTTTTGTTTAATTCCTTTGACTCTTCAACAAAAGTATTTCCCGGTCACGGTGAATCAACCACCATCGGAAGCGAAAAAAACTATTACGGAAGATAATATATGAAGCTGTGTTTAATAAACCATAACTTTAGGTATGAAATTGAAAAACTGATACGACTTTTTATGCCTTTTGAAAAAATTGAGTTTTATGACTATTTAATAAATGACAATGTTTCGGTTGTGACCGAAATTAAAAACAATACGGCATATTGCTTTGCAAACATAAATGGCAAAGTATCTGAAAATAGTGTTCCGATTTCAAATGATTTTGATGAAAAAGAAGCAGAGCTTCGACTTTCTCAAGCAGTGTTTTTTGCGATGTGTGAAATCACAAATTACAAACCTTCTTGGGGTATGCTTACGGGAATAAGACCGGCAAAGCTATACAGCAGATTGATTTCGGATTTAAACGGTGAGGATAACGCTGACAAATATCTGATAGATGATTTAAAAATTGATGAAAATAAGCTTTCGTTATGTAAAGAAACTCACACAAGCGAGGAAAGAATCATTTCATTGTCAACTCCAGAATCCTTTAGTCTGTATGTTTCGATTCCGTTTTGTCCCACAAGATGCTCTTACTGTTCATTTGTTTCCCACTCGGTTGAAAAATCTCAAAAGCTAATTCCTGAATATCTTGAAAAGCTTTATGAGGAGTTGCGAATTACCGCCGAAATTTCAAATAGTTTGAATTTAAAGCTCGAAACGGTTTATATCGGTGGTGGAACACCAACAACTCTATCTGCAGTCCAACTCAAAAATTTAATGACTGTAATAAAAGAAAATTTCGATTTAAGTAATTTAAAGGAATATACAGTTGAGGCAGGACGTCCTGATACTATAACCGAGGAAAAATTACGAGTTATTAAAAAATGTGGTGCTACACGTATTAGTATAAATCCGCAAACCATGAACGATAGTGTGCTTGAAGTAATCGGTAGAAAGCATACGTCGATTGATACTGTTAATGCTTTTTTACTTGCAAGAAAATGCGGTCACGATAATATAAATATGGACCTGATAGCAGGTCTTCCAACTGATACTTTTGAAAGCTTTAAGGATACTCTTTCAAAAATTTTAAATCTTTCTCCCGAAAGCGTTACGGTACATTCTCTTTCCTTAAAGCGATCTTCTACTCTTACTAAAAACTCTGATTTCCCTGAGATAGAGGTCGGTCTTCTTGCTACACAAATGGTTGATTATGCAAGAAATGTTTTGACACAAAATAATATCAAGCCGTACTATATGTATAGGCAAAGTAAAACTGTCGGAAATCTCGAAAATATAGGATATTCAAAAACGGGATTTGAATCGTTTTATAATGTTTATATTATGGACGAAACGCATACGATTCTCGCTTGCGGAGCAAGTGCGGTGACAAAGTTAAAATCTCCGCACACAAGGGACATTGAGCGAATATTTAATTACAAATACCCATACGAATATATCAGTAACTTTTCCCAGATGATAGACCGAAAACAGGGTATTGTCAGTTTTTATAAAAAATATAGTATATAATCTGAAATTTACTTTTTAGGAGGAAATGATATGGATTTTTTAGAAAATGCTGTTTCAAAAACACGAGAGGTTTTGTCGGTAACAAAGCAAAGAACAGATGAGGCGGTAAATATTCAAAAAATCAAATTTAAAATTTCATCACTTGAATCTAACCGTAATAAAGATTTACAAAGACTTGGTTTTGCATATTATAAGCTGCTTAAAAATACAGAAATCGAGAACGAGGAAATTAAAAGCTTGTTTGATTCCGTAAATGCGAAGAATTTGGAAATCAAATCATTGAAAAAGGATATTGCTGATTTAAGAAACAAGTTTACTTGTCCTAATTGTTCGGCTCATATTGACGAAGATTCAATTTATTGTAATATTTGCGGAACGATATTAAATAACAAGGTAGAAGAGGATGAATAATTTGAAATTTGGTATTGTTGTAGCAGACATTGAAGAATACAGACCATTAGCAGAATTTGTCGAAAAGGGACAATATGAAAGATATGATTTTTTAGGCAGAACGGCACATAAATTCTCCCTTTTAACTGAGAATGGAAGTGTAGAAATCATTTCAATACTTTGTGGAATAGGCAAGGTAAATGCCGCTGCTGCCGCTATGCATTTGGTTGATATTGGCTGTGATTATATTTTAAATTACGGATTATCAGGCGGTATTTCGGAAATTGATAAGGGCGATGTATCTCTTGCCAATCGTTTTTTGGAGCATGATTTTGATTTGACCGGTCTTGGTTATGCCCCTTGTGAAAAACCGGCTCAAAAATATATTTATGAGGTTGAGCAGAAAATTATCGACTTGGTTAAAAGGGTTATTCCGGATGTTAAAGTAGGTACTGCAGTTTCAGGAGACCGATTTATTTGTGATGAACAAACTGCCAATTATTTCCGTGATAATTTTTCTGCAATGACCTGTGATATGGAAACGGCAGCAATAGCTTATATTACAGATGCTTCAAAAACACCGTTTATCTGCCTTCGTAAAATGTCAGACGATGCAAGTGATGATGCAGGGGACAGCTATACTCAAATGAATAACACAAGCGATATTTCACTTTTTGGCTATATAATTGCAATAATTAAGGAAATGGCAAAATTATAATTATGTCAGATAAATCTAGTACAAAACAAACTTTGCAGGAGGGTGCCTATCTTTTAATGGCAACTGCCTTAATAACAAAAGTTTTAGGCGCTTTTTTTAAGATACCACTTTCTTCAGAAATTTGTCTTGGGGACTTGGGATTTGGGTATTTTTCTGCTGCTTATGACTTGCTGACTCCAATAACGACATTGGCACTTTCAGGTTTTCCTGTTGCGGTTTCGTATTTTATTTCTTATTATGTCTCTTTAAAGGATTTTTCTTCTGTAGGACAAGTAGTGGCTATTTCAAAACGTTTTTTGATTAAGGTGACAATCATCGGATTTGTTTTGATGGGCTTGTTTATTTATCCTTATATGAGGCTTACTTCGAGTAGCAAGGAATATTTATATGGATTGGTGGCAATTTTACCCTCAATATTATTTTGTGGTGTTTTGTCTTTATACAGGGGATATTTTCAAGGTTTTCTTTGTATGAAGCCTTATGCCACTTCAAACTTAATCGAAGTGTCGCTAAAGCTTATTTTAGGGTTTGGCTTTGCTATAACAATTGTTCAAATTTCGGGAAATGTTGCTTTTGCGGCTGCAGGTGCGCTTTTCGGAATAACTTTAGGTACAGCTTTTTCTACCCTTTATATCTACTTAAAATATAAAAAGCACTCAAAAGATTATAAATTTAAACTTTTGAGTAATAAAAAACAAGAAGCTTCGCAATTAAAACGAAGTATTATAATTTTGTCACTTACTGTGGCTGTTTCGTCTCTTGCGGGTTGTATTGTTTCATTCATAGATACCACAACTGTGCGCCCGCTTTTGAAAACTTTAATTGAAAATAATACAGATTATTTCAAAAATTTGTATTCTTCTCTTTTGCAAGGCGAAGAAATTATAAATTTGCCAACTATACTCTATGGAATAAGAAGTAAAGCTTTTGCTTTTTTCAATATTATTATTTCACTGTGCATGGCGATTGGTGTCAGCATTGTACCTAATATTTCCGAATCTGCACAGGATAAAACGGAAACATCTAAAAAAATTAACACTTCCTTGCGACTGACTTCTTTAATATCCTTTCCGTCTGCCTTCGGGTTCGTTTTTTTGGGAAAAGAAATAATGATATTGATTTTTGGAGAGGGGCAGTCTGCACAGATTGGCGGAAATATACTTGTTCTTTACGGAATAGCGTCACTTTTTGCAGGTTTTTCAATCGTCATCGGCAATATTCTTCAAAGCAGAAAAAAACATTTAATTTATCTCATAGCGATAATTATTGCAGCTATAATTAAATTGTCATTTAATTATGCTTTAGGCAATATTGTTGTTTTGAATATTTACTCTAATGTAATTTCCACGATACTGTTTTTTGCGGTAATTTTCATAATTAACATCTTTGCACTTTGCAAATGTGAGTCTTTACACTCATTAAAAGGTGTCTTTTTAAAGCCGATGATTTCCGGCTTTTTATGTGGTATTTCTGCACACCTTATTTCACTTATCGCTCCTTCAAAAATTTATACTGTTTTTGCTATTGTTGTTGCAGTTGCGGTTTATTTGTTGTGTCTTCTTCTTACTAAATTTTTTAAATATGAAGATTTTGAATCATTACCAAAGGGAGATAAAATTATCGCATTATTGAAAAAAATGAATTTTTTAGGATAAAATAACAAAAAAATATCACAATATATAGAATTTTTGCCACTTTTTTAAAAATATTTTTGGTTTGCTATTGATTTTTAGTAAAAAGTGTGGTACAAATAATATTGTTAATGGTTTGTTTGAAGCAAACTTAATAAAAATTATGGAGGGTTCAATTATGAACAAAACAGAACTTATTGCTGCTATTGCTGACAAGGCTGCCATTTCTAAAAAGGATGCTGACAAGGCTCTTGCTGCTTTCGTTGAAACAGTTACAGACGCACTCAAGGCTGGCGACAAAATCCAACTCGTAGGCTTCGGTACATTTGAAGCTCGTGAAAGAGCTGCAAGAACCGGCGTTAATCCCAAGACTGGCGAAAAGATTGCAATTTCTGCTTGCAAAAATCCCGCTTTCAAAGCAGGTAAAGCTCTTAAAGACGCTATAAAATAATAATTGTTATTATTTCGAAACCGTCCTTTAAAAATAGGACGGTTTTGTTTTTGAGGTATTTATGAGATTAGATAAATTTTTAAAGGTATCAAGAATTATAAAAAGGCGCACTGTTGCAAATGAAGCGTGTGATGCAGGCCGTGTATCTGTCAATTCCAAAACTGCACGTGCTTCCTATGACGTTAAGGTTGGCGATGTCATTGAAATAGCTTTCGGAACACGCAATTTTAAAGCCGAGGTTTTAAATGTTGCCGAAACGGTGAAAAAAGATGATGCGCAGTCACTTTACAGAATTATTGAATAATTAAAAGTCTCCCAAAATATATTTAATTGTATTTATTAAATATTTTGGGAGTGTTTTTTTTGGATGAAAATTTTGTCTTGCATAACATAATTATTGAAGAACGCAAAAAAGTGAATCTTTCGGGAGTAAAGGAGGTCGTTTCCTTTGAGGATGAGACAATAGTTCTCCTAACAACAAAAGGTAGGATGATAATTAAGGGCGAAAACTTGCACATAATCCAGTTTGATACTAAAACAAACGACCTCATAGCAGAGGGGAAGGTAAATGCCGTAGCTTATCAATCTCAAGAGGGAAAAAATGGTCTGCTATCAAAGCTTTTTAGGTGAGTTATGTGGGATACAACAATATCTTTACAGCCGAAAATATTCCTTTACTCACTTGTTTTGGGAATAATAATTTCGGTTTTTTTTGATTTTTTCAGAGCTTTAAGAAAAATAAAGGATTTTTCAGATTTAATTGTCTTCTTTCAAGATATTATATTTTTTGTAATTGTGACCCCAACTGTTTTTATTTTTTTGCTAGCCTTCACATACGGCGTAATGCGTGCATACGTATTTGTGGGTATCATTGCGGGATTTGTAATTTGGCGGATAACTTTATCTCGGTATTATCTAACCTTTTTAGTTTGGATTTTTTCCTTTACAAGCAAAATTTTACATTATACCAATGGTAAAGTTTCAGCCCTTACAGATAAGATAATTCTTTTTTTTGAAGAAAATCTGAAAAAGTTAGTAAAAATCGTAAAAAAAGCTGTTTTTTTACGCAAAAAACTCTTGAAAAAGTAAGATGATTTATTGTATAATATCTTTGTCTTATTATAATTTTTTTATGGAGATTTTGTTAAAATGAAAAGAAAATCTAACAAAAGCATAATTTTGCGCTTGTTGGTTTTGGGTGTTTGTGCTTATTTTATAGTCGGTCTTTTCGACTTGTATTCAGAACTTAAAACCACCCAAGCTAAAAGAGATGAGTATTTACAAGTTGAATCTCAAAAGAAAAACGACATTGAAGAAATTAAAGCAATTCTTAATTCCGATTCTAATAAGGAGTTAATTGAAAAGGCTGCCCGTGAACGTTTGGGGTACATCTATCCCAATGAAGAAATATATATTGACGTTTCCGGAAATTAGATTTTGAAATTTTGAGGAGGATTTCTTTTTCGTATGCAAGTGACAATCGGACAAATTGTTGAAGGTAAAATTACAGGTATTACTAATTTTGGCGTTTTTGTTGATTTGGGAGATAACACTTCAGGTCTTGTACATATCTCTGAGTTGTCCCATACCTATATCAGCGACATTAAAGAACATTTCAAAATTGGTGATGTTGTTAAAATGAAGGTTATTTCTGTTGGTGATGACGGAAAAATCTCGTTGAGTATAAAAAAAGCGCTCGAACCCGAAAAGCGTGAGCAAATAAGAGATCGCAAGGAGCGCAAAGCGCCTACTCAGCAAAAGCCCGACAGCTCATACACTTGGACTCCAAGAAAGCAAGAACCTGCTTCTTTTGAAGAAATGATGAACAGATTCAAACAAACAAGTGACGAAAAGTTTTCTGATTTAAAGAGAAAAAATCCTGAAGCAAAGCGTTCACGTCGCAGTGCAGTAAAATAATTTATGTAAAATAAGCGGTTCAGTCTTTTCGGCGGTTCCGCTTTGATTTTTAAAAGGATGAGTTTTGTGATTAAAGAGATTGCACTTGATAAAATTACAAATGCAGTTGCACAGTTGTGCATATCTGCAAACAAGTCGCTTCCTTGCGATTTGGTTTCTAAATTGAGTGATGCCAAGAATAGCGAGACCGATGATTTAGCAAAAGCAGTTCTTTCTGATTTAGAAAAAAATTTAGCAGTAGCGGCGGAACATTCTTTACCGATTTGTCAGGATACAGGTATGGCGGTTGTTTTTCTTGAAATTGGTCAAGACGTACATTTTACAGGTGGTAATCTTTATGACGCTGTTAATCAAGGTGTGAAGATAGGTTATGAAAGCGGTCTTTTACGTAAGTCGGTTGTCGCTGACCCGCTTTTACGTTCTAATACGGGGGATAATACACCTGCCGTTATTCATACAACTATTACCGAAGGTGACTCGGTCAAAATAACGGTAGCACCAAAGGGCTTTGGCAGTGAGAATATGAGCGGTATTAAAATGCTCACACCCTTTGATTCAAGACAAGGAGTAATAAATGCGGTTTTAGAGATTGTTAAAAAAGCTTCTAATAATCCTTGTCCCCCTATGGTAATAGGTGTTGGAATTGGAAGTGATTTTGAAGGATGCGCTTTACTTTCAAAAAAAGCACTTTGCAGAAGCCTCGACAAACCAAATGAAAATCCCTATTACGCAGAATTGGAAAAAGAAATTTTAGATGAAATTAACCGACTTAAAATCGGTCCGCAGGGCTTTGGCGGTGACACTACAGCACTTGCAGTTAATATTGAAACCGCTCCGACACATATCGCAGGACTTCCGGTGGCTGTGAATATTGGCTGTCACGTTACAAGACATAAAACTATTGAGGTAAAATAATGGATAAATATAATTTGGTGGCTCCTTGTATATTTGGAGTAGAGAGCGTTGCCGCAGATGAATTTAGACGTATGGGCTTTGAAAACGTCATAACCGAAAACGGCAGAGTTTTGCTTTCTGGAGAGAGTAATATGATAGCCCGTGCAAATATTTGTTCTCGCTTTGCCGAACGAATCTTGATAAATATGGGCGAATTTGAAGCACAAACCTTTACCGAGCTTTTTGACGGGGTAAAGAAAATTGCGTGGGAAAATTTCATTGGACGTGATGATGCTTTTCCGGTTAATGGTTGGAGTATAAATTCACAGCTTCACAGTATTCCTGATTGTCAATCAATTATAAAAAAGGCTATTGTCGAGCGACTGAAGCTAAAATACAACATTATGCGTTTCGCCGAAACAGGAACAGAGTATAAAATTCGTTTTTCAATCCACAAAAATATTGTTACGATGATGATTGATACTTCCGGTGACGGATTACACAAGAGGGGATACAGGAGAAATTCCAATGATGCACCCATAAAAGAAACCTTGGCTGCTGCTATGTGCGATTTAGCACGAATATTTCCTGACACAAAATTTTTCGACCCCTTTTGCGGAAGTGGTACTTTACTCATTGAATCAGCAATGATGGCTAAAAATATGGCTCCGGGACTTATGCGATTTTTCGCTGCTGAACGCTTTTCTTTCTTACAGGAAGACATTTGGCGAAGCGAAAGGACACGTGCTCAGGATTTAATAAGACATAATATCGAATTTGAAGCTCAAGGTTTTGATATTGACCAAAGTTCTGTGGAGCTTACTCTTGCCAATGCAAAAAAGGCGGGCGTGGAAAAATATGTTAAGGCGGCAGTTGCTGATATCAGAAACTTTAAACCATTGAACGATCGTTGTCTTACTATAACAAATCCACCCTATGGGGAGAGGCTTTTGGATGTTAAGGCGGCAGAGGAACTTTATAAAATTATGGGTGAGCGTTTTATACGTGACAAGGGTCAAAAATATTATATTATTAGCCCACACGATGAGTTTGAAAAACATTTCGGAGCAACAGCTGATAAACGCAGAAAGCTGTATAACGGTATGCTTAAATGCCAGCTGTTTATGTACTTCAAAAAGCCATAATTTAACATATTGACTTTCACAAAGTAAAGTGTTATACTATATAATGTTATCTGCTATGATGAAGAGAAGTAGCAATTTTTGGTTTGTTAAGAGAGCTGTGGTTTGGTGTGACACAGTCAAACGAAATTGTGAATAACACTTCGGAGCTGCGTTGCCGAAAAGGTTTCTACTCAGTAGGTGCGCCGTAAGATATGCGTTAAATTCTTTAAAGCTGACCGTATATAACGGTAATTTAGGTGGCACCGCGGATATTTACATCTATTCGTCCTATTTTTTTGGGATGGATAGATTTTTTTTAAGGAGAATATTATGAAACATATTGATATTATCGACATATTTGAAAAGAAAGAACTAATAGATACAAAGGTGACCGTTTGCGGTTGGGTAAGAACCTCACGTGACTCTAAAAATATGGCATTTATTGAGCTTAATGACGGCACATCCTTTAAACATTTACAAATTGTAATTGATAAGTCAGTTATGAGTGACATTTCGGAGTTTATGAAGCTTGGCACCTCGCTTAAAGTTGAGGGTGTGCTCGTAAATTCGGCTGTTGCGGTTGATTCGGTTGAAATCAACGCCACCGACATTGAGGTTTTGGGTGCGTGTCCACCCGAATATCCTTTGCAAAAAAAGCGTCACTCATTAGAGTATTTAAGAACTATTCCGCATTTAAGAGTGCGTACAAACACCTTTAATGCAGTTTTTAGAGTACGTTCTGTTGTATCAAATGCCGTTCACGAATATTTCCAAAGCCGAAGATATGTTTATGTTCATACGCCCTTAATTACTGCAAGTGATTGTGAAGGCGCAGGCGAAATGTTTAAGGTAACAACTATTGGTTATTCGAATGATTATAAATCCGAAGAAGACTATAATGCCGATGATTTCTTTGGCAAAAAAGCAGCGCTTAGTGTTTCAGGTCAGCTTGAAGGTGAGGTAGCTGCTATGGCTCTCGGCAAGATTTATACCTTTGGACCTTCCTTCCGTGCAGAAAAAAGTAATACACCTCGTCACGTCGCTGAATTTTGGCACGTCGAGCCTGAAGTTGCTTTTGCAGAGCTTCCGGATATTATTGAAATTGCAGAAGAACTTATCAAACACATCATTCGCACAGTCTTAGAAAAATGTCCTGAGGAAATGAAATTTTTCAATGCACATTTTGAAAAGGGACTTATTGATAAGCTCAACAATGTTCTCAACAGCGATTTTGTAATTATGACCTATACTGAGGCAATCGAACATCTCAAAAATGCGCCTGTCAAGTTCCAATATCCTGTTGAATGGGGTTGTGACCTAATGACAGAGCATGAAAGATATATCTCTGAAGAAATTTGTAAAAAGCCTGTTTTTCTCACTGATTATCCAAAGGACATTAAATCTTTTTATATGAAACAGAATCCCGACGGTAAAACAGTTGCCGCAACCGACCTTTTAGTACCGGGTGTCGGTGAGATTATTGGTTGCAGTGAGCGTGAAGCAGATTTAGATAAGCTTTTAGATGCAATGATGAAGCGTGGCATGTCCATTGAAGATTATGAGCATTATATAGCTTTACGAAAATTCGGCTCTGTTCCTCACAGTGGCTTCGGTCTCGGTCTAGAACGTATGATTATGTATGTTACCGGTGTTCAAAACATTCGTGACGTTATTTTCTATCCCCGAACCGTTGGCAGTATTTATTAAAAAAATTGGTGGTATTCGATGGAAAAATACATTTCCAAATTAAATGAATTTGATACACAAAGTGCAATCGCTTTAGTAAAAGACAAATTTGCAGCCGAGCTTTGCGACAGACTTGATTTGTCCCGTGTTTCAGCCCCTTTGTTTGTTAAGACGGGAAGTGGACTCAATGATGATTTGAACGGCGTTGAGCGCCCGGTTTCCTTTGATATTTTGGAAACAGGAGAAATGGCTGAGGTGGTTCACAGTCTTGCAAAATGGAAGCGTATGGCGCTGCTTAAATATGGTTTTCCGCTTCATACAGGTCTTTATACCGATATGAATGCTATTCGTCGTGATGAGACCTGCGACAATATCCACTCACTTTATGTTGACCAGTGGGATTGGGAAAAAATCATCACCGCCGAAGACAGAACACAGGACTATTTAAAGGCAACCGTCCGTTCTATTTATTCTGCAGTTTTAGCTACAGCTCGTGCCGTACGAGAAAAGTTTTCACAAATTGACTGTTATCTTCCTGAACAGATTCATTTTATAACTACCGAACAACTATTACAGCTCTATCCCGATAAAACTCCCAAAGAGAGGGAATATGCAATAACTAAAGAAAAGGGTGCAGTTTTCATAATGAAAATTGGAGCACGACTTTCAAATGGTGAAAAGCATGACGGCAGAGCTCCTGATTATGATGATTGGGAATTAAACGGCGATATTATGATTTACAACCGCATTATAGATACCGCTTTTGAAATTTCCTCAATGGGCATTAGAGTTGACAGAGAAAGTCTTATTAAGCAATTAAAAGCCGAAGGAAAAGAAAATAGGCTTGAGTTTGAATTTCACAAGTTGCTTGTAAACGGTTCTTTACCTTTATCTATCGGGGGTGGCATCGGTCAGTCAAGACTTTGTATGCTGTTGCTTGAAAAGGCACATATCGGCGAGGTTCAGGTATCAATATGGCCTGAAAAAGAAATATCTAAATGTAAATCAAAAGGCATAAATTTATTGTAAAGGATGATAAAAGTGATAAAGCGTTATCTGACTACATTTTTCTTTGTTGTTTCTGACATTGTTTTATCTGCATCTGCACTTGGCTTCACTATTTTAGTTACCGAATACAATCCTTTTGTCGAAAATACTAATGGCTTCGTAAACTTTTTTGTTTTTCCGATTTTTGTTGTTCTTTTTTGTTACATATTAAAAGTTTACAATATAATGTGGCGATACTCACATTATAATGAACCATTTCGAATTGGTGCATCCTCGTTTTTGGCTTTGGTCATTTTTCTTATATGGCAAGAGGCTGTTTTTAAAACTAGGCTTTCTTTAACACAATATTTTATTTTATTCTTTTTAACCTGCCTATTTATTTTCACACAAAGACTGATTTTCAAAAAAATAATTGTTAAAATTTCAGAAACCCAAAAGGCAGAATCGCTTAAAGGAAATGAAAGCAAATTCACCGGAAATATTATGATTATTGGTGCGGGTAATGCAGGACAAATTCTTATAAATGAATTTTCACGCAAGTGGAAATACAGAAATTGTAAAATCAGATGTATCGTTGATGATGACGAATATAAGCACGGTCTTTATATTTCCGGAATTAAAGTAATAGGCGGTAGAAATGTCATCATTGACGCCGTTGAAAAATTTGAAATTTCTACTATAATATTCGCTATACCTAACTGTATAAAGCGTGAAAGGGCAGAAATACTTAAAATTTGTCAAAAGACAGATTGTAAGGTTCAAGTATTGCCTTCTGTTGCAAAGCTTTATGATGTTTCAGAAATTGCAACTACAATTAGAAATGTTAAGATTGAAGACCTTTTAGGCAGAGACCCTATCGACATAAATTTTGGTGAAAAATTGTCTTATGTTTCTGATAAGGTTGTTTTGGTTACGGGCGGTGGCGGAACAATTGGTTCAGAGCTTTGCCGCCAGATTGCTGCACATAATCCACGTCAGCTTATTATTTTTGATATTTACGAGAACAATGCTTATGAAATTCAAAATGAATTAAAGCGTAAATATCCAGATCTTGATTTAGTGACACTTATCGGCTCTGTCAGAGATACAAAACGACTTGATTATCTATTCAGAACCTACAAGCCGCAAATTGTTTATCATGCTGCAGCACATAAACACGTACCTCTAATGGAGGACAGTCCCAACGAAACAATTAAAAACAACGTTTTTGGTACATACAAAACCGCAAATGCCGCTTCTAAATACGGAGTGGAAAAATTCGTTTTAATTTCGACAGATAAAGCAGTTAATCCTACTAATATTATGGGTGCTTCAAAGCGCATCTGTGAAATGATCGTTCAAACCTGTGACAAACATTCAAAAACTGAATTTGTTGCTGTTCGTTTTGGTAATGTACTCGGCTCTAACGGAAGCGTTATTCCGCTCTTTGAAAAGCAAATTGCAGCCGGTGGTCCTGTTACTGTTACCGACCCTAATATAATAAGGTACTTTATGACCATTCCTGAAGCCGTATCTTTGGTTTTACAAGCCGGTGCAAACGCTCATGGCGGCGAGATATTTGTGCTTGATATGGGTGAGCCTGTAAAAATTTTGACACTTGCCGAAAATTTGATAAGGCTTTCAGGATTTATTCCATACAAGGACATAAAAATTGAATTTACAGGTCTTCGCCCCGGGGAAAAGCTTTATGAGGAATTGCTTATGAGCGAGGAGGGGCTTACCGCCACAGAAAACGATTTAATTCACATAGGTAAACCTATCGAATTTGATGAGGATTTCTTTGTTGAAACTCTCGAAAAATTAAGACAGGCTATGTATGATGAAGACGCTGACATCAGAGGTTGTGTCAAGGAAATCGTAACAACCTACAAGCCTGATAACAAATAGTAAATTAAAGCAGTATTGTGATGAAAAAATTACTTAAAATTTTTCTTGACAATGCTGCTTCCTTGTGTTAAGATGTAAAAGCCGCATATTGTGGGCTTGTTAAGTTATGCCTTTTGCATACGCCTACCATAGCGAGACTGAAAAAAGAAGCAGGTGTAAAAAATGTACGCAATTATCGAAACAGGCGGTAAGCAATATCGTGTTGAAAACGGTGACGTTATCTACATTGAAAAGCTTGACGCTCAGGTTGACGAAGAAATTACCTTCGACAAAGTTATTGCTGTTCACAACAGAACTTTAAAGGTTGGTAAGCCTTACGTAAAGGATGCATTCGTTAAGGGTACTGTTCTTAAGAACGGTAAGGGTAAGAAAATCACAGTATTTACTTACAAACCCAAAAAGGGATGTGCTCGTAAGATGGGTCACAGACAGCCTTACACAAAGGTACAAATTAACGAAATCGGTTAATTATGACAAGTGTAAAATTTTTAACTGATGATAAGTCATTATTTGGCTTTGAAATCAGTGGTCACAGCTCGACAGACTGTGATGACGAGGTTGGAAAAATTGTTTGCTCTGCGGTTTCAAGTGCTGCATATCTTACCGCTAACACCATTATCGAGATTATCGGTGATAAAGTGGATGCTTTTGTTGATGATGCTTTGATGAAAATTAAGGTTACAAATCCTTCAAAAGAAACGGTAAATTTGCTAAAGGGACTTAAAATCCATTTCGAAGAATTATCCAATCAGTACAGTAATAACATTAAAATTTACGGAGGTGCAAACCATGTTAAAGATTAACATTCAGTTATTCGCTCATAAAAAAGGTGTGGGTTCTACAAAGAACGGCCGTGATAGTGAGTCTAAAAGACTTGGTGTAAAACGTGCTGATGGTCAATTTGTTCTCGCCGGCAACATTCTTGTTCGCCAAAGAGGAACTCATATTCATCCCGGCAACAATGTTGGCCGTGGTTCAGATGATACTCTCTTTGCTCTTATTGATGGTAAAGTAAAGTTTGAACGTCTCGGCAAAGACCGTAAGCAAGTAAGCATTTACGCTGCTGAATAATTGTAAACTATGAGTTCGGGGGTTTAGTTTAATTCCCGAACTTTATTTTTATTTCGAGGTATTATTATGAAAATTTGTCATGTGTGTTTTACAGAATGTGAAGATCATTGGGAGTTGTGTCCTCTTTGCGGTGCCGATTTGACAACGCACGATAAAGAGGAAGAAAAAGATACTGAATACGAAGAAGTAGGAGTAGTTAATCCTACATTTTTAACCAAATTTGAGGATATTGTTTCTGCTGAAATTTTCGAGGATATTTTGAAAGAAAATGAAATCCCCACCATTTCAGCTGAAAATGAACAGGGAAGCATGCAGGTTCTTTTTGGCGGTTCTTTTTTTGCAAAAGAAATTTATGTTGATGAAAACAACCTCGAAAATGCACAAAATTTACTCAAAGAATTTTTGGAAAATGAAGAAAATTATTTGGGTGAATTTGATTTTGATACCATTACCGATGAGGAAGAATAATGTTTGTAGATATTGCTAAAATTCATTTAAAGGCTGGTAACGGCGGTAACGGTGCCGTTGCTTTTCATAGAGAAAAATATGTAGCAGCCGGCGGTCCTGACGGCGGTGATGGTGGCAGAGGCGGAGATATTATCTTCAAGGCTGACTCTAATTTGTCAACCCTTGCAGATTTTAGGTATAAAAGAAAATACGTTGCCGAGTCCGGTCAAAACGGAGGAACTTCAAGGTGTACCGGAAAAAGCGCTCCGCATCTGGTAATATCTGTTCCCGTGGGTACACTTATCAAGGATGCCGAAACCGGCAGAATTATTGCCGATATTTCTGATAGTGAACCGGTCGTTGTCGCAAAAGGTGGTAACGGCGGATGGGGCAATCAGCATTTTGCAAATTCAACACGACAGATTCCTAAGTTTGCTAACAGTGGTCTGCCCGGGGAAGAGCTTGATGTAACCCTTGAATTAAAACTATTGGCCGATGTTGGACTTATAGGTTTTCCAAATGTCGGAAAATCAACTTTGGTTTCGGTAGTATCAGAAGCTAAACCCAAGATTGCAAATTATCATTTTACAACTCTTACACCTGTTTTAGGTGTTGTCCGTATGGGTGAGGGCTCATCATTTGTTATGGCGGATATTCCGGGACTTATTGAAGGTGCTGGTGAAGGTGTAGGACTTGGTCACGAGTTTTTACGCCACGTTGAACGTTGTCGAATGCTACTACACGTTATTGATATTTCCGGTAGTGAGGGTAGAGATCCTATCGAAGATTTTGAAAAAATCAACCACGAATTATCTGTCTTTAGTGAGGAATTATCCTTAAGACCACAAATTGTCGTAGGTAATAAATGTGATTTAATCGATGAGGACGAAGTAAAAAGAATTTCTGATTATTTTGAAAATAAAGGCTATAAATTCTTTCCCTGTATGGCGGCGATTGCTGAAGGAACAAGGGAACTGATTGATTATGTGGCTTGTGAACTTCAAAAATTACCTCCAATTAAAAAATATGAGGCAGAACCAAAACCGGAAATTACTATTGAAGATAAAAACCGTACCTTTAGTATAAGAGTAGTCAATGATGTTTACTATGTTGAAAATTGCGATTGGATTGACGATGTAATGAACAGGGTTGATCCTGATGATTATGAGTCACTGCAATATTTCGAAAGAACCTTGCGTTTTTCCGGCATTATTGATGCGCTCGAAAAAGCAGGCATCAAAGAGGGCGACACAGTTAATATTTTAGATGTTGAGTTTGATTTTATTTATTAAGAGGTTATGTTATGGACAATCCGAATTTATTAAGTCCCTCGGTTTTATGCTTTGTTGGTGATGCGGTTTACGGACTTTATGTAAGAACCGCATTAGCAGAAGTGAATCGTCCTTCGGGTGAGTTGCATAAACTCTCGGTTAAGCTTGTAAATGCTTCCGCACAAGCCGAAGCTTATAAAATCATTGAACCCATTTTGACAGAAGATGAAATAGCTGTTTTCAAGCGAGGAAGAAATTTCCACACAAACTCAACTCCCAAAAATGCCACAAAAGGTGAATATCACACCGCAACCGGTCTTGAGTGTCTGTTTGGTTATTTATACCTTTCGGGCAATTTTTCCCGAAACGATGCCTTGTTCGAGAGAATATGGGAATATTTTGCAATACAATAATATACTTTTAAACCGTCTTTTTAGACGGTTTTTGCTTTTTTATACGAAAAAAACATATAAAAATGAATAAAATGTTAAATTTATCGACATTATTTGTGCAAACAATACAAAAAACGCTATAAAGCTATCCAACTTCTTTCAGAAAATATACAAAAAAGACTTGAAAATTAAATATAATGTGTTATAATACTTTTATAGCATAATAAAAGGGAGTATTATTTTTAAATTTTGTATCATATTTTTTGCTAATAGATGAATATTTATAGAGTAATTGCTTGTACAAAATTTAATTACTCAACACAAAATTTTAAAAATAAAATTTCTATTAAACGGGAGTGTTAGCTTTGAAAAACAAAAAATGCGTAGCCATGCTGTTGGCAGGGGGACAAGGCAGTCGTTTGGGCGTGCTCACAAGCAAAATTGCGAAACCCGCCGTTCCTTATGGTGGCAAGTACAGGATTATTGATTTTCCTCTTTCTAACTGTACCAATTCTGGTATCGATACTGTAGGTATTTTAACTCAGTATAAACCTTTGGAGCTTAACGATTATATCGGTTCGGGTAAGCCGTGGGATCTTGACAGAACGAGTGGTGGCGTTCATATTCTACCGCCATACCAAAGTCAATCGGGCGGTGACTGGTACAAGGGTACTGCTAATGCGATTTATCAAAATCTTGAATTTATCGAGAGATATAATCCCGAATATGTTTTAATTCTTTCAGGTGACCATATTTATAAAATGGACTACTCAAAGATGATAAAGCAACACGAGGAGGATGGTGCTGCTTGTACAATTGCCGTTTTGGAAGTTTCTATGGAAGAAGCTACGAGATTTGGTATTATGAATGCTCGTGATGATGGCACAATCTATGAATTTGAAGAAAAACCTCCTGTTCCTAAGAGCAATTTGGCTTCAATGGGTATTTATGTTTTCTCTTGGGATAAACTTAAAAAGTATTTAACTGAGGATGAAAAAGATCCCAATTCTTCAAACGACTTCGGTAAAAACATAATTCCGAATATGCTCAATAACAATGAGATTTTAAAGGTTTATCGTTTTAATGACTACTGGAAGGATGTTGGAACGGTTGATTCTTTGTGGGATGCAAACCTTGATCTTTTGAATCCAAAGCTTAATCTTAATCTCGCCGACAGCGAGTGGAGAATCTATTCAAGAACTATTGCAATGCCGCCACAATATATTTCACCCAATGCAAAGGTTGAAAACTCACTTATTACTAACGGTTGCGAAATTTACGGTAATATTGACTATTCAATACTCTTTGAGAATGTTACCCTTGAAGAGGGTGCTAAAGTTGAATACTCATTAGTTATGCCGGGCGCAGTTATTAAAAAGGGTGCAAATGTGCGATACAGTATAATTGCCGAAAATGTTGTGGTTGACGAAGGGGCTCAAATAGGTGCTGACCCGCAAGTTGTCGGAACGGATGATTGGGGCATTACTGTTATCGGCGCAAATCTTACAATTGGAAAAAATGCGAAAATCGGTGCAAATAAAATGATTACCGAAAACGTTTTAGAGGAGGAATCAAAATGAGAACATCTGCAGTTTCGGGCATTATCTTTGCCAATGTAAATGACAATCTTCTAAAAAAACTTACATCTAACCGTTCTATTGCTTCAATACCCTTTGGCGCCAGATATCGCCTTATTGACTTTGCACTTTCTAATCTTGTTAATGCCGGTGTTGCAAGCGTTGGTATTATCACAAAAGAAAATTATCGCTCTTTGATGGATCACGTTGGTAATGGTGCTCCTTGGGAGCTTGACCGTAAAAACGGTGGTATTTATATTTTACCGCCATACCTTTCAAAGGGTGTCAGACGCTATAGTGGCACGGCCGACGCTTTATACGGTGCAAAGGATTATATCAAGCGCTGCTCAACCGATTATGTTGTTCTTTATAACGCCGATGTTCTAATGAATGTTGACATATCAAAGATATTAAAGCAACATATAAATAAAAACGCTGATATTACTATTCTATATTCTAAAGAGCTTTTAAATGAAGAAAATCGTGACAATTTACATCTTTTCCTTGGTGAAGATGACAAGGTTACAAAAATCACCTGCGAGCCCGGATTTAACGACAAAACTGTGTCGGCAATCGGTCTTACAATTATGTCAAGAAAGCTTTTGATTGAGCTTATGAATGAAGCTTACGATAATGATATTGTTAACTTTAACCGTGACCTTTTACCTCGTAAAGTGAATACCCTCAAGATGTATGGATATGAGCATACGGGTTGTGTGTATTTTATGAATGGTATTGATAGCTACTTTAAGGCAAGTATGGATTTACTTGATGTTAATGTCAGACATCAAATTTTTGATAAAACACATCCCATTTATACTAAAACTCGTGATGATATGCCAACACGTTACGGTATAAATTCCGATGTTTCTAACTCCCTTATTGCAGACGGTTGTGTTATTGAAGGTACTGTTAAAAACAGTATAATCTTCCGTGGTGTAAACGTTGCGAAAGGTGCGGTTGTTGAAAATTCAATTCTTATGCAGGAAACCAAGGTTTCAGAAGGCGCTCACGTTGATTATGTTATTTCCGATAAAAATTCCGTAGTCAGTGAAGATATGATTCTTAAAGGAACAAAAGCTAAACAGTTCTTTATTAAGAAAAATCAAGTTGTTTAATTGTTAGGAGAAAATTATGAAGGTTTTATATGCTGCAAGTGAAGCATATCCTTTTGCGATGTCGGGTGGTTTGGCCGATGTTGCCGGTGCGCTTCCAAAGGCTTTAAGAAAAAGATTTGTCGGTTGCAGAGTTATAATGCCGCTTTACGGTACTATTAGCGAGGAATTGCGTCAAAACATGACTTTTCTTTGCAGTATAACAGTTCCTGTTGCTTGGAGAAGACAATATTGCGGTGTATTTGAAGCACATGTTGACGGCGTTATTTATTATCTTATTGACAATCAGTATTATTTCAAGCGTGACACTCTTTACGGACATTTTGATGATGCAGAACGCTTTGCTTTCTTTTCACGTGCTGTCCTTGAAGTAATACCTCATATTGATTTTGTTCCCGATATAATTCATTGTAACGATTGGCAAACCGCCTTAATTCCGGTTTATCTTGATACATTTTACAAATATGATTCCCTTTACAGCAACATTAAAACTGTATTTACTATTCATAATATTCAATATCAAGGTAAATACGGATATCAGTTGACAGGTGATGTATTGGGAATACCCGATGATAAGGCAAGTCTTTTGGATTATGACAACTGTATCAATTTTATGAAGGGTGCTATCCAATGCTCTGATAAGGTTACAACTGTTTCTCCGACATATGCAAAGGAAATATTAGACCCTTATTATTCGCACGGTCTTGACTATATTCTGAAACAATTTACCTACAAGCTTACCGGCATTGTAAACGGTATTGATACCGAGGTGTATAATCCACAGACGGATCCGCTCATTTTTGAGAACTATTCAATTAACGATAAATCAAATAAATCCGTTAACAAACGAAAGCTACAAGAAGAGCTTGGCCTGCCACAAAAAGAAGACACTCCGATTATCGGTATTGTTACACGCCTTGTTAAGCACAAGGGCATTGACCTTGTTAAGTGTGTTTTTGAAGAGCTTTTAGAAACAGATGTCCAATTTGCTATTTTAGGCTCGGGCGAGTGGGAATTTGAAACATTTTTCCACCAAATGTCTGAAAAATATCCGGAAAAAGTTGGTTTAAAGCTTGGGTTTAATCCTATGCTCGCCCATAAGATTTATGCGGGCGCTGACATTTTCCTAATGCCGAGCCAGAGTGAACCCTGCGGACTTGCTCAAATGGTAGCACTTCGATATGGTACAATTCCCATTGTCCGTGAGACCGGCGGTCTTAACGATACAATATCTGACAGTGGCGACGGAAAAGGTAATGGCTTTACCTTTAAATCTTATAATGCACATGATATGGAAAATGCTGTATGGCGTGCGCTTAAAGGCTACTCTGATAAAAAGGGTTGGTCAACACTTGTTAACAGGGCAATGGCTTGTGATAACAGCTGGAAAACTTCTGCAGGTGCTTATATCGGACTTTACAAAGAGATTATTGGAAAATAAAATTTTAAAAGGGGTTGTTATTTTTTAGCAACCCCTTTATAATAATATTTGATTTTTATTTGGAGTTGGATATATGATTGAAATTTTAAAATCCATATTTTTAGGTATTGTAGAAGGTATTACAGAGTGGTTACCGATAAGCAGTACGGGACATATGATTCTTGTAGATGAAATGGTGCATTTAAATACCTCAAATGCTTTTAAGGATATGTTTTTGGTTGTTATTCAATTAGGTGCAATTTTAGCGGTTATCTTACTGTTTTGGAATAAGCTTTGGCCTTTTCATCTCAAATCGACAACCGTTAAACCATATTTTATTCCAAAAAGCACTCAACGACTGAACGGTTTTAAAAAGTTTTGCAATAATTTTGTTTATTGTGATAGATTTGTTCTTTGGTTTAAAATTTTGATAGCAAGCATTCCCGCTGCAATTTTAGGACTTTTATTTGATGATGAAATAGATGAAATGTTGACAGGGGACAGCAGAGCATATGTTGTGGCTGCAGCTTTGATTATTTACGGCGTATTGTTTATAATAATTGAAAATCTGAAATTTAAGGAAAAAATTTCAAATTTGGATTCCCTTACATATAACAAGGCTTTTTTAATCGGTCTTATACAATGTTTAGCGCTGATTCCTGGTACATCGAGAAGCGGTTCAACTATTTTAGGTGCAATAATTCTCGGTATGTCACGTACTTCCGCTGCTGAATTTTCATTTTTCCTTTCGGTTCCTGCAATGGTAGGAGGAAGCGGTATTAAAGTTTTACAGTATTTTAATGACGGTAATACTTTCAGTAATGAGGAAATTATGATTCTAATTGTCGGAATGTTGACGGCATTTATCATCTCGATTCTGGCTATTAAATTCTTGCTTTCATACATCAGAAAACACGATTTCAAAATATTCGGTTATTATAGAATAATACTTGGAATTGCGGTAATTCTCTATTTTTTATTTTGTAATTAAATATAAAGGTGTGATTTTATTGCCATTTTATACAAATGTTATCATAAGAATACTTTTAGCAGCTTTACTGGGCGGTTTAATCGGTAGCGAACGTGGCCGCCACGGTAGAGCAGCAGGATTGAGAACTCATATTCTTGTCTGCGTCGGTGCTGCAATGACATCTCTTACAAGTCTATACCTATCGGAAATTTTAGGTTATACAGGGGATATTGCCCGTATTTCTGCTCAGGTAATATCAGGAATCGGTTTCTTAGGTGCAGGAACTATTATGATTAGAAATAGCTCGG
Organism: Acutalibacteraceae bacterium; assembly: GCA_045590775.1. Classification (GTDB taxonomy): domain Bacteria; phylum Bacillota; class Clostridia; order Oscillospirales; family Acutalibacteraceae; genus UBA737. The sequence continues at coordinate 26,672 of JAZNRN010000004.1, forward strand.
TTATAACAGGTCTTACCACAGCTGCCGGTATGTGGGCAACTGCAGCTATAGGTGTTTCTATAGGATACGGCTTTTATGTTGGTGCGATAGTGGCTACCTTGGTTTGTATTTTCAGTGTTACTTTCTTAAATCGTTTAGAAGCTCCGCAGAAAAGCTTTGTCACATTTTATATTGAACTTTCAGATATTAAAGTTACTTCTACTGTTGCCGAAATCATAAAAGAGGATAGAGTCAATCTTATTTCTTATGATATAATTCCGGCGAAGAGTAGTATTCCAAATAATTTAGGTATAGTCTGTACTGTTTCTAATGAAGCAACATATCTTAAAATTAAAGATAATCTTAAAGATTTTGAGTCAGTAGCTATTTTTTTGCGGGATATGTCAATTTAAGCTTTAAAAACTTAATATTTCTTAAAAAAACTCTTGACCTTTGAGGTGATATGTGGTATAATCGTATCACCTCTGAAAAGGTTCTTTTTTTTTGCAAAGAATTATGTTTGCAAATTTTTTCGCAAGGTGCTTTCCGTATTTTTACGGTTGCGGAAACTGCAGACAAGAGGGAGGCGTTTACTTTTACAACAAAGTAAAAGCAAAAAATATTTCCGTAAAGCGGGAGGTGCCGTTATGAGAGTAAAAATCACATTGGCTTGCACAGAGTGCAAACAACGCAATTACAACACAATGAAAAACAAGAAAAATGATCCTGATAGGCTTGAGATGAACAAGTACTGTAGGTTCTGCAAAAAGCACACCCTACACAAGGAAACAAAATAAGGAGGCAAAAAATGAAGACTGCAAATAAAATTTTACGTATTGTAGTAATGGTTTTCGCATTAGCTTCCGTTGTATTGTTCTTCACAAAGTTTGCAACCGTCACTTCTTCCAATGGTACATTAAACGGTGTCGGTGCTCAGTTTGCTTTCGGCAGTGAGGTTAAGATTGGCGATGCCACTTTTGATTTGGCCCGTTCCGGTCATATTCTTTTCTGCTTCTGGCTTACTGTTATCACTTTTGCCTTGAGTATTTTCTCGGCAAAATCGAAGAAGGTTCGTTATTTTGTTCCGGCTGTTGCTTTAATTGATGCTGTTTATATGTTTGTTATCAGATTTGGCGGTAGTTTTATTGATACAAGACCTATCGCTGCTGCACAGGTTGTTAAAGCTCCTACAATGTTAATACTTCCCATTGTATTGGCTGTTTTAGCAATTTTGTCAACTGCATACTTACTTCTTGATGACTATCTTGAAGTTTTAGCATCAAAAGGCGAAAAGCTTACCATACCCAAAAGAATCGGAAGATTCTTCAGAGATTACAAGAGCGAAATCAAGAAAATCGTTTGGCCCACACTCAAGGACGTATTAAAGAACACCTTTATCGTTCTTGTTATGTGCTTACTCGTTGGTGCTTTGATTTGGCTTGTTGACTTTGGTCTTGGCAACTTAATCGATTGGATTTTAGGCGCCGGCAAGTAATTCTCGGAGGGTGAAAAATGTCTGAACAAAGAGAAGCTAAATGGTATGTTATTCAGACCTTTTCCGGTCATGAAAACAAAGTAGCAAGTGACCTTGCAACTATGGTTGAAAGCCGTGGTATGCAAGAGCTTATTCAGGAAATTAAAATTCCTACTGAGACAGTAACAGAAATCAAGGATGATAAAAAGCGTGAAATAGAGCGCAAAATTTTCCCTGGTTATGTTCTTATCAAAATGATTGTTACCGATGATAGCTGGTATGTTGTAAGAAACATTCGTGGCTGCACCGGTTTCGTAGGTCCGGCTTCTAAACCGGTACCTTTAACTGATGAAGAGGTTGCGGCCCTTGGCGTTGAAAAGCACAGCGTTGAAGTTGGCTACAAGGAAGGCGATAATGTTAAAATTATCAGCGGACCCCTCGAAGGCTACGCAGGTACTGTTAAATCAGTTGACACTGCAAACAATAATGTATGCGTAGTTCTTTCAATGTTTGGTAGAGAAACACCGGTTGAATTAGAATTAGACCAGATTTCTTTATCCGACGATTAGTAAATTGTTAATTAGCAGAAATGCTTTTTAAGTCTCGACACAAGGCTTTTGTGTCACGGTGGGAGGGGCAGAATATGACTGTTCCGCCAAGCATTGAAAAATGCTGTTACCACGAATTTTGGAGGTGCAAATAAATGGCTCAGAAAATCACAGGTTACATTAAACTTCAAATCCCTGCAGGTAAAGCTACACCGGCACCGCCGGTAGGTCCTGCTCTCGGTCAGCACGGCGTCAACATTATGGCGTTTACAAAGGAGTTCAACGAAAGAACAAAGAATGACGCAGGTCTTCTTATTCCTGTAGTAATTACAGTTTATGCAGATCGCTCATTCAGCTTTATTACAAAAACTCCGCCCGCAGCTGTTCTTATTAAAAAGGCTTGCGGCATTGAGAGTGCTTCCGGCACACCTAACAAAACAAAGGTTGCCAAAATTACCAAAGAGCAGATTCAGAAGATTGCAGAAACAAAAATGCCCGACCTTAACGCAGCTAGCATTGAATCAGCTATGAGTATGATAGCTGGTACTGCTCGTAGCATGGGTGTTGAAGTAGTCGACTAATTCTCTCTTGTGGGAGGAAAATTCCGATTTAACCACTTATTGGGAGGTAAATTATGAAACACGGTAAAAAGTATAACGAAAGCGCAAAGCTTATCGAGACCGGTAAGCTTTACGATGTAAACGAAGCAGTTGATATTGCCGTTAAAGCAGCTACTGCTAAGTTTGATGAAACAGTTGAAATCCACGTACGTTTAGGTGTTGACTCACGTCACGCTGATCAACAGGTTAGAGGTGCAGTTATTCTTCCTAACGGTACAGGTAAAACTGTAAGAACCTTAGTTTTTGCTAAGGGTGATAATGCTAAGGCAGCTGAAGAAGCAGGCTCTGACTTTGTTGGTGCTGAAGAATTAGTTGCTAAAATCCAGAACGACAACTGGTTAGATTTTGATGTTGTTATTGCAACACCTGATATGATGGGCGTTGTTGGTCGTCTTGGTAAGGTTTTAGGTCCTCGTGGTCTTATGCCTACACCTAAGGCAGGTACAGTTACACCTGATGTTGCTAAGGCTGTTACCGAAGCAAAAGCAGGTAAAATTGAATACCGTCTTGACAAAACAAACATCATTCACTGTCCTATCGGTAAGGTTTCTTTTGGACCTGAGAAGCTTCAAGAAAACTTTGACGCTCTTATGTCTGCTATTGTTAAAGCAAAGCCTGCTGCAACAAAAGGTCAGTACATTAAATCTTGCGTTATCGCAACAACAATGGGCCCCGGTGTTAAGCTAAACGTAGCAAAATTCGGCGCTTAATATTTATAATTTTTAGCAGTCACTTCGGTGGCTGCTTTTTTTATTGAAAATCTTTTGAAAGTATAGTATTATTATATTATATATTTTTAGTTTTTGGTGATGCTATGTTACACTTAATATACGGTCTGCCTTCAACAGGCAAAACGCATTTTGTCTTAAATAAAATCAAAGAGCTTTCCGACGCAGAAAAGCCTACCGTTTTGATAGTTCCGGAGCAATCATCCTTTCAAGCAGAAAAGGCTGTACTTCAAAAAGTTGGTGACAAAGCGATGCTTAATTCCACTGTTTTAAGCTTTGACCGTTTATTCGATGAAGTTGGTAGAAAATCGGGCGGAATTTGTGGTAATATTTTGAATGATGCTCAAAAAATTGTCTTTATGCACCGAGCATTAAATTATGTCAAAGATGATTTAATCCTTTGGAAAAAATATACTTCTTCGATTAGTTTTGCTAAAACAATGCTTGATACTGTTGGAGAGTTTAAAATCAATGGTATTACTTATACTGATATTTTAAACAAAGCACAAAATATAAGTAGCGGTTTTTTAAAAAACAAGCTTTTGGATATTGCTCGCATTTATGAGGAATATGATAACTTTTTAAAGGAAAAATTTATAGACCCCGTTGATAAGCTGACAAAACTTTCTTTGATGCTTGAAAAAAGCGATTATTTTTGTGGTAAAACGGTTTTTATTGACTCATTTAAGGATTTTAGCGGTCAGCAATACAGGATTTTAAAGCACATTTTATCACAAGCTGATGACCTTTATATAACCTTCACCTTTAACCCGACTAAGAATACAAAATACGGAATATATACAAACGTTAGTAAAAATATCGAAAATTTAAAAACACTTGCGGCTTCAAGAAATGTTGTTTTTGAAGAATATACCCTTACAGAAGCGGATATTAAACATAAAAGCACGGATTTGGAAAATCTCGAAAAATTACTTTCGGGTGAAAATATTCAACTTGAAAGCTGTGAAGACATTAAAATAACAAAGCTTCCTTCAATTTTTGATGAAGCTGATTTTGTTGCGTCAAAAATCCGAGAGCTTGCCATAAGAGAAAATTATTGTTTCAAAGATTTTGTGATAATTTGCCGAGATGCCGATGTGTATAAAGAGGCGGTGGCTTCGGCTTGTGAAAAAAATGAGGTACCTTTGTTTTATGACAATCGTTTGCCGTTATCATCTTTTCCTTTGAGTGTTGCTGTGGATTCTCTGTTTTCATCTCTTGAATTTTCAAGTGATGCGATATTGCGTTTTCATAAAACAGGACTCGGAACATTAAATACCGAGGAAATCACAACCCTTGAAAATTATATTTATCTGTGGAATATTGATCATGAGTTGTGGGACAAAGATTGGGATATGAACGTTAAAGGGTTTGTCAAGGAAGAAATCACTAAAACTTCAAGCGATGATATTTCTCGCATTAACAACCTACGCCAAAAGGCACTTGAGCCGATTTTGTTCTTCAGAGAAAAAATCGGTAATTCAGCATATTCAGTTGCAAAGTCAATATTTGACGTATTTGAAAAATATAATTTTGCTAAAAAATTAAATGAATTGCGTGAACAATTTAAAAATGAAGAAATTCTATATTCAGAAACTCTTATTGAACAATCCTTCCAGGACTATATTGCTGTTTTAGATTCTTTAGTAAGCTGTTTCGGAAATAAGAGCATTACAACTGAAGAGTTTTATTCTGCTCTCAAATTGGCTGTAACCTCAACAACTGTTGGCACAGTACCTCAACATTTAGATGAGGTTTCCTTTGGAAGTGCAGACAGAATAAGAGCCTCTTCACCAAAGATTACTTTCATTATCGGTGCAAATCAAGGGGTTTTTCCAAAAAATGCTTTCTCAAACGGAATTTTCTCGGTTGCAGAACGGGATAAAATAATAAAATCAGGCCTTCTGATTTCGGACAATTCAATATCGACAGCTATTAATGAAAATTTTTTGGTTTACACTAATTTGTGTTCTGCTACTAAAAAACTCTATATAACCTATGCCTTAAAATCAATATCCGGTGTGAATTTACAGCCTTCGGCATTTGTTTTGAAAATAAAGGACGGTCTTTCAATTAAAGAGGATGACCTTTTTTCATCGGAGAATAGTTATATTAATTCACCCCAGACTGTAAAGGCAGCCATATCGACTTTTTGCAAGCTTATAAATTCTGATAAAAAAACTGCTTTTGCCATAAAGGAGGCATTAGACAGTGAGGGCTATTTCGAGCTCACAGAAAGTCTTTTGTCGGCCGGCGATGGTTCAGATAAACTTATCTCTGCCGAAACCGCTCAAAAGCTTTATGGAAAAAATATTACAATGTCAGCTACAAAATTTGACACCTTTAACCATTGTCCGTTTAGTTTTTTCTGCAGATATGGCCTAGGCATTCAAAAACCTCAAAGAGCAGAGTTTGATGTTTTACAAAAAGGTCTTATCGTACATTTCGTTTTGGAAAAATTTATTACACAAAACGGTGAAAATTTAAAAAATATTACTGATAACGAGACCGATATACTCGTTGATAGGTATATAAATGATTATCTTGACTCGGTACAGGGGTACCGCACCACAGAGGATAATTTGAGTCGATATTTAGTCTCTCTAATCTCTCGTTCACTCAAGGATGTCGCAAAGCATATCCGAGATGAGCTCAATCAAAGTGAATTTGTTCCTGTGGGATGTGAGGTAAAAATTGGTGAAAATATAGGTGAAATCAACGTAACATTTCCTTTGAGAGATGGTAAAATTCAGCTTCGAGGAAGTATTGACCGTGTTGACAAATGTGGTGATTTCATCAGAATAGTTGACTATAAAACCGGCAGCAAAAAATTCCATTTATCCGACATTTTGGTTGGACTGAATCTTCAAATGCTCATTTACCTTTATGCCATTACAAAGGGTAGGGGTATTGACGATAACTTTGCAGCAGGAATTTTGTATCAACCCGCAAAGCGTGATATAAAGGAAAAAGGCCTTGCTATGAACGGATTGCTGACAAATAATGTTGATGTGTTAAAATCAATGGAGAATACTCAACAGGGTGAATATATACCAAAATTCACCATAACTCAAAAGAGCGGACAAATTTATAAAAAGCAAACTTCCTTTGTACCTCAAGAGACCTTTTCACTCATTTTTGATTTGATTGAAAAGAAGATGACAGAGTGTGGTGAACGAATTTTACAGGGCGATATATCTGTCTATCCAACTGATGGTTTAGGCGATGATGATGCTTGCAAATATTGCGATTTTAAAGCGATATGCAACTATAATCAACCAAAAAACAAAAAAGCACAAACGTTTAGTAATGATAAAATAATAGAAAAGCTGAAGGCAGGTGAGTATTGATGAAATTTAAACCCAACGAGCAACAAAAGGCTGCAATATTTGCTAAAGGTAATATTTTAGTTTCTGCGGCGGCAGGTTCGGGAAAGACCGCCGTTTTAGTTGAAAGAGTTATCGAAAAAATCACCGACAGCAATTCAAAAACTTCTATTGACAAGCTTTTAATTGTAACCTTTACTAATCTTGCCGCCGAAGAAATGCGTCTTAGAATTGAAAAAAGACTTGATGAAGAAATCAAAAATAATCCTACTGACGAAAATTTACGTTATCAAAAGTATCTTTTACCTTCT
>JAZNRN010000005.1:0-32882 GCA_045590775.1 Acutalibacteraceae bacterium
TGATGTTTTTGTAGTATTATATATCCACTAAAAAATATCTAGGAGTTGGTTTTGTGGACGCAGGTCCCGGGAGTATTATACTGTTATTAGTACTCATTTTTTTAAGCGCCTATTTTTCAGGCACCGAAATTTCATTAGCATCAGTCAACCGTATTCATATGATGAGCAAAGCATCTCGAGGGGATAAAAGCGCAAAGCGTGTGCTTAAAATCCTTGATAATTTCGATGAGGCTTTGTCTGTTTTGCTTATTGGCAATAATATTGTGAATATTGGTTGCGCAACCTTAGCAACCGTTATTGCAACAAGTATCTGGGGAGTAGAGTATCTTCCTATTACTACCGTTGTGACTACTGTTGTTATTTTTATTTTTGGAGAAATGCTGCCTAAAAGCTTGGCACACGCCTGTAATGAGAAATTTGCACAGTTAGTAGCAGGCTCGCTTCTTTTATTGATGAAGCTTTTAAAGCCATTTTCATTATGCTTTACTGCTTTGTCAGTTCTTGTTTCAAAGCCTTTTAGAAAGCATACCGAAAATCAAGTTACAATGACCGAGGATGAGCTTACGGATATTGTGGAAAACATTTCCGAGGAAGACGGCTTTGATGCCGATACAGGTGAGCTTGTAAAATCAGCCTTAAAATTTTCTAATTTAAAGGTTGGGGAAATTATGGTGCCGTGGGAAAATGTCGAAAAAATTTCTAACGCTCTCAAAACCCCTCAAATATTGGAAATTGTTAAAAATTCGATTCATTCCCGACTTCCTGTTGTTGACAGAAACGGAAATCTTAAAGGAATTTTACAGATTAGAAAATTCCTTAAAACCTACGCTAAACAAAAGAATAAAAATGTAATCTTGGCAGGCGTTATTGATTATCCGTACTATGTTGATTACTTTGAGCCGATTGATGAAGCTCTTACAGCAATGAGCAATCACAGAAGAAATCTTGCCATTGTCAGAGGAGAAAATTCCAAAATTGTCGGAATAATAACAGTTGAGGATATAATGGAGGAATTAGTCGGCGAGATTTATGATGAATATGACAAGGGAGGTAATGACCATGTCTGATACCTTCAGTTATATAGCCATCATAATTTTGGTTTTCGTTTCGGCATTCTTTTCTGCCACAGAGATTGCCTATGCGAGTGTAAATACTGCACGTCTCAAAGCCAAAAGACAACAAAAAGACAGTATATCCTTAATGTTGGCAGCGAAAATTGCGGATAATTATAACAGCACCTTGGGCGCTATTTTAATCGGCAACAACCTTGCCAATACCGCATCTTCGGCTATCGCTACGCTTATTGTAATTAATCTTTCACTTCCAAGTTTTGTGGCAACTATTACAATGACGCTGATTGTACTTACCTTTGGTGAAATAATTCCTAAGGTTTTAGCAAAGCAAATGGCAGAAAAATTTTGTACTTTAACTGCTGTTCCGATTTATACTTTATCAATTATTTTAAAGCCGGTGACTCTCATTATTGATGCTTTTGTAAGTATTGTTTCAAAGCTTTGGGAAAAGAATGTTTCAGACAGCGATTCTGTGTCAGAGGATGATTTTGAAAACATTATTGACATTGTAGAGGATGAGGGCGTACTTGATGAAGAACAGTGCGACCTGCTTCAAAATGCGCTCGATTTTGACGAGGTTTTGGCTTATGAAATCATTACTCCTCGTGTTGATATGGAAGCTATCGATATAAGAGACCCATACGAAGTAAACATAAAGAAAATTGATGAATCCATCTTTTCAAGACTTCCGGTTTATGAGGACACACCCGACAACATCATAGGTGTATTGCATCTCAACAGCTTTTATAAGGAATTAGTAGGTGCCAAAAAGCAGGTGAATATCAGGGAGCTTTTGCTACCGGTGGTTTATATTCACAAAACAATGCCGCTTGATGATGTGCTTGAAAAAATGAAGGAGGCAAAAACGCATATTGTTGTTGTACTCGATGAATACGGCGGTACAATGGGTATTCTTACAATGGAAGACGTTTTAGAGCAATTAGTCGGTGAGATATTTGATGAAAGCGATGAAATTGAGCGTGAGTTCGTAATGCTGGATGAGACTCATTTTGAAGCCGACGGAGATATGCGAATTTATGACTTTTTTGATGAATTTGACATTGATATTGAAGAAGATGAGAATTTTGATATTGATAATGTAACTCTTGGCGGTTGGGTAACCACCATGCTTGATGGGGAAGGCGAAGCAGGCGACGGCTTCACTTATGAAAATTTAAGAATCACTATTAAGAAAACCGATGGCAAAAGAATAGAAAAAGTCTTTGTTGAAGAACTTGAAACCCAAGACGATGAGGATGAAGAATAAAAAAAGCGAGTATCCGTATGGATATTCGCTTTTTTGCTGACGTTATTTAATATATATTATATAATAAATATTACAAAAAGGTAAAAAAACCCTCTAAAAGTTGACAAATGCCGTTTGGATTTGGTATAATACAATGAATATTATGGAGTAGTATCGAATTATTTATTGGAAGTGAATTAAATGTTAAAAAGTATGACCGGTTTCGGCAGAGGCAACTTTCAAAATGATGAGCTCGGTGTAACCGTAGAAATCAAATCCGTAAATCATAGATATTTTGAATTTAGCGCAAGAATGCCACGTGCCTATCAGTTTTTGGAGGAAAAAATAAAGGCATTTTGCCAAAAGGAAATAACAAGAGGAAAAATCGAGGTATCGGTTTTTGTTGAGGAATTAAGTGAAAACACTACTGAAATTGTTCTTAATGAAACCTATGCTAAAGCGTATATAAACGCTTTAAACAAGCTGTCAAAGGAGTATAAAATCAAAAATGATGTTAAGGTTTCAACCTTGGCTTCAAACAATGAAATATTCAGACTTCGTAAAAATGCTTTGCCTGATGAGGTTATAACCGAAGCGGTAATTGCAGCATTACAGGAGGCGACAGAAAACTTTATTGAAATGCGCAAGGTTGAGGGAGAGCGACTTAAAGCCGACATATTATCTCGTGCCGAGTTTATTCTTTCCAAAGTAGCTTTGGTAGAGGAGCAAAACCCCAAAACCGTAAAGGCTTACAGAGAGCGTCTTGAAGCTAAAATCAAGGAGTTGCTTGAAAACGCACAGGTCGATGAGACAAGATTGCTCACAGAAACCGCAATTTTTGCCGACAAGGTGGCTGTTGATGAGGAAACAGTAAGACTTCGCAGTCATATCGGGCAGCTCAAAGTGTTGCTCGACAGCGATGATGCGGTAGGTAAAAAGCTTGATTTTATTGTTCAGGAAATGAATCGAGAAACAAATACTATCGGCTCAAAGGCGCAGGATGTTGAAATTGCACACATCGTCGTGGATATAAAGGCTGAAATTGAAAAAATCAGAGAACAGATTCAAAATGTAGAATAGGGTGACTGCTTATGAAATTAGTTAATATCGGTTTTGGTAATATGGTATCTGCCGAGCGTATGGTAGCTATAGTCAGCCCTGAATCCGCACCTATTAAGAGAATTATCAGTGATGCAAAGGAAAAGGGTTGCTTAATAGATGCCACACACGGAAGACGTACTCGTGCAGTTATAATTACCGATAGTGACCATGTAATTCTTACCTATTTGCAGGCCGAAACACTTTCTAACAGAATTGCAGAGGAACAATATGAGGAGGATGAGGAAGATGAATAAAGGTTTAGTTTTCATTATTTCTGGTCCTTCGGGTTCGGGGAAGGACACACTTTTGGCCAAGCTTTTCAAAGAGTGCCCCGAAATCAAGTTTTCAATTTCCTCTACCACACGAAATATGCGCAAGGGTGAAAAGCAGGGAGAAAAGTATGATTTTATTACTCGTGAAAAGTTTGAAAATATGATAAAAAATAACGAACTTTTGGAGTATAACGAGTATATCGGAAATTATTACGGAACTCCGAGTGAGCCTGTAAGAAAAGCCACCGAACAGGGGGTTGATATTATGATTGAGGTAGATGTTAACGGAGCTTTTAATATAAGAAAAAAATTACCTGATGCCAAAAGTATTTTCATTATGCCGCCCTCCTTTGAGGAGCTTGAAAGACGCCTTACCGGCAGAGGAACAGAAACTCATGATGTGATTGAGCAACGTATGAGGGCAGCGCTCGAAGAAATAGGTCGGGCAGTAGAATATGACTATGTTGTAGTAAACGGCGATATTGAAAAGGCTGTTGACGATATAATCTCTATTATCAAAAGTAACCATTTAAAATTAGAAAATCAAAAAGATATTATTTATGAGGTGTTAGAAAAATGTTAAATCCCAATATCGGAAAGCTTATCAAAAATTCAAACAACAGATACCGTCTTGTTATGGATGTATCACATGAAGCACGTAAAATTTCTGCAAAGGCAGAAAAAGACGGAGAAATTATTATTGAAAAACCCGTTAGTATCGCTATTGATAAATTAGCAAACGAAATCGAGTAATATTTTCAAAAAAAATAAAAAGGAGAGCATGGGATATGACAGGTTTTACCGCCAAAATCGCTTTAAGCGGAACAACTGTGGCTTTTGATAAGATATACACCTATGCTGTACCTAATGAATTTCACGCATTGCTTAAAGCGGGTATGCGTGTTTTAGTCCCTTTTGGTAAGGGAAATCTCAAAAAGCAAGGTATTGTTTTTGAAATTTCAATCTCAGAGCTTAAAGGACTCAAAAGCATAACGAAAATTATTGACAAAGAGTCGGTTCTAAATGAGGAAATGCTTAAATTGGCGCAATTTATGCAAAGCAGATACTTTTGTACCTATTATGATGCGGTAAATGCAATGCTTCCGACGGGCATTTCTTATTCAATAGTTAACAATTATTGTGCAAATGAGGAATTTTCACCTTCTCTTTTAGAGGGAAGTGAGCGAGAGGTTTATGATTATTTATACTCAAAGGGCGAAAAAAGCGAAAAGTTTTTGGTAAAAGAGCTTGGAATATCGGAGCGGGTTTTAAATTCCCTTTATGAAAAACAGGCAATTATCAAAACAAGTGATACGAAACGTAAAATGGGAGATGCCACTCAAAAGTGGGTTAAATTTGCAACGGAAGAAATACCCCAAAAGCTGACTCAGAAGCAAAGTGAGGTCATAAGGCTTTTGAGCGACGCCGGACTCTGTTCGGTTAAAGAGGTTTGCTATTTTACGGGTGTTACCCAAGCAGTAGTCGATAATCTTGTCAAAAAAGGTATTCTTTGCTATTTTGAAAAGCAGGTTTACAGGACAACCTATCAAAACAAAAGCGCAAATCCAACCGAAATTTCTTTAACACAAGAACAAAACGATGCTTTTTCGGGACTTTTTAATGATTATAAAAATCCCGATGGAAAGGTTTCACTTCTTTATGGTGTTACCGGATCGGGTAAAACACAGGTCTTTTTAAAGCTTGCTGACAAGGTGATTGATGATAATAAGGGCGTTATTGTAATGGTGCCGGAAATAGCTTTAACTCCACAACTAATCGGCATTTTTACCGAACGCTATGGCGATAAGATTGCGGTTTTTCATAGCGGACTCTCCTTAGGTCAGCGAATGGATGAATGGAAGCGTGTTAAGGAAGGCAAAGCACTTATCGCAATCGGTACTCGCAGCGCAATATTTGCACCATTTAAAAATCTTGGACTTATAATCATTGATGAGGAGCAGGAGCATACCTACAAATCTGAAAAAACTCCACGTTTTCACACACGTGATTTGGCAAAGTTCAGAGCGTTCTATAACAAGGGACTTTTGTGCTTGGCTTCAGCTACTCCATCGGTTGAGAGCTTTACCAAAGCTAAAAACGGTAGCTACAGTTTGTATAAATTATCCCACCGTTTCGGTAATGCAGTTTTGCCCGAGACGGTCACGGTTGATATGAAAAAGGAAATCTTGAACGGTAATACCGGAAGCATTTCAAATACTCTTTATGAAGCCTTAAGTGAAACCTTAAAGAGCAAAAAGCAAGCAATATTGCTTCTTAACCGCAGAGGGCACAACACATATATTTCCTGTCCTGAGTGTGGGTATGTGGCGACTTGCCCTAATTGCAGTATTTCTATGACATACCACTCGAAAAATAATCGGCTTATGTGTCATTATTGCGGTTATTCGGTTGAAAAGCCCTCAAAATGTCCCGAATGTGAAGGCGAACATCTCAAATTTACGGGACTCGGCACTCAAAAGGCACAGGAGGAAATATCGGCACTTTTTAAAAATGCCAAAATTTTGCGACTCGATGCCGACAGCACCTTGGCGAAAGATTCCTATGGGAACTATTTAAGTGCTTTTGCAAAAGGAGAGTATGATATTCTCTTGGGCACTCAAATGGTGGCAAAGGGACTTGATTTTCCCAATGTCACTTTAGTAGGTGTGCTTGGCGCTGATGCGGCGGCTTACAGCGAGGATTACAGAAGCTTTGAGCGTACCTTTTCGCTTCTGACTCAAGTAATCGGCAGAGCAGGCAGAGGCGATAACGAGGGACTTGCAATAATACAAACTCAAAACCCCGACAGCAACGTTATAACACTTGCAAAAAATCAGGATTATGACAGTTTTTATGATGAGGAAATCTCGCTGAGACGCCTTATGGTTTATCCGCCTTTTTGCGATATTTGTGTTGTCTCTTCACAGTCTGTTTCATCCGACTTTGCAAGCAAGGCAATTCACGAGGTTTTTGAAAATATAAAAAATCTGATAAACACAAAATACAAAGATGTAAAACTGATTATTTTAGGACCATCGGCGGCGACTGTCGTAAAGGTTAATAACCGCTATCGTTTTAGAATGATTATAAAGTGTAAAAACAATTCAGATTTCAGGGAGATGTTAAAGGCAGCTCTCGATATTAAGCAGATTCGTGATACATCGGTTTCGGTTGACATAAATCCCGAAACGATGATTTAAATGTTTTGGCTAAACGGAGGAAATAATGGCAGTTAGAAATATAGTAAAAATCGGCGATGATGTGCTTCGCAAGGTTTGCAGAACACAAATGACCTTTGATGATAAATTAGCACAAATTCTCGATGATATGAAGGAAACGATGTATAAAGCAGAGGGAGTAGGACTTGCTGCTCCTCAGGTTGGAATTTTAAGGCGTTTTTGCATAGTAGATACAGGGGATGGCTTGGTTGAGCTTATAAATCCTGTAATTATAGAGAAAAGCGGGGAGCAGACAGGAAGTGAAGGTTGTCTTTCTATTCCTGACAGATATGAAGAAGTGACACGGCCTATGTTCGTTACTGTTCGTGCTCAAAACCGATATGGCGAGAATATTGTTGTTAAAGGTGAGGGTCTGAAGGCTCGTGCCTTTTGTCACGAAATTGACCACCTTGATGGTGTACTTTATATAGACAGAGCAGGTAAGAAATGAAAATAATTTTTATGGGCACACCCGACTATGCCGTGCCAACCCTTGAAAAAATAGTTGAAGCGGGACACAATGTTTTAGCGGTATTCAGTCAACCCGATAAGCCGGTCGGCAGGAAGAGAATTATAATGCCGACACCTGTAAAGGAAAAGGCGACACAGCTTAATATTCCTGTTTTTCAACCCGAAAGTATGAAGAACGAGGCAGTAGCTGAGCAAATAAAAGCGTTAGAGCCCGATGTTATTGTGGTTGTGGCTTATGGTAAAATTTTACCTAAAAGCATTTTAGATATACCAAAAATTGCCTGCGTTAACGGTCACGCTTCGCTTTTGCCGAAATACAGAGGTGCTTCGCCTATTCAATGGTCTATTGTATGCGGGGAAGAAAAAACCGGTGTTACGACAATGTTTATGAACGAAGGTATGGACACAGGTGATATTTTAGAAACTGTCGAGGTGGAAATAGGAAGTGAGGAAACCGCCGAGGAGCTTTTTGAAAGATTATCGGTTATAAGCGCCGATTTAATGGTTTCAACTCTTTCTAAATTGGAAAAGGGTGAGATTACACCTATTCCTCAAAATGAGGCACAGGCAACATACGCACCGATTATTAAAAAGGAAATGGCGTTTCTCGATTTTCAAAATATGACGGCAAATGAAGTTGTATGCGCTGTAAGAGGTTATTATTCTTGGCCTTGTGCTTACTTTTTCCTTGATGGAAAGCGTATTAAGGTTATAAAAGCCAAGGCTTCTGACAAAACAGAAAGCACAGGCGGATATATTATAAAAAATGAGGGTGAGCTTGTTATTTCTTGTAAAGACAATACTTCTGTATCGCTTCTCGAAATAAGTCCCGAAGGAAAATCAAAAATGAATGCAAAGCAGTTTTTATGCGGTAAAAAGCCACAATTAGATAGATTTGTTGGTGGCAGTAATGACTAATCCGAGAAAGCTTGCTGTAAATATTTTGATAAAAATCGAAAAAAACGGCGCTTATTCAAATATCGCATTATCCGAATTTTTTAAAGATACTGATTTAAGTGTTGAAAACAAAGCTTTTGTTTCGGCGTTGGTTTATGGAGCTTTGGACAGAAAAATCACACTCGATTATCTGCTTTCAAAATTTTTGAAAACGCCGATAAAGAAAACAGCACCCTTTACCTTAAATGTTTTAAGATGTGCACTTTATCAGATTATGTTTATGGATAAAATTCCGGAAAGTGCGGCAGTAAATGAAGCGGTAAAGCTTATCAAAAAATCGAGGGAAAGCCGAAATGCAGGCTTTGTAAATGCGGTTTTGCGTTCGGTTTTGAGAAGTGATAATCTTTTGCCGACGGATAACAGTAATAACTCACTTTCTATAAGATATTCGGCGCCTTTGTATATGGTAGAAAGCTTTGTCGAGGATTACGGTGTTGACAATGCCGTCAGTCTTTTGGAGGAAAGTCTTAAACCGGCACCCTTCACCCTTAAAGTTAACACTCTTAAAACAGACAGAGATGCTTTAAAGGCAGAGCTTGAAAACGTTGGTATAAAAGCAAGCTTTGGTAACTGCGACAGCAGTCTTATTTTGGAAAAGGGAATTGACCTTAATAAAAATGAACTTTTTCAAAAAGGATATTTTCATATAGAGGATGAAGCATCACAAAGAGCGATTTCTGTTTTAAAGCCTATCGAAAACGAGAGAATACTAGATATTTGTGCTGCACCCGGAGGAAAAACCTTCACAATGGCAGAGTATATGCAAAATAAGGGTGAGATTATCGCTTGCGATTTGTATCCTCATAGAGTATCACTAATTCAAGAGGGTGCAAAAAGGCTTGGAACCGATATTATAGAAACAAAGGTTTGTGATGCTACCGTTTTTGATGGAGCATTAGGTGAATTTGACGCCGTCCTTTGTGATGTTCCTTGCTCGGGCTTTGGCGTAATCAGAAGGAAACCTGACATTAAGTACAAGCAAGCAGAAGATTTTTGCGAGCTTGAAGCAATACAAAAAAACATATTAAATAATGCGGCAAAATATCTTAAAAAGGGCGGTAGGATACTGTATTCTACCTGTACCTTACGAAAGAAAGAAAACGAAAACGCTGTTCTCAATTTTTTAAAGGAGAACGAGGAATTTTCTTTAGTGTGCGAAAAAACACTTATGCCGCACATAGATAAAACAGACGGATTCTATTATGCACTAATTCAAAAAGCCAACTAAAAGGGGGATACACCTTTTTGTCAAAAACCGATATTAAGTCTATGACTGTAGCAGAGATTGAGGAAATGCTCAAGCACCTAAATCAACCAAAATTTAGGGCAAAGCAAATTTTTGATTGGCTGCAGCAGGGCGTAGAGAGCTTTGACGCAATGTCAAATATTCCGAAAAACCTGCGGGATATTTTGCAAGAGAGCTGTTATATTGCAAATGTCACAATAGAAAAAAGATTTTGTTCTAAAATAGATGGTACGGTAAAATATCTTTTTAAGCTGTTTGACGGTGAATATATCGAAAGTGTTTTTATGAAGTATGAGCACGGGTTTACAGTTTGTATTTCAACACAAGTTGGTTGTCGAATGGGATGCAGCTTTTGCGCATCAGGATTAAACGGACTTAAAAGAAACCTCACCGCTTCGGAAATGCTGTCGCAAATAATGGCAGCGTCTAAGGATAACGGCGTCAGAATTTCCAATGTCGTTATGATGGGAATGGGCGAGCCGCTTGACAATTTTGATAATTCTGTGAGGTTTTTAGAGCTTGTCGGTTATGAAAAGGGACTAGGCATCGGAATGAGACATATTTCTCTTTCGACTTCTGGTGTGGTTACGGGAATCGAAAAACTTGCAACCTATAATTTCCCAATCACTCTTTCAATTTCACTTCACGCACCTAATGATGAGATTAGAAGCTCTATGATGAAGGTTAACAAAAAGTGGAATATAGAGGCTTTATTAAATGCTTGTAAAGAATATCAAAAGGTCACAACAAGGCGAATTTCTTTTGAGTATGCCTTGATAGAAAATGTAAATGACAGTGAAAAATGTGCCGATGAGCTGGCAAAGAGGCTTAAGGGCATTATGTGTCACGTAAATCTTATACCCGCTAACCCGGTTAAAGAAAATACTTTCAAAAAGCCGGATAAAAATAGAATTTTAAAATTCAGGCAAATGCTTGAAGACAGGGGAATAAACGCTACAATAAGGCGAACCTTGGGAGCGGATATTGATGCTTCCTGTGGTCAGCTCCGTAGTAAGATAGAAGGTGAAAAAAGTGCAAATATTCAGTAAAACGGATAAAGGTATCAAAAGGCATACAAACCAAGACGTTTTTGTTGCGGCCGAGCTTGAAAACGGTGCAGCTTTCGCAATAGTATGTGATGGTATGGGTGGGGCAAATGCCGGAAATATCGCAAGCGAAACAGCAGTTAAAACAATTTCTGATTACATTGTCCATTCTTACAGAATAAGTATGGATTCTGTTGATATTGAAAAAATGCTTAGAAATGCGATTGAGAGTGCCAATATTGAGGTTTACGAAATGGCACTTAAAGATGAAAGTCTTTCAGGAATGGGAACAACGGTTGTAGTTACGCTTATTAAAGATAATATTGCGGTTATTGCTCACGTAGGTGACAGCAGGGCTTATCTTGTTAAAAACGATTTGATACAACTTACACGTGACCATTCAATAGTTCAGTCTTTAGTGGAAACCGGAAAAATTACTTCAAGTGAAGCAAAGGTTCATCCACGAAAAAATGTTATTACAAGAGCTTTGGGAGCAGAGGAAAATGTAATGCCCGACATCAATACTGTTGTAATAGACAAGGGTGATTTGATTTTACTTTGCACAGATGGTCTTACGTCTTATGCGACAGAGGATGATATAAAAGCACAACTTTTAAGCTTTGATTTTGATGTTGCGGACAGACTTGTTGATTTGGCCAATAATGGTGGCGGTGGCGACAATATCACCGTTGTAGTCCTTAAAAACGAGTGATAACAGAAAGGAAATTTTGTTATGGATAAATTTGTCGGAAAAAGAATAGACGGTAGATATGAAATACAGGAAATAATCGGTGTAGGTGGTATGGCTGTGGTTTACAAGGCCAGAGACAACCAGGAAAACCGAACTGTCGCCGTTAAAATTTTGAAGGAAGAATTTACTTCAAACGAAGAATTTTTACGTCGATTTAAAAACGAGTCGAAGGCTATCGCAATGCTTTCGCATCCCAATATCGTAAATGTTTATGATGTAAGCTTTGGTGATCTTATTCAATATATTGTAATGGAGTATATTGACGGTATTACCTTAAAGGAGTTTATTGAGCGACAGGGAAGCCTTCGTTGGAACGATGCGGTTCATTTTACTGTTCAGATTTTAAAAGGACTTCAACATGCCCACGATAAAGGTATTGTTCATAGGGACGTAAAACCGCAAAATATTATAGTTCTTCCTGATGGCACGATAAAGGTTACCGATTTTGGTATTGCACGTTTTGCCCGCAGTGACCAAAGGACAATCACCGATAAAGCAATCGGTTCTGTACACTATATCAGTCCTGAACAAGCACGAGGGGAAAAGACTGACGAAAAAGCCGATGTTTATTCTGTGGGTGTGATGCTTTATGAAATGCTTACAGGAAAGCTTCCTTTCCAAGCAGACAGTGCAGTTTCGGTTGCTATTATGCAGCTACAGCGTGACCCACAGCTTCCGAGTGAAATTAACAGCTCAATACCGCTTGGTCTTGAGCAAATCACAATGCACGCAATGCAAAAAACGGTTGAAAGACGTTATCAATCGGCAGCTGAAATGCTTTGTGATTTGGTATCCTTTAGAAAAGATCCTGCTCTAACATTTGAATACAGTTATTTTGTTGACGACTCTCCTACACGTTATGTCGGGGATATTCCTGTAGTTACTCCAACAGACAGTGCCGAAAATCAAGATGAAGACACCGAAGAAGAAAAGAAGGAAAAGAGCTTTATGATTCCGGTTTTGGCAGGTGTTGCAACAACTCTTGTTATAGTTCTTATTATTTTGGCAATTATCTTCTTGCCGAAGCTGTTTTCATCAACCCCAGAAGAATTTGAATGTAAGAATTTTGTCGGAATGAGCTGGACCAATGAAGTGGATAACAGCGATTATGAGGAGCTTTATGATTTTGAGGTCAAATGGGAGCTAAATGATGAATATGAACACGGCGAGATTTTCAGACAGTCAATAACCCCCGGTTCTAAGGTTAAGGAGGGCGTGAAAATTACTATTCACGTAAGCCTTGGTCAAGACAGAATAAAAATTGAAGATTACACCGGAAAGCCCTATCTTGAAGCAAAAAAGGATTTGGAGCTAAACGGATTTAAGGTTGAGGTCGAGGAGATTGAGGAAGAAGGCTTTGACCCGGGAACAGTAATAAGAACCGATCCTGTCGCAAATACCACAGTTGCAAAGGGAAGTAAAATCACTATCTATGTACAAAGCAGCAAAAGTGTTAAGAATATTAAAGTTCCTGATGTCGTGAATTTTGGAAAGCAAAAAGCCATTGATGAGCTTGAATATGCAAAATTCGAGGTTGTAATCGAGGAGGTTTACCTTGATTTGTCGAATTCACAACAGCCTTTGGGTTATGTTGTAAAGCAGGATGATATCGGCAAGGAATTGCCTGAAGGCTCAAAGGTTAAAATTTATGTTGCTGTTGGATATGAGTTTGATTTTGATGTTGATTTGACAATGGTAGAGGGAATAAACCCGAGTCTTTTGTATAAGGTTAAGCTTTTACAAAGAGGTTCTACAGTTAATGGCTTTGGCGGAGAGGTTTTGGGAGATAAGACCTATACCTTTGCTAATGTCAGAACAAAGGATAAAAATACTACCTATTCGGTTTATGTCGAGGGAATCGGTGAAATTTGTACCGTGACTGCAACAGCAGGCGATTATGAGCCTACAGTGACATATAAATAATATGAAGGGTAGAATTATTAAAGCATTATCCGGCTTTTATTATGTGGCGTGTGACGGTCAAATTTTTGAATGTAAAGCGAGGGGAAACTTCCGTAAAATAGGAGTTTCCCCAATGGTCGGCGACAATGTGGTGTTTCAAAAAACGACAGATAATAACGGCGTTGTGGATGAAATTTTGCCGAGAAAAAACAGTCTTATAAGACCGCCGGTTGCGAATATTGACAAACTATTTATAATGTCAGCTTTTTCCAATCCCGAGCCTAACACATATCTGATTGATAAAATGACCGTTATTGCGAGCTTTAATAACATTGAGCCGATTATAGTTTTTAATAAATGCGATATGGGCTCTTTTGATGAAATACGCTCGGTTTATCACAACGCAGGGTTTAAAACCTTTGTTATTTCGGCAAAGGATTCTTTTGGAATTGAAGAACTGAAACCTGAAATGAAGGATTGTTTTTCGGTATTTACGGGCAATTCAGGTGTTGGAAAGTCAAGCGTTTTAAATGCTATTTTCGGAAATGACGATATTGCGACCGGAAACGTCAGTGAAAAGTTAGGCAGAGGTCGTCACACCACTCGCCACACCGAGCTTTACAAGCTACCCTTTGGCGGATATATTGCTGATACTCCCGGATTTTCTTCCTTAGAGCTTGAAATGAAAAACTTTGAGCTTAAAGAAAATTTGGAATATTGTTTTCCCGATTTTGAGAAGTATTTAGGCGATTGCAAATTCACCTCTTGTACTCACACAAAGGAGAACGGATGTGCTGTAATAGAAGCACTCGAAAGTGGAAAAATTGAAAAAACAAGACACGAATCTTATTGTCAGCTTTTTACAGAAATGAAGGATTTAAAGCCTTGGCAGCCAAATAAAAAAATGCGGTAACCTTTTTTTGTGTTTTTAATATAATGTATTAAAGGCACAAAAAGGAGGACCTATATGCGAAACCGTAATGGTTTTAATAAGGGTGTGTTAGCACTTACATTTGCTTGTGGGTTGCTCGTGAGTTGTTTTTGCCCACCACGATTTTTAGTAGCAGCTTTAGGTATTTGGGTAATAATACTTTGTTTGCCTTGCTCCAAATATAAGTAGGGGAGAAGCGGTATGAAAGTAGTCCTTGTTAAAAGTCCGAAATTTTTAAGCAGTATTTTAAGAATGATATTTAAAATCAAAAAGCAAACATTAGAATAAAATCCATAAACCCCCTGCCCGTCCGGGCGTGGGTTTTCAAATCAAGTTGGTTGATTACCAAGTGTCATATTCATCAATTTCGGGATATTCAAAAGCACCATCAAGACTATCATCTGAACCATAATCATTATAATAATCGTCATAATCGTCATAACCGCCATAACCATAAGCATCGGGAACGGTGGTTGCTAATCCGGCAAGTTGAGAGAGTGCTTCAAACAGCTCTTCGGGTACGCCTGCATCCTTGAGATTTTCAAGAATCTTTTCAAAGTCAATTGATGTGGCTAATTGAGCGAGAGCCTCTTCATCTTCAATGTCGATTGCATCCTTGGGAACGCTAATATTTGAGGATTTGTCACTTGTTTCAACAGAAGCATCAATTCCAAACAATACTGTGTTAGAGGAGCCTAAGAGATTCAGCTTTATATCACACTTGTTATCGTTGGGGCGCTTAACATCAATTTCGATTGCTGGGTTTAAAAGCTTTAGCGCAGAAGCCATTTCAGCGCCTTGGCTTTCAAGCATATCAATGCCATCTTCTAATAGAGAAAGCTTAATATTGCCTGCAAATAAGCCTTTTTCTGCTAATTCAACATCACAATTTGTAAGCTTAACCTCTGCGAGCTTGCTATCGTTTGCTTCGAGAGTGAATTTGCCGGATAATATGTCGTCTTCAATGTTTCCTTTACCAACGAGTACAACCTCATCAAGGAAGTTGATTTCGGCGGCAACCTCATTGCCATCGACTGCTGTTGCAAAGAAAACAGATTGGTCTTCAACTTCAATCTCAAAACCGATGATTTCGTGAGAGCGATTTACATATTCTGTAATTTCTGCAAAGGTAATATCCTCTGATTCATAGTCTTTAAGCTCTTCTAATGCTTCATCAACAGCTTCGATAAATTCGTCATAAGCATCTTCATCTGTGCCTACGGCTTCTTCAATGTCCTTGACTACTTTTTTAATGATTTCGTCATCCTTTGCTTCCTCTAAAACGGCTTTTGCCATATCGGTTGCCAATTCATCGGTAATTTCAAAAGAAAGACTTGTGCAGTCTTGCTCAATACCGTCAATTTTCAAGGTGTAGCTTTCTTTTTCAACATCCTCGACACAATCGAAAATCAATGTGGTGTAATTTTCGATAAGCTCTTTTAAATCATCATCTTCAGGTAATGCTTTAGAAGCTTTTTCTAAAACATCAAATGAAACGTCTGCCTCATCTAAATCGAGGTTAGCCTTCAAATATGTATCAATTATTTCGGGAACTGTAAAATAAACAAAATCGTTTCCTGCATCAAGAATAGTTTCAAGAGAAAGTATTTTCTTATTTGAAAGATTAAGTGCAACATCGGCACCGAACTTTTCATTTTGAGAATTTAAGGTTGTAACAAACTCAACATCGTTTATAAGCTTTAAAATTTCCTCATTTTCAGCAAAAATCGTTTCGCCGATGCTTTCATCAACAGTCACACCCATAGAAAGAGTGGTTTTAAATTCTTTATTTTCCGTTCTTGCGGAATAATAATTCTCAATAAAGTTTTCACTCATTTCCTCAATTCCTTTTGACTGAACAAAACGGAAATAAGATTCACCTGAGCCTACCCATCTTAAAAGGGTGCCCCAAATGGTTGCAATATTTAAAACAATTACGGCAACAAGAGCTACTGCCACAACCGGTATTGAGATTTTAGCCCAAGTAGGCATACGTCTCTTTTTCTTATTGTTTGATTCTTCATTGTCGGAAAAATTCTCCATGGGGATGTTTTCTTCTTGAGGAGCAACTTCTTCAGTAAGAGGTGCTGTTTGAGGTTCATCAACCACATTTACAGGAGCACCACAAGCACCGCAAAAGGTTGCGCCGTCTTCAATTTGGTTGCCACATTTTTCACAAAATAGCATAACATTGTTTCAGTATATAAAATATACTGTCTCCTTTCCTTACTTTGCTATAGTAATTATATCATCTAATAATAAAAAATGCAATAGAGATAAAAAACAGTACCTAAAAATTTTAGGCACTGTTTTGGCTATGATATTATCTATCTTCCATTTTAATGTAATCTCTATGAGGTTGCACCGCCATATAAGCGGGACGAATAATTTTACCGGCATTATTGATTTCTTCGATTCTGTGAGCCGACCAACCCGCAATTCGAGCGATTGCAAAAATCGGTGTAAAGAGTTCACGTGGAAGTCCGAGCATATCGTAAACAAAGCCACTGTAAAAATCTACATTGGCGCTAACGCCTTTGTACATTTTACGTTGTTTTGCGATTGCGGCAGGTGCCAATTCCTCAACCAAGTTATAAAGCTCAAATTCTTTCGTAAGTCCTTTTTCTTCTGAAAGGCTTTTCACATACTTTTTGAACACCTTGGCACGAGGGTCGGAAATAGAGTAAATTGCATGACCGATACCGTATATAAGTCCGGCGTTGTCGTAAGCTTCTTTGCGAAGGATTTTTGAAAGATACTCAAATACTTCTTCCCTGTCGCTCCAGTCCTTGACATTTTCCTTAATATTATCAAACATTCCCGAAACCTTGATGTTAGCTCCTCCGTGCTTTGGTCCTTTCAGAGAACCGAGTGCTGCCGAAATAGCGGCATAGGTGTCGGTTCCTGAGGAGGAAACAACGTGTGTTGTGAAGGTTGAATTGTTGCCGCCACCGTGTTCGGCGTGGAGAATGAGAGCCATATCAAGCACTTTTGCTTCAAGCTCGGTGTATTTTCCGTCAATACGAAGCATATAAAGAATGTTTTCTGCAGTAGAAAGCTTGGGGTCGGGTTCATGAATAAAAAAGCTGTTGCTTCTCTTTGTGTGATAATTATATGCATGGTATCCGTAAACCGCAAGCTGTGGCAAACGGGCAATAAGCTGTAAGCATTGACGCAAAAGATTGGGAATAGAAGTGTCATCGGGATTTGGGTCGTAAGAATAAAGGGTCAAAACACTTCTGGCAAGAGAATTCATCAAATCTGTGGATGAAGCCTTCATAATAATATCACGTACAAAGTTATCGGGCAAAGGTCTGTAAGAAAATAAAATATTCTTAAATTCTTCTAATTCCTGTTTCGTCGGTAGCTTGCCGAAAAGCAAAAGATATATTATTTCCTCAAAACCAAAACGGTTATCGGTTTTAAGACCTTCTACCAAATCCTCTACAGGATAGCCTCTGTAATAAAGCTCACCCTCGCAAGGAATAGCCTCACCGTCAACTATTTTTTTTGAGATAACATCAGAAATTTCTGTAAGTCCTGTAAGGACACCTTTGCCGTTTAAATCACGAAGACCTCGATTTACTTTATGTTCAATATAAAGTGCAGGGTCAATTTTGGAATTGGTTATACAATTATTACAATAAGTTTCAATCTCGGGTGTAATATCGTTTTTAAGGTTGTTACGATTCATATCATCACTCTTTTCTGTTTTGAAGTAAACTAAAGGATACGTTTTCTTAAATCCTCAGGAGAGCAGGGAGAAAGGTACGACGGCGCCACATCGAAAACAGTTTTGCAACCGTAAATGCCGTCTTTGCTCATTTTATAAGCGGCTCTGGCATAAGCTACCAACACCGATGAGGTAAATTCGGGATTTGAGTCAAGCGTCAGCTTGTATTCGATTATATGGGTGTTTTCACCGTTTAATCCCGTTTTTCCGCTTCTTATAACCATACCGCCGTGAGGAATACCGCTGTGATTTTGTTTCATTTCCTCCATAGAAATAAAATGCACTGTTGTATTATAATCGGCAAAGTAATTAGGCATTGTTACAATTTCTTTTTCAATTCTTTCCTTGTCGGCACCGTCTTCTGCCACTACAAAGCATTCTCTTGTGTGCTTGTCTCTGGTTGAGAAAACGGGGTTTTCGCCTTGGCGGACACTTTCTACCGCAGATTCGACGGGAATTGTGTATTGACGTGCATCTATTACACCGTCAATTCTTCTTATTGCATCGGAGTGACCTTGACTGACACCCTTGCCCCAGAAGGTATAATCATTGCCACAGGGTAAAATTGCTTCGGCTAAAAGTCGGTTAAGGGAAAACATACCGGGATCCCAACCTACTGAAATCATAGCGATGTTTTTTCCAAGCTTTGCAGATTTGTCAACATTATCGAAATGTTCGGGTATTTTTACGTGTGTGTCAAAGCTGTCTATCACGTTAAAATGCTCGGCAAGGTAAGGTGTTTGCACAGGTAAATCTGTTGCTGAACCGCCGCATATAATAAGTGTGTCAACATTACCTTTGTGTTCTAAAATATTGTCAATATGAAAAACAGGAACGCCTGTTAAGGTCTTAACCGTATCGGGAGAGCGTCTTGTAAATATTCCGTAAAGCTCCATATCATCATTTTGCTTTACTGCACATTCTACTCCACGACCTAAATTTCCATAGCCAACGATTGCAATTTTAATTTTCATAACGTTACCTCTTAACACAAACTAAAAAATAATAATTAATTATACCACTTTTATCCACTGTTTTCAATTATTTTATTTCAAAAAATTATTGAGATAATTTAAAACCTGTTTTTTGTTGGCTGACCATAAGGGAGCAATTAGGGTTTTTTTATCTCCGTCACCAGTAATTCTGTGTACGGTCACGTTACAAGGAAGAACGTCTATACATTTTTTCAGTATTTGCGCATATTCTTCAAGTGATAAGGTATTAAAAATCCGAGCTTTATATTCTTTTTCAAGGTCGGTATCCTTTAACACATGCAAAAGATGAAATTTAATACCGTCTGTTCCGGCTTTTACTGCAAATTCGGTAGTTTTCACGGCATCCTCTTCGGTTTCAAAGGGAAGTCCTATAATGATATGTGTAACCACCTCAATGCCGACAGCTTTAAGGCGCTTGAGCGCATCGAGATAAACCTCATTTTTATATCCTCGTCTTATATATTCGGCACTGCTTTCCTTTGAGGTTTGAAGTCCAAGCTCTATTGTTACGGGTTTGATTTTGTTTATTTTTTTGAGCAAGGCTACAGTTTCATCCGACAAGCAATCGGGTCTTGTGGCAATAGATAAGCCTACTATGTATTCGGGGGAAATTGCTTCAAAATATAATTTTTCGAGGACTTTTATCGGTGCGTAGGTATTGGTAAATGATTGAAAATATGCAACATATTTTCCACTTTTGTTTTTGTGAGCTACCCGTTGCTTTGCTTTTTCGAGCTTTTCTGTTACAGTGCCTATGCTTTCGGCAAATTCACCGCTGCCCTTTTCAGAACAAAAAATGCATCCCTCGTGGCCCTTTGTTCCGTCTCTGTTGGGGCAGGAAAACCCCGCATCAACAGATAGTTTATAAACCTTACAGCCATATTTTTCTAAATTGTGTTCGTTTAGTGTTCTAAACATATAGTAACTCCAAAATATGTATTTTTTTGATGCAAAGTTTTGACAATTTTTTAATTTTGGTTAAGCGAAGCGTATAAGGCTAACGTCTATACGTGACAATGAGCCGAAAGCCGCCTAAAAACTGCCCTTTAAGGCAGATTCGGATTATTCGTGTTTGCTTAGGCTAAGCAAAAAAGCCCGAAGAAAATCTTCGGGCTTTTATACACATATTTCCGAAAGATTAGTCAGTATAACCTATTACCTTCAAGTAGGTTTCATAGGCCTTTTCCCAATCGGCAGCATTTTCGGGTGCATATTGCTTAATGTCAGTAGAAGCAGAGATTACACGACGCAAATCCTTAAAGTCTTTGATTTCGTCTAAAGCATAGTATGCTACACCGATGTTACCCATAGCAGTAGCTTCGGTCGGTCCGGCTTTTACCTCGGCATTACAAGCGGAGGCAGTCATTTTGCAAAGTAAAGTATCTTTAATACCGCCACCTAACATATTGATGCTGTTATATTTGTTGCCGTTTAAGCGGTTAAGCATATTGAAGGTATATTTGTATTTCATCGCAATACTTTGATAGATGGTACGCATAATTTCGCCACGTGTCTGTGGTACATACTGACCTGTTTTTTCGCAATATTCGCAAACACGCTTTGGCAAGTTTCCTGCAGTTTCAAAGCTGGGATCATCAACATTTATAAAGCTTTTGAAGGGCTCTGCGGCGAGCGCTTCCTGTTCGAGTGTAGCAAAGCTTAAATCCTCACCCTCACGCTTCCATTGGCGACGTGATTCTTGTATGAGCCAAAGTCCCATAATATTTTTAAGGAAGCGAACAGTATCCTTAAAACCGCCTTCATTTGTAAAGTCAAGTCTTGCGCTTTCTTCATTTATAATCGGCTTGTCATTTTCAATTCCGAAAAGGCTCCATGTACCGCAGCTTATGTAAACAAAACCATCATCGACTGCGGGTGTTGCCGCAACAGCAGAAGCGGTGTCGTGCTCGGCTACTGCAATTACGGGAACCTTTTGGCAACCAAGCTCTTCACAAATTTCATCGGAAAGCATACCGATAATTTCGCCGGATTTGATGATTTCGGGGAAAAGTGATTTAGGAAGACCTAATTTTTCTATAAGCTCAAAATCCCAATCTTTAGTGTTGGGGTTGTACAAATTTGTAGTTGAAGCAATACTTGCTTCTGCTCTCATTTCGCCTGTAAGCATATATGCAAAAAGGTCGGGGATAAGAAGTAATTTTTCGGCATTTTCAAGTGCCTCGGGTTCGTTATACTTTAAGTACATAAGCTGATAGAGAGTGTTAATTCTCATAAACTGTATGCCTGTGTGCTTGTAAATTTCATCTTTGGAAATTTCTTCGAAAACCTTTTCTGGAATACCCTCTGTACGCAAATCTCTGTAATGAACAGGGTTAGAAATGAGCTTTCCACGTTTGTCAATGAGACCGAAGTCAACACCCCAGGTATCAATACCGATAGCGTCAAAGCCTCCTTGATTAACAGCTTTTGAAATACTTGTTTTAATTTCAAAGAAAAGTCTTAAAATGTCCCAATACATTGTACCGTTTACGATAACGGTATCGTTGCTGAAACGGTGGATTTCCTGCATCGAAATTTTTTCACCGTCAAAGGAAGCGAGCATTGCTCTGCCACTTGAGGCACCAAAGTCAAAAGAAAGAACTTTTTTCATAGTGTAATTCTCCTGTCAAATATAATTATCATTAAGATTTTAACACATTTTGACCTATTGTGCAAGATTTGTTTAATTAAACTTGTATTTATTTTCGGTTTATATTATACTAACTATAATCAGCTTTGTGAGGTGAGACTATGGAAAGAGAGCTTTGGCAGTATTTAAAAGAAGCTAAAAAACCGATTTTACTTTATGGTATGGGCAACGGTGCCGATAAAATTATAAATGTTTTGGAACAAAACGGTATAGAATTTCAAGGTGTTTTTGCCTCTGATGGTTTTGTTAGGGATAAATATTTCCATCAAAAAAAGCTTATTTCTTATAGTCAAGCAAAGGAAAAATTCGGGGATATGATAGTGCTTTTGTGCTTTGGAAGTGCAAGGCAGGATGTCAGACAAAATGTATTAAAAATAGCAGCAGAGCAGGAGCTGTACGCTCCCGAAGTTCCGGTTGTTGGAGGAGGTCTTTTTGATTTAAAATACTATAATCAAAACAAGTCCGATTTTGATGATATTTATAACAGTCTTGCAGATGACTTGTCGAAAAAGACCTTTTTGAATATAATTAAGTATAAGATAAGCGGAAAAATCGAGTATTTGCTCGATTGCGAGGCAGATGAAAACGAGCCTTATGAGACATTTTTGCATCTGTCAAATGATGAGAGCTTTCTTGACCTTGGCGCATATACAGGTGATACTGTATTGGATTTCATTAAAAGAGTAAAGGATTATAATGAGATAATTGCGGTAGAACCCGACATTAAAAACTTTAAAAAATTATCTTTTAATACTAAAGATTTTAAAAAAGTTACACTTTTTAATACGGGAATAAGTGATAGCGTAAAAATTGCACCATTTTCAATGTGTGGAGGTAGAAACTCTACGAGCGACAAGGGTAAAACCGAAATAGAGTTTTTGTCGGTTGACGAGATTTGTAAGGGTAAAAATGCAACATACATCAAAATGGATGTAGAGGGCGAAGAGGAAAACGCAATTTTGGGAGCGAGGGAAACTATAAAAAAATGCAAACCGAAAATGCTTGTATCTGCTTATCACAAGACCGATGATTTCTTGAAATTGCCAAAAGCGGTTTTAAGTCTTCGGGGTGATTATAAAATTTATGTGCGGCATTTTAGGTCATTGCCCGCTTGGGATACGAATTTTTATTTTATATAAAAAAATAAGTCGCACCAAAAGGTACGACTTTATTTTTTGGAGCGGGTGATGGGAATTTGTCTCGGCGCTCCCGCGCCTATCGCCTCGCTAGTGCTCGTTGCCGCGTCGCAAAAACAGTCCACCGGACTGTTTTTTATTGCTCCTTGTTCGATTCCCATCGAATAACATACAAAAAAATAAAAGCACCAACCATAAAGGTTAGTGCTTTAATTTTTGGAGCGGGTGATGGGAATCGAACCCGTACAAACCCCATAATATATTATATATTAAAAATTAACAGGTGTCAAATGATATTGACACCTGTTTGGTTTAATTATTCAAATTTGAGTTTTGAAACTCTATTTTTGCTCCCATTTTGCTCCCAAACTTCAAAATAACGATTATGTTTAACGAAAAAAGGCACTTGTCATTTTAAATTTTACTTGCTTAGGCTTAGTTTTAGCAAAATTTTAAAGTGCAAATAAAACCTCAAACATACT
The DNA here is from genome assembly GCA_045590775.1 of Acutalibacteraceae bacterium. Lineage (GTDB taxonomy): Bacteria > Bacillota > Clostridia > Oscillospirales > Acutalibacteraceae > UBA737. The sequence goes on from JAZNRN010000005.1 coordinate 23,211, forward strand.
TAATTTGTATGTTCTAACATTTGCTCTAATGATGTTATCAAAGAATAAATAAATCCTGATTTTTGTTGAATCAAAACATCTGATATGTCTGATATTTCGGTTGGAATAGCTTCGGCAATAGCTAATTTTATGCTTTGTTCTATTGAGTCATTCCAACGACCTCCCTGAGATAACCTAACATCTCTTATTCTTTCTGACCATTTTTTGTTGTTTTTGAATTCTTTGACGTTTATATCTATAGCAAAATCTTTTAAAAGTATATCTTTATATAATTTAATATTTAAACAATCTTCAAATTCAGAATTTGGAGAACCGTTACATATAGTTAATTTGTAATTTGCTTCGGTTAATAACCCCTTTTCTATAGCGCTATCTATATGCTCAGTACCCGCTTTATCATTATCCAAGAGAACAAAATAATTGCACATACAATTTTTTAAATCTGCCAAATCGTGCAATAGATTACCTGCACCACCCAAAGATTTGATTACTAAGGTGTTGTTTGATAATGAAACTTTTAATTTATCACTTAAATTAGATAAAATTTTTGTTAAAGCAATCTTATCGTCTTCACCTTCAACAACTAAAACATAATTTGAATTTCTTAAATTGTCAGATGGTAGTACACCTAAAACATTTCTGATTTCAGAAATAGATTTTGCAGAATCCGCAGTGCCCGAATTAACAATTATGTTTGATTTGATATTGTTTTGTTGGACAAACAGTGGGTTGTGCGTAGTAATTATAACCTGATTGTTTTCGGAAATTTTATTAATTACTTCTACCAAACTATGTATTGCTCCCGAATGTAGATGAGATTCAGGTTCTTCAATAGCAATAATTGAGGCAGAAGGTTTGGCTGTTCTATCCTTTAAAATTGCCAATGCAGCAAGACTTTTGATGCCGTCTCCCTTATAACTAATGCTTGTAGGTATTCCATCATCTATAATAACATCAAAATTATTATCATACGGATTGCCAAGAAAGTCTTGTACTGATTTTTTTATTTGTACGTCTTTTAATTGTGGTAAAAACACCTTTAACGGAGCCACTAGCTGAGAGGATATTTTATTTAAAGCATTTTGTTGCAATTCATTGATTTTTGCTATTGATTTATTATATTCTTCATTATCAACCAATGAATGTAATTCGTCATATATTACTTCTTGTAAAACATTCAAAGCCATTCTTTCGGTACGAACAGCCTGTATATAGTTAAAAGAAATCCTTTCGGAAATAAACTCTGCAATTTGTTCGGACTTTTCTTTGTATGCGGATGAACCTCTCTTTGGAACTTCGATTTTAGGTTGATTGTTCTTTCCAATTTTTACAGTAATAGGAATTTCTTCATTTCCACGTATACCTGTTTGGGTATGGAAGTCGATTAACTCATCACCTTCCAGTTTGAATTGCAAACTAAAGATAGACTCTAAACCATTTTTTCGGTCTTGTAATTGTATTGGGAAATCACGTTCCCAATCATAATTATTTCTACCAAACCTATTACGTGGTAATGTGTGATATCTTTTGCCATGACGCATTAATAAAGTCATTGCTACATTTAGTGCTGTCAATATATTGGATTTTCCTTCATTATTTCTGCCAACTAAAATTGTTAAATTTTGAAGGTTAATTTTATGAGCTGTTGTAATACTACGATAATTCGTTACAGAAAAATATACTAACCTCATTATAGAAAGTCTCCTAATAAAATTAATGTCTGTATAATTATACCATCATTTTTTATTAGTGGCAAGAAATTTAACATATTTTGTCGAGAAAGATATGGTTTGATTATTATCCTGTCTTACGGATATTCTCAATCGTTTCATCTAATTTCATAGCCGCATTTTTCTGTGCTGACTCGTATGTGTGGCTATAAATTTGTAGAGTTAGGGCAACATCACTATGACCTAGGTTATGCTGTACGGTCTTAGGGTTCTCCCCCTGCTCTATGAGTACAGAAGCGTATGTATGCCTAAGTCCGTGAAATTTAAGATAGCGTATTTTATCGCTGTGCCTTTCAAGAAATCTAACATAACAGTTAGTTATACCTTGTGGGGTGTAAGGCTCACCGTTTTCCTTAACAATCACATAATCACTATCAACAAAATCTTTGCATTTCATTTTGTTAAGCATATATTGAATATGGTATTTTTTCAATATTTTAATAAGCCTTTGCGGTATGTATATTTTTCTTGTACCAGAATGGGTTTTGGGTGCTTTGATTGTAGTTTCTTTATTTACCCTTATTCTGTTCTCAACAATATTGATATAGCCTTCTTCAAAATCAACATTACACCATTTGAGTCCGCACATCTCTCCACGTCTGCAGCCACTCAATAAGGCTAAGTTTATAATAAGTTCTATGTTTGGATTGTCGTCCTGCTCCGCAAGTTCTAACAATAAGTAAAATTCTTCGAGATTATATGCTTCAACAGGCTTTCTTTGATTTTTTGGCAATACTAACTTACCGAGCATTGGATTGGCTTCACGCTGTATTAAATGTTCTGTTACTGCCAAATCGAATAATACATTAAGCATTAACACATAATTTCTCACGCTTTTGGGAGAAACCTTTGACGATAATAGGTTAATGTAGTCCTGAATGTTTCGGGTTTTTATGTTTCTAACTTGGCTTTTGCCTAAGTAATTAAGGACTCCGTGCGGTTTGCTATTATAATAAACCGCTTTGTAGCCTTTTTGCGTTGAGGGACTCAAAAATTTAGTGTATGTATCAAAATATATGTTGCCGAGTTCTTCAAATGTGATTTTTGGGTTGTTTTCGAGTGATAACCCTCTTACTGCTTCAAGTTCCTTTTGAGCAACAAATTCTTTAACTGTTTTCAGCGGTGTTCCTACTGGGAAAGTCTTTGATGTGCGGTGGCGAGTGCCATCCACAAATTTAGGCAAATCATATATAGCCTTCCAATGCTCACCCTTGCCGTTCTTAACTTTTATTATACTTGACATTGTAAAAATGCTCCTTTCATTTTATTTTAAATATAATATGTGCTTGAAATTTATCTTTAAACCGCCGTATGCAGATATGCTCCGCATACGGCAAATATCTTATTCACAATTAGTATTTACGACAGCATTAAATGCTTCATTATAGTATTTATAAATCTCCTCTCCGAATATTTGTGCATACACTATTTTAGAAAATGTTACCTCTTTATTTTCATCTAAAGTATTTTTTACTTTTACCCTAATTGAAGAATATATCAAATCTTCGGGATTAAAAAATCTACCGAATTTTTTGCGAATCGCTGTACTAACAACATCACTTAACAAGGAAGGAATACAGCGTATGGTTTTAATCATGTTTTTTCCAAAAATAATATCTAAATACAAATATTCCTTGCCTTCCCATTCTCTTGTACGAACTCTAACAATATACCCTATAAAAATTTTATATATGTTTTGAGGGAATATGTAATCACCCGAACAAATATACAATGGATTACCACTTTCCATTTCATCAGCAAAAAATGCTGTTGTTTTGTAGGCATCGTGCCATTGTATGAATTCTTCATATGACATAGAGCGAATAACTCGTCTCATATCATTAGATAACATAGAAATATCCGTACCATCTTTAAGTTTTGCAAACTCAATCTCCTGTGTATTATTTTCGTTTGAAAAATTATTAGTTTCATTCATTTTAAATAACTCCTTTAAATTATATTTTTATATCAAAACTATCGTCAATATCGTCGGTATCGACGGCAATTTTCTGATTTTCTGGTTTTCCGATAATAACATATCTGTCCGTATCTCTACCGATTTCAACATTAAGACCAAGCATATCCAAATCGTACTTATATGTACTAAGTTTACGAGATAGAACACTTGCACTTGTAGGAAAGCCATACGGTAATCTTCTGCCTATATAAAGTTCAGGCAATATTTCATTCATTTTATGAAGAAGATTTGTCATATTGCCTCTAAAATAACCATCATTTTCCTGAATATATCTTACACATTCTAAAACAGGGTTATCACCGACTATACTTTCCGTAGCAAATTGCTGATTTTCCTCATACTGTTTAAGAAACTCATTTCCTAAACCTTTTTGTATGGATTCTGCTATACAGTAGCCATACTTGGCAAAATCAGCCATTCTTGGTAATTTCTTAATGCTTACTTTATTAAGTCTTATTAGGGTTTTACTAATTATTTGAAATATTGCTCCCAATATGTCAGGCATAGCATTTTGAAATTCTTTTTTAAGACTTTCTTCTGTAACCCTGCTTGAACTATCAATGCGGTTAAGTCTAACCATAATTGCTCGGTCCATAAGGTCGCTCTGTCTTATATGCATCGATATGCCGTTTAGTGTTACTAGCCTACGAAGATTTATACTTATCTCCGTATTGTCGGAGTATAATTTTCTTTTTGATAAACTACCGCCTGTAACTGCTTGACATAGCACATTGCATATATCGGGTGATATAATGCCGATATTATCAAAAGCACAATAATAATTATTGCTCAATATCGTTACAAGATTATTTGTATCCGTAGGCAAAACAAAAACATCCTTACTGACAGGGTGTATAATACCACTAATATTTCTTTGCATAGTTGTTTTTCCTGCACCCTTTTCGCCTTCTATAATTAGTATAGGATGGGAAATGTCAGGAATAAAAGCGGATATAATATATACAGGCAATAAAACCTTTTGATTTTCATCAACATTGAAAAAATTCGATAAAAGTTCGATTGACTCTGTTATATCAGCTTTCATATTAGGTATTACCTGAGATTTCATTGTAGGCTCTCTTTTGAAAAAGAAAGTCTTATTATTCGGTGTAATAACCCTATGAGTATTTATACTGCATTTTACAATTTGGTTTTCACTGTTACATAGGTCATAGTATATAGAATTTTTATCCCTGTATATACGAACTGCAACAGGAATTACCTCTGTGCAATTTTCTGCACAACATAATAAGGTTTCAAATGCTGTTTTAATTTCCGTATTCTTAACTGTTTTGTTGTACTTTTTAAAATACAAACTTCTCATACGATTTTGAATCATATCGGCATTGTTGAAATACAACACCTCGTTTTCAATTACCGCATAACATTCACCATTTTGGTCTTTGTAAACCTCTAACTTGTCAACTGCCAAATTAAAGATTTTATCTGCCACACTTTCGGGTGTGGTAATTTTAGTAGGTTTCATAAAAACCATCCTTTCAATATTCATTTTTCAAGGTGCACCTTTTGCTTCGAAGCTTGTAAATTCATTATAAAATATTACGCTAATTTTGTATACGACACCACACTGAGTTTTGGTGTCACATAAAAAGAGGAAAACCCATTTTGAGTTTTCCTCTTTCATTATTTCATATTAAATTTATTCAGTTATATATGAAAAAACTTTTTGAAGATTTTCTATTTCTTCACTTAATTTATCAAGACAATCAAACATTTCTTGTAAATAAGGCAAAAAGTTTGTTGTACCCTTTATTCCAAACAAGCATTTAGATATTTCATTAAAGACAGGGGTATTTTCGCTATTTGGCTTTTTCAAAGTTTCGATTTCACCGTTTTTATATGTTACTTTGATTAAGTTGTTTTCAAGGCATTTATCATATTCTTCTAATTTACTATTCATAGATTCATAGTCAAATGCAATCAATGGTAAGCCTATTTTATTTTTTATAGAATTTAATTTATCTATCGCTAAATCAACAGAAATATAATATCTATATGAACATAAAAACATTTGCTTATTATAATCACAAATTTCTTTTAATTTGGGAAAGTCTTTTGAAATTTCATCAAAAAAATTAGTTATAATATCAATTTTATCATCAACAGAAATTTTGTCTAATTCTTCATATTTTATACAAGAAAGATTGCTGGTTTGTGAGGAGTCCTTTTCGGCTTCAACAGCAAGCACATATACCAATTCTGCTAAAAGGGCAGGTATTTTATATTTATTAGATGAAGTTTTATACAAGTTAATGTCAACACCTAATACTTTTAAAATAGGTTGGATAATTCTTATTTTATGGCGGTAATAATTCTCTGTAGTTTGCGATGTGTTTTCGGGCATTACTTGTGTTATTATTTCTCGTAAACTAAAAGTTGTTTTATTGGGATGATTTTTCACATATCCATCTTTCATCATTGAACACCTCATAAATATTAAACCATATTTTATTAAAAAAATAAAGGGCAAATATCATTGAGAGAGCGAAAAATATCGCTCCCTCGTTTACTGCATATTGTGATTATTTCAATTTTACTGACGGTGCTGACGATGCCGACGGCTTTTTAGAAATTTTATCTGTAGGTTTAATGTCCGCTAATATTTTATCGGTATTAAATTCCATTAATCGCCATTTGCTTGTCTTGGCTCTGATTCCTAAGAATAATGGATGACACGCTCCGTCAGTTATATCACGCTCTGGGCAGACAATTTGATATATTTTGCCTTTAGGTAGTTTATCAAGATACATTTCAATTATTTGCCGTTTGCTATCATTTACTGCCTTAGAAGACTCCATACTATTTCCCCAAGCAACAGTAAAGTTCTGCTTGTTAAGGTCTTTATCGGTAAGTATGACATCATCTATAAATTTCATATTTTCTCTGTCAACCTCTAAACCTCTTGCGGATATTCGGGCATTAACTACTTTGGAAAATAGATTTATAATCTTTACCTCGTTGAAACCAAAATCGGATAGGTGTGCCACAATGTGATTTAGCGTACTGTCATCAGCATTGATATTGTCGGCATTTCGGGTAGGGAAAAGCATAACTATAATGCCTGTTTCACCCTCAACCCCTTTTAATCGTTTAGTTATACAATATGTATTCTTATTATCGGGACTGCAAATTATTTCTGTTTCAATGCAAGAATTGTGTGTTACTGTATTCATTTCAAAAATCCTCCGTATCAATATTTATTTCATATTCTGTGTTTTGAATATTGCTTGAAAAACGCTTTATCTGTTCATCAGTTAATAGGCACTTATTTACAACAATATCGACTGCTTGGTCACAATAAAGAAAAATGCAACCGAAAAGATAGATTTCTTCACGGTTGCATTGCTTAATGTGTATTATATCAACAAATTCAAAATTTTGGTTAATAGGCTCGGTTAAGCCTAATGCTGAATAATTTTCAAATTCCAAACTATCCGCAATTACAAATATCGAGCCGTAGCACGAAATATTGTCAATTTGATATGATGTGAGAAGCCTGTTGAGTTCAGTTTCTGCTATGTGTTTTGCTCCTGAATCGCTGATGTTTTCTAAGTCTTTAATACAAGTTACTTTTACCATTGCTTTCTCCTGTTCTTTGGTGTCTTTGTGCCGCAATAGAGTGATATAGCAGCCGTAGCACCCGAAACGAACATTTCTATTGCTATTTTCGTGGCATTGGTAAGGGCGAAGAATGTCATTTAACCGCCTCCTCTTTAGAATGTTTTAATAGCACTCTGTCAGTTGCTATTAGCATAGTGAATGTGGTTACAAAGCCAATTAGAAAATATTTCATTTTTGTATGCTCCTTTCTGTTTTTAATAATCTTCGGCTAACAACATTGTTTGTATATCACCCTCGATAATGATATATACCTTTTCTGTTACTGGATTATCGCACAAAACAGTATATTCTTTGCTATATTTCGGTTGTTCTTGAAAATGCTTTATATGTTGATTTCCGTCTTGAACTGTTAATTTAAATACTTGAAGATAGTCTCTGTTTTCAATATTCATTTCATCAACTAAACTCCACAAAAATAACTGCAATAGTGGTGGTATTCTGTTTTGTGCATTACTTGTTATATATCTAATGATTTTCACCGCCTTTCAAGTAATAATAAAAAATCCCCTATACCGCAGTTAGGCAGTATAGGGGTAAATAAATTTTAGAAAATCTTGTATGCGATTAGGTCAAATCACAATACTTTTTTGCTCTAAATATGCTGGTTGAGATAATAATTCTACTGTTTGGTTTTCAGTATTTTCAGGACCAAGTGGAACATCCATACCTACCAAATACTTTTTAAGTCGAACCAAATCTATAATATTAACTTTACCGTCACCATTAGCATCATAAGATTCGTTATATTCGGTATCATTTGATGAAGTGAGTAATGCAATACGCAGTTCTACTAAGTCAATAGCACTAATTACGCCATCGCCATTTGTGTCTCCGTAATAAATCAATTTGGCAATAGTTTCTTCATTTACAACCTCTCCGCACACATTACATATCTGTTGTTTGAATCCTTCTTCATATATAGTTGGTTCTTTTACAATAACCCAATCGCTCAAAGTATGTCCTGTGGCTTTAAGTTCTTCATAAAGATATGTTACTGTTATAGAATTTAAGGAAAAACCATAATATGTGACAGAACGGTCAGACGTTATTTTGATTTTTACTGTATCTCCTATAACTTTAATGACTTTTGATGCTAACGATGTTCCTGTATATTTTCCTATTTGCGTGCCGTTTATATCATAAATATAAATATAGTCACAATTATTTTCTAATTTAGTGTTAGCGGAAAATAATAATTCTAATGATTCAGCTCCATTTGCCTGATAGGTATAAGTAATATTTGTGTTATTGGCATAATTGTGCTTAGATTCAGGTAAATTTTCTGTAAATACATAAGTGTAATAACGGTCTTTTACATCATTACATATACTGCAAATTTCTTTGCGATAACCGTTTTCTGTACAAGTAGGTGCTATGTATTCGGCAATCTCATAATTATGCTCACAATAGATGGTAAACTCGATTGATATATAACCTTCATAGTTACCGATACCCATAACATCTATCATTGCTTTACCAAGTGCATAATTATCATAATAGTATAAAACATAATCCACATTTTCAACCAATATCTCATTGGTAAGGGGATAAGTTATTACGGGCTTAGGTTCGTAATATGTACCTTCTCCAAGATATAGTTGGTCAGCGATTTCTTCATAAAATACTTCATATAATTGTCTTAGATATACTGTTACAACCGTATTGGCACAAAACTCACCATAATAAACAGTAATTTCTTGGTCACCCAATTGCCAACAATCAAAACCTTCTACAGTGAATTCAGTTGCATATTCTGTTGTTCCGTTATCATAGGTAATTAAAACACCGAGTTCATCAATTAGTGATTCAACGCCTATGTATAATGTTGGGCTATACTCTACAGAAATATAAACAATGTATTTATTTTCTAAACTGTCAATAGCATTTTGTAATGCTTCGATTTGTTGCTCAGAAACCGCTTGTGTTATATGATTTTCAAGAACGCTATTAGCATTATTAATTGCTGTTTGCAGATTTTCATAGCTTACTGCTGTATAATCATTAAATTTGATAACAGTCGCTTCTGTAATTTTATCTTTTAGAGCAAAATAATGCTCATTATACACAAACTCTGCTGTAATTGTAACAGGTTCATCAGGCATAATAAATTTACCGTCTTCTATTGCAATGCCATTATATTCAAGGCTTCCGTCTGTATAGATATAGCCTTCATTTTCGGTGAAGCTAACACTTACTTCGGACTCAATAACAGCGCTTGAAGGTACAGTTATTATACCACCATTTGTATTCACAGTAATATTCTGCGAACGCTTTTCAAATACTGCGGTAAGTGTTTCGTTAGTTTTAGCGACAAATGTATAT
>JAZNRN010000006.1:0-3494 GCA_045590775.1 Acutalibacteraceae bacterium
GTGAACTTTGCAATTTCTGCAATTTCCTCGGGTGTATCGTTAAAGGTTGGAATTACGGGAACACGCACAACTAAATGGCGAAATTCTTTTGCAATCTTTCTTGCGTTTTCTAAAATAATCGAATTGTCTTTCCCTGTAAATTCCTTGTGTTTTATAGGATCTATATGCTTAATATCCATCAAATAATGGTCAAGATGGGGCAAAATTTGCCTTATAATATCGTAAGAAACCGCCGCAGTCGATTCAATGGCAGTATTAAAACCGTAATCATGTGCCGCCATAAGCAAGGCCTTTGTAAATTCAGGTTGACATAGACACTCTCCGCCTGAGAGGGTAAGTCCCCCACCCGAAACACGATAATAGATACTGTCTTTTATGACCTCATCCATAACCTCACGGACTGTTACATCACGACCAATAATTTTCTTTTTGCCCGCCGTTTCCATTTCTTCAATTTTGTATTCCTGTGATTCAGGATTACAACACCATTTACAACGAAGCAAGCAACCCTTTAAAAAAACAATTGTACGAACACCTGGACCATCGTGTACCGAGAATTTTTGAATATCAAAAATTCTGCCCGTAGTATTCATATAATCCTGCATTTTAAAATCCTTTCTGCTCTGTACGATTTATAATATCATCTTGGAGTGAGCGTGAAAGTGTTGTAAAGAGTGCGCTATAACCCGCAACACGAACAACAAGTGAGCGATATTTATCGGGGTACTTTTGTGCTTCTATAAGTGTCTCTCTGCTTACAACGTTAAACTGGACATGCATACCCTTTTGTGCAAAATAGCCTACAAGCATTGAAGCAAAGCCCTCAAGACCGCTTCTTCCCTTTAAAGCTGATGGGTGGAATTTCATATTAAAGAGTGTTCCGTTTGAAGCGATAAAGTGGTCAAGTGTCGCCACCGAGTTACAGGTAGCAGTAGGACCATTCACATCCTTGCCCGCCGCAGGCGATACACCATCTGCCACAGGAGTACCCGCAAGTCTGCCGTCAGGTGTTGCACCTGTTTGAGCACCGAGAGGTACATTGGCCGATACAGGATATAAACCTGCTTGGAAAGAACCGCCACGTGGGTTTTTGTATTGCTCGAGGGGTCTTGTGTATGTATAAGCAACATCACGGGCAAACATATCAACCTCTTTAATGTCGTTACCAAATTTAGGAAGTGAGTTTATATCCTCACGCAGCTTATCGTAAAATGCCTTTTTGGTGGGGTTTGTTTCGTTCGCTTTAATCTTTAAGTAGATATTTGCGATTTCTTCAGAAGAAACCTCTCTTCCCTTTTGAGCCAATTCTTTTACTACCTGTGCTGTGTATTGCTCACTTAAAAGCTCGCTCAATGGCTCGCCATAGTTATTTTTAAGCGCATCGGCAAATTCTTCTATTGTGTATTTCTTTTGCTCGTAAACCAAACTCTTAATCGCAAAGAGTGCATCGGCCATATTTGCAATACCAAAGCCTTGTGGACCTGTAAAGTTGTAGTGAGCACCGCCCTCTTGCATCGATTTACCTCTTGCTATACAATCCTCAACCATTGAAGATTGGAAAGGAAGCGGACAACGCTCTGCGTGAGCAGCATCAATACTGTTATCAGCGTTTACAAGCATTTCAATCATATAATTCATCTGTGCTTTGTAAGCATCATAGAATTTATCGAAAGTATCAAGCTCGGACAGGGTGCCGGTTTTTATACTAATTTGTTCACCGTTATCGACACCGTTTGAGAAAACAAGCTCCAAAGGTCTGCACATATTAAAGAAGGCTGCATCGTGCCAACCATCAGTCTTGCCCGACTTTTGCGGTTCAACACAACCGATTATATTGTAATCTCTCGCATCTTGTAGAGTAAGTCCTCTGTTGACAAGTGCCGGAATAATAACCTCATCATTGTAGTAAGCAGGAAGTCCTATACCCGTTCTTGTAAGCTCGGCCGCACGAATTATAAATTCGTGAGGTGTACCATTCCAAACTCTAACCGAAAATGAGGGTTGCGGCAACATTACATGCTGTGAAGCCGAAATACACATAAAGGACAAATCGTTTGTAGCATCTATACCGTCCTCTGTCTGTCCGCCGGCAATAAGATTTTGGAAAAGGCTGTAACCTGCAAAGCCTTCGGCAGAAGCCGCATCACGAGCCTTGTTAAGGTCGTTAAGCTTTACCCAAATACAGTCGATTAGCTCCTGTGCAAACTCACGAGTGATTTTTCCGCTTTCTAAATCCTTTTTATAATAAGGATACATATATTGGTCAAATCTACCGGGTGAAATCGAGTGACCACTTGACTCCATTTGAAGCAGCATTTGCACAAACCAAAACGACTGACAAGCCTCATAGAATGAATTTGCGCCACGTCTTGGAACATTAGAACAGTTAGAAGCAATAAGTGCTAACTCCAACTTTCTTTGAGGGTCTTGTTCTTTCTCTGCCATTTCGAGCGCCAAAAGTGCATATCTTTCAGCGTAAAGGCAAGCGGATTCGAGTGACTTTATAACCGCCTTTAAAAAGGCACTGCGCTTTGCATAGTCGGCATCGCTGTCTCGAAGTTCGGCTAAAGCTTTTTCGGCTTTTTTGATAATTCCCTCAAAGCCGATGCTTAAAACCTCACCATAGTTAACTGTCACGTGACCGATACCATTATAAAAATAGTTTCCCGCAGTGAAAATATTGTGTTCAATAGCAGTTTTTGCGCCGTCACTCATAAATTCGAGCGCCAACTCGCTTGTGGTCTTGCCCTTCCAATATTTATAAACCTCATGAAGAGTAGCTTTTGTATCCTCCGAAATATAAAACGGGTCAGCGGTTCTATGCTCGATAGTATCAAACTCAGACTCCAACCACTCAAATGAGTATTCGGGGAAAACCTGACAACCACGAGGGTTTATTGTAGCACTGCCGACAATAAGCTCAAGCGGTCTTATTGTAATCGGAATATTTTTTAAAATATGCTCAAAAGCCTCTGCACGCCTCGTATTAATCGGCTTACCCTCGCTGTTTTTGTAACTCTCTGTAAGGAGAACTGCTCTGTCAGCTTCGATTTCGGGCATTTTATGGAAAAGATGCTCCACCAATTTACCAATACGTTCGGTTTTTGGTAGTTCGGCACTATAAAAAGCAGGCATTCAATTCACTTTCCTTTCAAATCTATTAACACACCTATATTTTAATATAAAAACAACAATTTGTCAATAGGAAAACAACAAAATTCCAAAAAAATCTTGCATAAAACCACATTTTTGTTTTGGGCTTTTAGTGTTTTTGAGTAAAAACCAATTAAAATAATGCTTTTTACTTAAAAATAGCAAAAACCTCTTAAAGCATCTCGCTTTAAGAGGTTTAGAATTTACTGCATAAACTCGATATATTTCGGAAGCACAACATCGCAAGGACCGATTTCCTTCATCTCACCCTCGTGAATCCACAAAATTTGATCGCAAAGCTTATTAAGGGTTTCTGTACTGTGAGAGACAATAATAACAGT
>JAZNRN010000007.1:0-3366 GCA_045590775.1 Acutalibacteraceae bacterium
ATGAAGAAGCAGAGCATGCCGCTAAGTTCGCAGAGCTTCTCGGTGAAGTAGTAACCGACAGCACAAAGAAAAACCTTGAAATGAGAGTTGCCGCTGAAAACGGTGCTACTCAGGGTAAGTTCGACCTTGCCAAAATGGCTAAGGAACACGGCCTCGACGCTATCCATGACACAGTTCACGAGATGGCCAGAGACGAGGCAAGACACGGCAAGGCATTTGAAGGTCTGCTTAAGAGATATTTCGGTTAATCACTCCCCCTATTGAGGAGAAAACAAACGGTTTAAATCATGATGGGGATACGGATGCCGTATCCCCTGCTTTTTTTACATAAAGGAGGAAGAATTATGTTTGATTACATGATATGCAGCTGTAAAAAGGTATCCTTTTTCGATGTGGAGGATGCACTGAATAAATTCACTAAATTTGAGGATGTAGAAAAAGCCTTTAAAGAAGTGCAGGAAATAACCCACTGCTCCACCGGCTGCGGTGGCTGCCACGACAAAATAATCGATGCAATTTCTGAAATAATGACTAAAAAGCGACCTTATAAGGCATAATTATATTAACGGAGGTAATACTTATGAAAAAATATATCTGCCCCTGCGGCTATGTTTACGATCCCGAGCTCGGCGACACCGATAACGGCGTGGTCGCCAACACTAAATGGGAGGATGTACCCGAGGATTGGGTATGCCCCTGGTGCGGACTCGGTAAGGACGTATTTGTAGAGGAATAAGAAAATGAGCGACATCTGAGCCACTATCTCATAGGGCGGTATGTCGCTCTTTTTTTATAAAAATAAAGTCAGTTTTTTATAAAGGCACTTGAATAGTTGTCGCTTTTAAGATATAATGAATGCTGAAATATAACCCATCGCAAGGAGATGTACAAAAATATGATTAAATTTTTCAACAAAAAAATAGCCAAGGTATACATAATCCTTCTATGCCTCACACTGATTTCGGGAATCGTCTCCTCCTGCTTCTGCATCAGCTACTCAGCACAGTTTGACGAAGCGACAGAGAAAAAGACCGATACCTCGGGCGTCCTGTCCACCATAGTTTCTGCCATAGGCGGCGACGAAGAAGCCACAGATTCACTCACGAATATGCTCGCTTCGGCTATCACTTCTACCATAGACGGCTCGGCAGAAGAGGAAGAAAAGCTCAGCGATGAAGCACAGGCTCTGAAAAACAAAAAAACACTGACTTTGGTTCTGCTGATTGTTTCCTTCGTTCTGGCTATAGGATTTTTCGCCGCAACCATTATCTGTTATGAATACGAAAAATATCTCGAATCGCCCAAATATAAAGCCAAGCTTAAGAGAATGAAAAAATACGAAAAGCTTAAAACAAAATAAAAGCATTAAAAATCATCTGTACGCAGCTACAGGTGATTTTTTTTTGCCTTTTTGGGGATAAGGTAACATTTGCGAGGCCTTTTTCAATGATACATATTAAAATAGCTATGAGCAGGGGTGAAAAAGGCTTCATATAACACGGCAGGCAGCAAAAAAGAGTGGCATAAAGGTCGTATTCCAAAGGACAGTAATCGTTTGACTTTATTTAGTTATATTGATATAATACAAATGTAAATAGTGACTTTAGGCAGTTGCTTAGCAACTGGGATACTTACCGCAAACCTGACAGACTTGTGGTAACTTTCGGCAAATGCACTTATGGTCGCAAACTCGTCAAATACGGGATAATTGTCTTCATTTTGGCATTTGCGATTTTTTGCAAATGCTTTCCTTTTGTCCTTTTTACTAATACTTAGTAAAGGGGTTAACGTTATGTTTTCCAAACTTAAACTGTCGCTTAGCAAAATCAATTACAAACTCTATTTCGCACTTCTTGTTTTAGGCTTCGCACCTACCATATATACAACGGTGCGCGTGTTTTTCCTCGGCTCACTTCCCGGGGAATATTCATTCTCAATCGCAGGACAATTATCGTGGGTTAACTTGCTTTATGAAATCATAAACGAGGCAATTATTCTGCCGTTGTTTTATTTCATTGGCAAGGTAATAACCGATAAAAAAGAGTTTGCTAACCGAGTAAAAACAGGAATGTTAATGGCACTCGTAATTTATTTTGCTTTATCGGCTGTCATCATCTGTTTTGTAAAACCGCTTTTGTCACTAATGGCAACCGATGTAAGCATTATTGATGCTTCGGCTACATATATCCGCATTGAAAGTGTCGCAAACATATTTTTAATACTTGCACAATTTACGCTTGTTGCACTTGTCACCATAAATAAAAGCAAATATCTTTATGTTTTAACATTTACAAGACTCACCTTAAGCCTTGTTTGTGATACCTTCCTTGTATCATCATTGCCCATATCCCTAAATCTCGGCGTAAATGGTATAGGATATTCAAATATTATTGTTAATGCTGTTTTGCTCTGCATATCACTTTTAGTCCTCGCAAAAGAAAGTGTTAATGTGTTTGAGACAGTAAAACTTAGTTTTGCTTGGGTAAAAGAATTTATAAAAATAGGCGGTATTTCGGGGCTTGAATCCCTTGTTCGCAATGTTGCTTATATGGTTATGATTTCTCGAATGGTCAATGTTGTAGGTGAACAGGGGACTTATTGGGTGGCTAATAACTTTATTTGGGGTTGGCTGCTTTTACCCGTTCTGCAACTTGGAGAACTCATAAAGCAAGAAACCGCCACCGATAAAGATAATATCCGTAAAAACAGTATTGGATATTTTGGAGTTACTGCTATTATCACTGCACTTTGGTTTATCAGCATGCCACTTTGGAAACCCTTTATGGCAAGTGTCTTACAGTTTAGGGATGTAAATAAACTATTCGAACTTGTGTTCGTGCTACTCGTTTTTTATGTGCTGTATGCATTCCAAAATGTATTTGACTCTGTTTTTTATGGACTTGGCAAAACTAATTATATGCTTTTTGAGTCAGTAGTAACTAACACGGTTTATTATGGGGTTGCATTTATTCTATATTTAACAGGAATATGGACACCGTCGCTTATAGGAATCGCCTTGCTGTTCGGCATTGGTAATGCCTTTGATAGCATTGTTTCCCTCGGTGCATTTTCATTCCTGCTTAAAAAAGAAAAGATAAGCATTTTTAAGTAGTGTAAGATTTAAAGGGCTTTAGGTTCTCCTAAAGTGCGGAAAATGAGCCGTACATTTTCCCTGCTTGTTACGGTATAAGAAAAAATTAAAGGAAGCACGAAAAATTCGTGCTTCCTTTTTTACTGTCCTTTATGGTGCGACACTTAAGCCACTCTTTTTTTACTGTTTAAAAGCCTAGCATTAAGCTGCTGCAGCTTCGGCATTACCGAATAAATTTGAGAAAAATTCGATAATTGATTTGAAGATTTCGATAA
>JAZNRN010000008.1:0-2952 GCA_045590775.1 Acutalibacteraceae bacterium
ATCTTCCTTTCTAAAGCTTTATTTCAGAAAACCATTTAGCACCGTATTCTGCAAGAAAGGTATCCTGTTCCTCACTTCCGCCACTGACTCCAAGACCGCCTACAATATTTCCCTGTTTGTCATATAGCGGAACACCGCCGCCAAAAATAACAATTTTGGAATTATTTGTAAACTGTATGCCATATAATGAGCCACCGGGCTGTGCTAAACTTTTAAGCGTGGTAGTCGGCATCTTCAAAGCAGTTACTGTAAATGCTTTATTAAGTGCTATATCAAAGCTTGCAATATATGAGTCATTCATACATTGTATTGAAATCGGGTTTGTGTGCTTATCTGCAACTGCAATAACTGCTTTGACACCGATTTCCTGCGCTTTAGCCTTTACAGCATCAATAAGAGCGTTTGCTTTGTTGAGAGTCAAAGGCTCACCGCCTATTTCATCGACTATTGCCTTTACCAAGCTGTTTATTTCTTTTTCGGTCAAGTTTGTCACTCCTTCTGAAAGGAAAGGCAATTACTTACCTAATTGTTCCATAACCTTTTTAGTGATTTGAGCTACTAAATCGTCAGAATTGTTAGCAGCATCTGCACCGGGAACAATGCAGGAAGTACAACTGTGACAGCTGGGAAGACCTGCTTGATTATTAGGACAAAGGTTAGCAGGGTGTTTACCCTTCATACCAAACTGTCTGCGGATTTCATATAAACGTTCAACACGTGATTTGGACAATTCCTTAGGTCCGCCTAATTGCTTTGAGAGATAGAGAAGCTTTGCATAGAATTCAACTGATTCCATCTTGTGATAAGCTGAAAGAAGTGAATCAGAGAAAGTAAGCGCACCGTGATTTTCAAGAAGAACTGCGTCAAAGTGCTGTAAGTACTTTTCAACTGCGTCAGGAATTTCTTCAGTTGAAGGTGTGCCGTATTCAGCAATCGGTACACAACCCAAAGAAATAACTGCTTCAGGCATAATCGGTTGTGCAAGCGGAATGCCTGCAATAGCAAAGCTTGTTGCATACATAGGATGAGCGTGAACCACCGACTGAACATCAGGACGGCACTTATATACACGCATGTGCATTTTAATTTCAGATGAAGGACGGAAACCGGGATTAGCCTGGATTACCTTTCCTTCTGCGTCAACCTTACAAATGTATTCGGGTGTCATAATGCCCTTACTAACACCTGTAGGTGTGCAGAGAAATTCGTTATCGTTAAGCTTTACTGAAATGTTACCGTCATTAGCAGCAACCATTCCGAGATTGTAAATACGCTTACCGATTTCGCAAATCTGTTTTTTAATTTCGTATTCTGATACCATTGTTTTTTGCTCCTTTTTGAAAATATTTTAACTTTTATATCTTATGTGTTAATTTTATCACAAACTCCCACAAAAGTCAACATAAATTAAGTAAAAAAATTAGTTTTTTGTTGTTTTTTCTTTGGTTTTTTCTGCGTTTTAGCAAAAAATTAAGAAAATACAACATATTTTAACATAAAATTTTAAAATTCCTTAGTCTCGTAGTACCTTTTTGTGTCAAAGGTTTCTAAAAACTCTTTAAGCTCATCAATACCCTCACCCGTCACGGCACTTATTTTGAATATTTTTTTACAGCCTGCCAATCTAAGCCACGCCTCTGCCCTGTCGGGTTTCGCACCTTCCTTATCAATCTCGGTTACAATTCCTATTACAGGTCTGTTTGCCATAGGTGTGATATTAGGACTGTAAAGTGAATATGGCTCAGTTGCCGACAATAAAAGTCCTACTATATCACTTTCATAAGAATAAAGTGCCAATGCATTGCCAAAATTTTTTGTTTCTGCATACTCACCCGGAGTATCGAAAATCAGGTCATTTCGCTTTATCTCTTGAGTCTTTGAATATTCAATTTTTTCACCGTTTAATGCCTGGGTAAGTGTGGTTTTTCCGGCACCCGTTCTTCCGATTAAAATAACCTTGTTTTTCATGTTTTGGTAATCGGACAAATGGTAAACCCTAAGGTTTCGGAAACATAGGTTAAAATAGCTCTTACCGACTCTTCAACCTGTGAAACAGTACCGGTCACAATAAGCGTACCGCTAAATCTGTCAACAAAGCCAAGCTCTGCTCCGGATGCTTTAGTTGCAATGTCGCCCGCAATAATTACTGTTTCAGCCGGACTAATCGTAATGATTCCGATTGCCGCCGTTTTGGAATTGGGGTCAAGCCCTAACTTTTGGTACAAAACAGGGTCCGGATTTGCAATTACGTGAGCCAAGGTAATCTGCTTTCCGGGAACTAATTCTTGAATAATTCTGGTTTTGGAATCATTACCTAAATTATCAAAATTCATTAAAGCCCTTAACCTCCTATCTCTGCTTTAAGACCGAAACTTTCACAAACACGTTTCAATTCTTCCATTTTTTCATCGGTAGGAGGAACCAAATGTGAAAGTGTATAATCTCGGCCTAAGCCTTTATACTTATCAGTGCCAAGCCTGTGATAAGGTAAAATATTTATTTCACCGCCGGGGTTAATTTCGGCCGTGAATTTTGCAATTTCTGCAATTTCCTCGGGTGTATCGTTGAAGGTCGGAATAACAGGAACTCGCACTACTAAATGCCGACATTCCTTTGCTATTTTTCTTGCATTTTCTAAAATAATCGAATTGTCTTTTCCTGTAAATTCCTTATGCTTTATAGGGTCTATATGCTTGATGTCCATTAAATAATGGTCAAGGTGGGGCAAAATTTGCCTGATAATATCGATTGATACAGCCGCCGTGGATTCGATAGCGGTATTAAATCCATAATCGTGCGCCGCCATAAGCAGAGCCTTTGTAAATTCAGGTTGACAAAGACACTCTCCGCCTGAGAGGGTAAGTCCCCCACCCGAAACACGATAATAGATACTGTCTTTTATGACCTCATCCATAACCTCACGGACTGTTACATCACGACCAATAATTTTCT
>JAZNRN010000009.1:0-8149 GCA_045590775.1 Acutalibacteraceae bacterium
AAATCAAAGCAACTATCATAGCAAATAGTGTTCCCAAAAGATCTCCGATTTTGCTTAAAATCTTTTTCATATCACCACCACCTATGCGTGTATTATAGCATAAAAGCGTAAATAAATCAATGCGGAGCATTGTATTCATAATTCGTGGCGAAGCCACACCGAACTTCTTCACTATTCACTATTACTTCTTACTTTCCAAAAATCCCATTCGTAAAATTTTTTTAGTGTAAAGTGAAGAGTGAAAAGGTAATAAGTAAAAATCCCGCCCACTTTCGTGAACGGGATTTTTGGAGCTGCTAACCAGAGTCGAACTGGTGACCTCATCCTTACCAAGGATGCGCTCTACCTCCTGAGCCATAGCAGCATATTTTATTGGCGACCTACATATTATACGCTAAGTTGCTGACAAAGTCAAGTACAAAATCACTATAAATTAAAAGTTATGATTAAATAATATTTAAAAAATACTTGCAAAATGTTGTTTTTAGTGTTATTATGTTAAGGATAAATGCATTGACGAAGAAAAGTAAGCAAAATACAGCTTTAAGAGAGTATCTATCGTAGGTTGAGAGTAGATATAGGTTTAGGTTTTGCCGAAGTTCCCTTTTGAGCAGCGGCGCTGAACAAAGTAGTAGGCGCTGACGGTAAACCCCGTTACAGGTTGAAAGAGTGTTGGCTTTTTTAAAAAGACAAAATATGGGTGGTACCACGGAGATTTTTTATACTTCGTCCCTTTTTATTGGGGCGAAGTTTATTTTTTTATATAGCTAAAGGAATGATTATTTATGAAAGAGACTTTAAAACAAATTACTCTTGCTGCAAAAGAAGCAGTAGCAAATGCCGAAAACGCTGCCGCTATCGAAGAGGTCAGAGTAAAATATTTAGGTAAAAAGGGCGAGCTTACCGCTATTTTAAAGCAAATGGGCTCCCTTTCTCCTGAGGAGCGTCCTAAAATGGGTCAGCTTGTAAACGAGGTAAAGGCCGAGGTTGAGGCGCTTATAACCGAGAAAAAGGACGAACTTCAAAAAAAGGCTGTTGAAGAAAAGCTAAAAGCTGAAACAATTGATATTACAATGCCTGCAAAGAAGCTAAAATCCGGTCGGCTTCATCCGCTTAACACAGTGCTTGATGATATGATTGATATTTTTCAGTCAATGGGATTTGATGTGGTTGACGGTCCCGAGGTAGAGACCGACCACTACAATTTTGAGTGCTTGAATGTGCCACAGGACCACCCTGCACGTGATATGCAGGATACCTTCTATTTGGCTGAAAATTTACTTCTTCGCACACAAACCTCTGCCGCACAAATAAGAACTATGGAAAACCGCAAGCCCCCCATCCGTGTTATTTGCCCGGGACGTGTTTTCAGAGCTGACGAGGTTGACGCAACACACTCGCCCGTTTTCCATCAAATCGAGGGCTTAGTGGTTGACAAGAGTATTACAATGTGCGATTTAAAGGGCGTTTTAGAACAATTTGCTCAAGAAATTTACGGAAACGACACAAAGGTTAAATTCCGTCCCTCCTTTTTCCCTTTTACAGAGCCGTCGGTTGAGGTTGACGTTACCTGTTCGGAATGTGGCGGTAAAGGTTGCCGTGTATGTAAAGGCAGCGGTTGGATTGAAATTTTGGGTGCTGGTATGGTTCACCCTAATGTGCTCAAAAGCTGTGGCATTGACCCTGAAGAATATTCGGGCTTTGCTTTTGGTATCGGTCTTGACCGACTAACAACCACTCGCTATAAGATAAGCGATATTCGTCTTTTGTTTGAAAATGATAAACGCTTCCTTGAGCAGTTTTAACGGAGGTAAAACACAATGAAAATTTCACTTAATGCTTTGAAATATTATGTTGATATAAACGTTCCTGTCGAAGAAATGTGCGATAAGATGGTTATGGCAGGCTTTGAGGTAGAGAGCATTGAAAAAGAGGGAGACAACCTTATCAATGTTGTTGCCGCTAAAATTGCAGAAATAACCCCTCATCCCGACAGCGACCATTTGCAAGTTTGCCAAATGGATACAGGCGCCGAAGAATTAGTACAAATCGTAACAGGTGCTCAAAACATTTCGGTTGGTGACATTGTTCCTGCCGCTTTAAATGACAGTTATCTTCCCTGCGGAGCACATATTGTAAACGGTAAATTACGTGGTGTTCCTTCTAACGGTATGTTATGCTCTGGTGAGGAGCTTTGCCTTACTGAAGCCGATTACGAGGGTGCTTCGGTTAACGGAATTTTGATTCTTAAAAATGATGTCAAGGTCGGTACTGATATGCGTGAGGTTCTCGGACTTGACGACTATATCATCGATTTTAAAATTACCGCAAACAGACCCGACTGCAACTGCTTTTTAGGTGTTGCAAAGGAAATCAGTGTTGTTTTGGGAACACAGTTTAAAATGCCCGTTCCCTCATACAAAACTGTTGGTGGTGATATTAACGATTATATCTCGCTTGAGGTTCAAAATTTTGAGCTTTGCCCAAGATACATCGGTCGTGTTGTTAAAAATCTTCGTATAAAAGAGTCTCCCGACTGGATGCAAAAGGCACTTTTAGCTTCGGGTATGCGCCCGATTAACAATATCGTTGATATTACAAACTTTGTAATGCTTGAAACAGGTCAGCCTATGCACGCTTTTAATTACAACGATTTGGCAGATAAGAAAATCATTGTAAGAAATGCAAAAGAGGGTGAAAAAATCACTACTCTCGACGGCAAGGAATATGACCTTACTACTGATATGCTTGTAATTGCTGACGGAAACAAGCCTTCCTGTCTTGCAGGTATTATGGGAGGCCGAGAAAGTGAAATTGAAGCTGACACAAAGGATTTGTTTTTGGAATCTGCAAAATTCAAGCGTGATAATGTTCGTCACACCGCACGAGCTTTAGGCATCAGAACAGAGGCCAGCGGTAGGTATGAGCGTGGTACTGACATTATGAACGTGGAATACGCTTCTGAGCGTGCGCTTGAGCTTATTTACACCCTTGACGCAGGTGATATTATCGACGGCAGTATCGACTGCAATAACGGACTTCCCGAGGACAGAATTATTACCACCACAACCGACAAAATTTTAGAGCTTATCGGTGTAGATGTTCCCGATGAAAAGATTGTCGAAATCTTAAACTCCTTACAGCTTCCTACTACAATTAACGGTAAGGAAATTATCACTCGTGTTCCATCTATTCGTGATGATATTGAGAGAAGAGCCGATTTAGCCGAGGAAGTAATGAGAATTTACGGTTATGACCACATTGTCGGCACTGCAATGCGTGGTACTGTTGAACGTGGAAAGCTTTTACCCGAGAGAATCAAGACCAACAAGATTAAAAAGCTTTTAGTTGGTGCTAATTGCTTTGAAATTGCTACCTATTCTTTTATTGCATCAAAGGCTATTGACACATTACTTTTGAGTGAAGATGATGAACGCCGCAAACAAATCAAAATCATCAATCCTTTGGGCGATGAATACTCAACTATGAGAACACAGCTAACTACAAGTATGCTGACAGTTCTTTCGACAAATATAAACAAAAAGATTAAAGAGGGTAGATTCTTTGAAATAAGCAAACGCTTTATCGCAAAGGAATTACCCCTCAAAGAACAACCCGATGAATTGCCCACTATGTCAATCGGTATTTACGGTGAAAACGAGGACTTCTTTACATTAAAGGGTATTATAGAAGCTATTTGTACTGTTTTGGGCGCTCATACACAGTATGAAAGAAGTAATGAGCCCTATCTCCACCCCGGTCGCCAAGCATTAGTAAAAGCAAACAATATGCCGGTTTGTACCTTTGGTGAAGTACATCCTACAGTAGCCGAAAGCTTTGGAATTGAAGAAAAGGTTTATGTGGCTGAAATCAAGCTTGATATGCTTCTCTCAATCAATAAGAGAAAAACCACCTACAAACCACTGCCTAAATTCCCCGCAGTTGAGCGTGATTTTGCAATGCTCGTTGACAGCGATATGCCGGTAGGAAATATCGAAAAGGCAATAAGCCAAGGTGCAGGCAGATTACTCGAAAATATTGAGCTTTTCGATATTTATCAAGGCTCACAAATACCCGAGGGTAAAAAGAGTGTAGCTTACAGTGTATATCTTCGCTCGGCTGACCATACACTAACTGATACCGAAATAGATGATGTAAATGCTAAAATCATCAAGAAGTTAGAATCAATAGGCGCAGAGCTTAGAAAATAATACTTGAATTTTTTATATTTTAGGTATATTATAATAATGTATAACATTATGTGAGGTGCAATTTATGAATGACAGAACTATGACCTTTTCAATCGGTGACCAAACAGAACAGCAAATCAGAAGCATTTTAGTTACTGTTTATGACGCTTTAAAGGAAAAAGGATATAACCCGATAAACCAAATCGTAGGTTATATTTTGTCCGAAGACCCGACATATATTACAACTCATAATAATGCAAGAAATCTTATAAGACGTATTGACCGAGATACACTTTTGCAATCTCTCGTTAAATACTACCTAACTGCATAAAAAGATATTTTTTTAATTCTCTAATAACATTAAAAAGCTGTGTAGAAAATTTCTACACAGCTTTTTACAGCTTAAGTGATGCAAAACTCAAATTTCAGTGTACGAAAAATGGCTTTGAAATATGACCTAAAAAATCATAAATGTATTGTGTTTATGACTAATATACGATATAATAAAATAAATAGTGATTTGGGGCGGCGAAAAAGTCGAATCCTCATAAAAAGAATGGTTGCAGAAGCGAAAACTTTAGGAGCAGATGCAGTTATAGATATATGATATGCTTCTTCTGGGATTATGCGGGGCACTGCAGAGATAATTGTGTATGGCACTGCTGTCAAGTGAATTAAATAATTTCCTACTTTGTGTACTGCACTGTAATATGAATTTAGTTGGATAAAAAGGTGGTTTTCAGCAATGGATAGTTCAATTACTCAATGTATTAAGGTGAGAAGAGATTTTTTCGAAAAATATTATATTGTCCCGCCGGAAGTAATGCCCGAGGTAGATGCTTTTTTATTAAAATTAGAGGAGTTAGGAGGGCAATCTCCCAACGCACAGGTTTTTGAGGAAAAATTTGCTGCAAACGGACTTCAAGAATATATGAATAATATTCTTGTTAGATGTACTCCAAAACCTTACGAAATGACAGGTGAAGAGAGGGTAGTAGCTCAGCAAGTCGCCAACGAAATTTTTGAAGAAGACCGAGAGAGAATTGAGCATGAAGCTAAAGAGGAAGCGATAGATTATATTTCGGTAATGGCAAAGGAAGAGCTCATATCGCAAAAACATAAGGCGATGATTGAAATGGGAATATATGATGATTATACACGTGCGTCAAATGCGGTAGATATTGCAAAAAATATGGGTGGCTTTGTTAAAAATATCTTTAAAAAGAAAAAATAAGTGAATTTTAATGGCAGAGGATTTGCTCTTGCTAAAATAGAAAAAACAAACACCGCTCATCGAAAGATGAACGGTGTTTTTGTGCTTTATGCGGTTGATTTTATTTTTCAGCAAGTGCCGTTTTCATATAGTTGCAAACATTGTTTATTTGGTCAAAAATTTCTTCGCCAAATCGGTGTTCGAAAAAGGCGCTGCCTACTGTGTAAAACATAGGCGAAATTTCACGAATCAAATCTAATCGCTCGTAACTATTTATACTTCCGGCGACACAAAGCGGAGCATCAATTTTAGAAACAAGCTCTTTGCTTAGATTTACAACATCACCTTTGTATCTGTAACTAAGCAAATCAATTCCATAGACGCCTTTATTTAAGTACTCAAATGCTTGAGCTTTCATTTTTTCAATATCACCTTCTAAAATCGAAGGTCTATTGCTGACATTTCCTACAAATGGCATATATTTTATATTATGTTCCTTGCAAAAACTATTGACAGAATCAAAAAATAAGGTCCCGAGCAGAATTTCGCAACCACATTCTGCCGCCATTTGTGCACCGTTTAGGCATTCCTTTTCTGTGTAGGCAACAACCTCTAAAACGCCGGTTTTTCCATATTGCTTGAAAGCCTTAAAAAGCTGTTTCATTTGCTTTAAAGGCAACCCTTTTTCTTTAATTCCCCAAAATTTTGCTTCAGAATATTTACACGTTTCAAAAATATCAATAGCATTTGAAACAGTAAAATCATTATTTGTCAACATAACAATTAGTTCCGGCCTACCCACAAAATCCCCTCCAATATTGACAAAAAGTGTCAAATATGTAGAATTATATCATATTTTGCAAATTTTTGCAACACGAGAACGGGGTTGTGTTATATTGATTTCTTTTCAAAAATATGGTAAAATTATTGTATCGGCAAAAACAAAGAGGCGCTATAATCAAGTCAGATATTTCAAAAAGGGGAACAAAAAATGGGCAAAATCAAAAGAAGGCAGTTTAGTGACTTACATCCTATCTGTTATAAAATAGCAGTTGGAAAGGAAACGCTTAAAAGACATATAAAAGATTTTTTAAGCAAAGAAAAATTTGCAAAGCAAAAAAGCAATGACAAATTACCGGTTTTGGTATATGAGTTTCGTTCCAATATGATAAAACGTGCACCTGGTGTGGATATTACTACTCAAATAAATAAAGCTAAAAACATTGACATTGCTTCAAGGCATATTGACGGAATTATAATACATCCCGGTGAAGTATTTTCATTTTGGAAAATTGTAGGAAAAATATCAAAACGCCGAGGCTATCGTGCGGGTCGAGTGCTTATTAAAAATAAATTAACTGTAGCCGTTGGCGGTGGCTTATGCAATCTTGGCAATTCTATTAACCAAATGGTTTTACATAGTCCTTTACCTCTTGTTGAATTTCATACACACTCTGATTCGTTAGCACCGGATGAGGGCAAGCGCGAACCTTTGAGCTCGGGCACATCTGTGAGCTATAATTATGTGGATTACCGATTTAAAAATAATACAAATC
Organism: Acutalibacteraceae bacterium; assembly: GCA_045590775.1. Taxonomy (GTDB): domain Bacteria; phylum Bacillota; class Clostridia; order Oscillospirales; family Acutalibacteraceae; genus UBA737. The sequence goes on from JAZNRN010000009.1 coordinate 6,960, forward strand.
AGGATTTTCAAATTTGTATATGGTGTGAAAAGGAAGATTTATGCGGGCAGTTGAGAACAACTAAAGAATTAGCTACCACTTATGATTTAGTTGAAGAAGACCGTCATATTCAAAAAGAGGGCGAAAAATATTACAATGTTTCAAAGATTTATAGAGTATCAATTGACAAAAAAACAAATCAGCAAATAGATAAAGAATTAATATGGGACAATCATTCGGAAGTATTATATGACTATGAATTGATTCCAAAAGAATTGATTTTGACAAAATAATTAAAATTTTCTGCGTTTTGCAATCAACACCGATAAAAAATTCATCCGCCTAAGTTTTCGGGCGGATTTTTGTATGTGTTGAATTATTTTGAAAAAACAGTATAATTTAGTTACAAATGAATTTTTCTCTAAACTCAACGGTTGGTTTGTTTACTTGAATGAGGTTTTAAGTTATTATAAACGTGAAAGGAGAATGAGCAGATGGATCAAGTGAAAATCGGTGAATTTATTTCATCACAGCGAAAAATCAAAAATTTAACACAATCGACTTTGGCTCAAAAGCTTGGAATCACGGATAGAGCCGTTTCAAAGTGGGAGCGGGGAAAAGGACTGCCTGATGTTTCTCTTATGATAGAATTGTGTGAAATTTTGGGCGTTACAGTAAATGAATTATTGAGCGGTGAGAAAAATACTATGGAAAACAACAATGAAAATAATCAAAAGCTTTTACTCAATATGGCAAAAGAAATAGAACAAAAAAACAAGACGATTTGGACTTCAATGTGGGCGATAATGATTGTGAGTATGATATCGTTGTTTGCAGGCATTGCGATTTGCGCATTTTTGATACCTGAAGGTGTGTGGCAACTTGTGATAGTGCTCGGACTTTGCGTTGTGTTCTTGATACCTTGCTTTTATGCCTTAAAGCTTGAAGTCAGCGTAGGTGCTTATAAGTGCAAAAATTGTGGTCACGAAATTGTACCTACCTATACACAGGCGCTTAATGCGATGCACAGGGGTACTACTCGCTATTTAAAGTGTCCGAATTGTAAAAAACGTACTTGGTGCAGGAAAGTGTTGAAATAGTGAATAATGCAAAACAAAAATCCCATCGACAAAAGCCGACGGGATTTTTGTTTTGAAGACTAACCCTTATTTTGATACAAATGCACCCCCTTTTGAGGTTAGGGGGTGCAA
>JAZNRN010000010.1:0-2517 GCA_045590775.1 Acutalibacteraceae bacterium
TTTGGATTATACCAACAGGTATCAATACCTGCATTTATACCACCTAAAATATCGGAGCTTTGACTGTCACCGATTATAAGAACATCACTAATTTTACAATTCGGAATATTTGATGAAATGAATTGGAAATATCTGGCATCAGGTTTTTGAAAGCCTACTGTTTCGGAAACAAATACGCTGTCAAAATACGGCTGTAGTCCGGAATTTTTCAAGCGATTATATTGTGTGAGTGCCACTCCGTTTGTAGTCGCCGATAGGTGATAACCTTTGCGTTTTAGATAATCCAATATTTCAGTTGCACCGTCAACCGTGAAATAGGTTTGTGACAACGCTTCAAAATAGGCTTTGGAAATAGCGGGTATATCAGCATCTAAACCATATAGCTCCAAAAAAGTTTGAAATCTGCCCTCGAAAATGGCACTTTTTGGAATTTCGCCTCTTTCAAAACGTTTCCAAAAGGAGTCATTTATCGCTGAATATGTTTTTATTGCTCTATCATCATTAGGTAGTGAAAAAGCGGTTAAAACCTTTTTTATTGCGCTGCTTTCAGCTTTTTGAAAATCGAGTAGAGTGTTATCAAGGTCTAAAAATAAAAATTTATACTTTTTCATTATGGGTTTATATTAAGGTGATAATTATGTTGGGTACGATTTGAAGTCCCATATATGCCAAATAGAACCAAAAAATATTTACTCCGCCTTTTTTGCGATAGTCTTCGTTTTGGTTATTGCTATCACGTTTGATTACTTGAACGGCAGATATAGTATGCTTTTTATACCAATAGTCACCCCAAATACCGGTTACAACCATGATTGCAATATTAAGTAATGATGAGGCAAGGGTAATTAAAATAAGCTCCTTTGATAGAGTGGGTATAATTGAATAAAGCTCTCTTAACATCTGTGGATAAGAAGCGGTATTCATAACGCCTAATTGTGAAAGCTTTGCCGCAAGCGGAAAAGACAGAAGAGTAGATACAATTTTAAAAAAGCCTGTGAGAAAGCCTAATGAATACATCTTTCGGCAGAAAAGCCAAGGGACTGGAAATAAAAACGCTAACCAGTTCCACGAAGCCTTTTTCTTTGAGTTAAAAGAAGCAAATTTTGGGATATAGCGATGTGTATTGGAAATTACAAAATTTTTAGCATCGTCAGCAGTTACGTTTTCGGCTAATTCATAATCGTTCGGTACTCCGCCTAAAAAATCGAAATTCATAAAGGGGTTAGCTCCGTAAGGTGGATTGTTATATCGATTTTGCTGATACTGATTTTCGGAATATCTGCCCGAAAAGGTATCGTTATTAAAATTAGATTTCGGTGGCGCTTGATATGAACTGTTTTCTTTAACTTTAGCCTCCGCCTCTTTCTTTGCCGAGGCAATATCGTATTGATTTTCTGTACCGTGAAGCTCTTCCAAGGCGCAATGGCCAATAGCATCATAACAATCTCTGTGATGCGGTGCTCCGCAAATAGGGCAAACAACAACTTCATCTTCATCAAAAAGATAAGCTTTACATCTCACACATGCAGCACCTTTTACACTATAACTCATTTTGTAACTCCTTTAAATATGTCGATTTTTTGAAAAACCTTTGAAAAATAATCGTTTCCGTAATTGTGATATTTTCCGTCCTCAATCATTTTTTTCAATTCTTCATTTGTAACCCATTTGGCTTCTGCAACCTCGGATTTTTGCAAAGTCAAGTCGTTAATTTTAACGTCGGTTTCAATATACCAAACGTCTAAAAAAGAATTTCTTCTTTTAACTCTGAACATTCTTTTAAGGGAGCGTTCATCGCTTTTGATTCCCAATTCTTCAAACAACTCACGTTTGGCAGCGGTAAAAGAATCTTCGCCCGAAATGGCGGCACCGCCTGTTGCAGCCCATTCGCCCGGCATAAGCTTTTTGTCATCTGCACGACGCTGAACGAGTATTCTATTGTCACTTGATAAAATCCAAATATGGACTACTAAATGAAATTCACCACGTTTTAATATACTCGAACCTCTAACGACTTTTTTGCCTGTTAGTTTGCCATTTTCGTCGAGTATATCCCATTTTTCAGTTATCATTTTTTAATAACTACCTCTCCGGCTTTTTTATAAATACTGTTTTCCTTTATATAACCTCTGACAGATGAAAGTGGATAAACATTGCTGTTTTTACCGATGACGCTGCCGGGGTTTAAAACCGAGTTGCAACCAATTTCAACGTTATCACCTATAATGGCGCCAAATTTTTTAAGGTTTGTTTCTATCTTTTCGTTTTGATATTTAATTGTAACTAAGGTTTTGTCAGACTTTACGTTTGAAGTGATTGAGCCTGCTCCCATGTGTGCGAAATTACCGAGCACAGAATCACCTACATAGTTGTAATGTGGTACTTGAACGTTTCCAAGCAGGACAACGTTTTTAAGCTCGGTCGAATTTCCTACAACACATTTTTTTCCTATAAAAGCACTTCCTCTGATAAAAGCACAATGTCGAATTTCTGTATTTTCACAGATAATACAGGGAC
>JAZNRN010000011.1:0-2234 GCA_045590775.1 Acutalibacteraceae bacterium
CACTTCCCGATAATTTCAAGAAATTCTGTGCTAAGGTTTCAGCTGATACTGATTCAATTCAGTATGAAAACGATGATGTTATGAGACCTGTTTACGGTGATGACTATGCAATTGCATGCTGTGTTTCTGCAATGAAGGTTGGTAAGCAAATGCAGTTCTTCGGTGCTCGTTGTAATTTAGCAAAGCTTTTGCTTATCGCTATTAATGGTGGCTATGATTCATCAAGCAATGTTCATATCGGTCCTCAAATGGAGCCTTTACAAGGTGATAAGCTTGATTATGATGAAGTTATGGCTCGTGTTGACACATATATGTCTTGGCTTGCAAAGCTGTATGTTAACACTATGAACATCATTCATTTTATGCACGATAAATATGCTTACGAAAAAACACAAATGGCACTTCACGACACGCAGGTTGAGCGTTTAATGGCTTTCGGTATTGCAGGCCTTTCGGTAATTGCCGACTCTCTAAGCGCTATAAAATACGCCGATGTAAAGCCAATGCGTGATAAAAACGGATATATCACAGAGTTTGAAACAGTAGGAGATTTTCCGAAATTCGGTAATGATGATGACCGAGTTGACCTTATCGCAAAGGAAATCTCACACAAAATGATAACCGAACTCCGCAAAACACCCACCTACAGAGATGCTATTCATACACTATCTGTACTTACCATCACATCAAATGTTATGTATGGTAAAAACACCGCCGCTACTCCCGACGGCAGAGTTGCAGGTGCTGCCTTTGCACCGGGTGCTAATCCAATGCACAACCGTGAGGAAAATGGTGCTTTGGCTTCTCTTAACTCGGTAGCGAAGCTTTCCTATGATGATTGCCGTGACGGTATTTCAAACACCTTTTCGATTACTCCTGACGCACTCGGCAGAAGTGACGATGAAAGATACAATAATTTAGTGGCTATACTTGACGGATATTTTGCAAAAAAAGCCCACCATATAAACGTAAACGTGCTTAATCGAGATACATTGGTAGAAGCATATAACGACCCTGAGGCTTACCCCAACCTCACAATTCGAGTTTCGGGTTATGCAGTTAATTTCCACAAGCTCTCCCGTGAGCAACAACGTGAGGTTATAAGCCGTACCTTCCACGAGGTAATGTAAGTGGGCAATATTAAAGGATATGTAAATTCCATCCAAACGCTCGGTGCTTTAGACGGACCGGGCGTTAGGTTTGCAGTTTTTATGCAGGGCTGTAATCTTCGCTGTGGCTGTTGCCACAATCCCGATACTTGGATTTCTTCAGGTGGCGATGAATACGATGCTGTTGCTCTTGCCGAAAAGTGCGAAAGATATAAAGAATATTTCGGTACTCAAGGAGGCATTACCGTATCAGGTGGCGAACCGCTTTTACAAGCCGAGTTTGTAAGGGAGTTGTTTCTCGAATGTCACAAAAGAGGAATCAACACCTGTCTTGATACATCGGGAAGCGTGATTAACGATAATGTCAAGCTGCTTTTGGATGTGACCGATATTGTGCTGCTTGATATTAAATATACTAATAATTCCGATTATTTGAATTATGTCGGTTGCAGTATTGACACACCCCTTGAATTTTTAAAAATCCTAAGCCAAAAAAATATTCCCACCGTTATCAGACAGGTAATCATTCCTTCTCTTAATGATAATTTGGAAAATATTGATGAGCTCAAAAAAATCACAGCAAAGTATAAAAACATAATAAAAACCGAGCTTTTGCCCTTTAAAAAGCTTTGCTCGGTTAAATATGATAAGCTGCAGCTTGACTTTAAATTCAAAGACCTTTTAGAGCCAACAAGAAAACAAATGGAAGAATTAGAGAAAAAATTAAATGCGTGATGTCTTTAAAACATCACGCATTTTTTATCAATTAAAAAATAAATGCTCAATTAAAATTTTTGTTCCCAAAGCAATAAGTATTGCTCCTCCAGCTAATTCAGCTTTTGATTTATATTTGGCGCCGAAAACAGAACCTAACCTTACGCCAAATAAAGAAAAAGCAAATGTTGTAATACCGATAAATGATACTGCATACCAAATATTTACATTTGGAAGCAGTGCAAAGGTAATGCCAACTGCCAATGCATCAATACTCGTAGCAATCGCCATTACAAGCATTGTTTTAAATCCAAAATCACAGCTTGCCTCATCTTCCTCTTTTGAAAAAGCTTCTCTAATCATATTTATACCGATAGCGCCTAAAAGTATAAAGGCAATCCAGTGGTCAAC
>JAZNRN010000012.1:0-12008 GCA_045590775.1 Acutalibacteraceae bacterium
AATCAGCTGCTCTACCAACTGAGCTACACCAGCGTTTCTTTCAAAGCGCTCGATTATAATACCACAAGTACCGACACTTGTCAAGCAAAAAATTCAAAAATTTCAAAATAATTTGACATAAAAGGAAAATACAAGTATAATTCCAATTATGAAGATAGGAAATATTGAGATTAAAGGTTTTGCCGCATTGGCTCCGATGGCGGGTGTCGCCGACCGAGCAATGCGAGAATTATGTATGGAAAAGGGCGCCTCTTTTTGTGTTGGTGAGCTTGCAAGCTCTCGAGGAATAACGCTTGGTGACAAAAAGTCTGCGACACTTTTAAGTTGTAACGAAAAGGAGCGACCTATCGCATCACAGCTGTTTGGTAACGACCCTTTTATTATGGCGGATGCCGCAAAATGCGCTTTAGAATATAGCCCCGATTTTATTGATATAAATATGGGCTGTCCCGCACCGAAGGTGTCGGGAAACGGTGGCGGTTCGGCTCTTATGAGGGACCCTGTTTTGGCGGAGAAAATCATAGCTGAGGTTGTAAAAGCGGTAGATGTGCCCGTAACTGTGAAATTTAGAACAGGCTGGGACAAGGACAGCATAAATGCGGTTGAAATAGCAAAAAGGGCAGAAAATGCTGGTGCTTCAATGCTTACAATTCACGGCAGAACAAAGTCGCAAATGTACGCACCGGGAATTGATTACGAAACTATCAAAAACGTTGTAAATGCTGTGAAAATCCCTGTATGTGCAAACGGGGATATAAAGGATGGCAAAAGTGCCGAATTTATGTATGAGGCGACCGGATGTGATTTTGTGATGGTGGGTAGAGCGGCACAGGGCAACCCTTTTGTTTTTAGCGAGATAAATGCTTATTTAAGGGGAGAAGCCTATACACCGCCGACACTTGAGGAAAGGTTTAAAACACTTCTTCGACAGGTTGAACTTATGCACACATATAAAGACCCTCACAATGCAATTTTGGAATCCCGAAAGCATACTGCTTGGTATTTACAGGGGCTAAAAGGAGCAGCCGCACTTCGCAGGCTTTGCGGTGAGATAAATTCGGTTTCGGATATAGAAGCTATTATAGAAAAAGCACTTGAACAAAATAGATAAATATGATAAAATAACGACTTGTGAGATAGATTTATGAGTATTTTAACAATGTCACAGCGGAAAATACTTGTTTCAAAATCTGATTCGAGTTTAAATGCTTTGGCTATACTGAAAGGATGAAATATAATGTCAGGACATTCCAAATGGAGCAACATTAAAAGAAAAAAGGAAAAAACCGATGCCGCAAAGGCTAAAATCTTTACAAAAATCGGTCGCGAAATTGCGGTAATTGTTAAAACAGGCGGTGCAAATCCTAACGAGAACAGCAAGCTCAAGGATGCTATTGCAAAGGCAAAGGCGGCAAACGTGCCTAACGAAAATATTGAAAGAATTATTAAAAAGGCTGCCGGTGACGGAGAGGCTAATAATTATGAGGAGTTAATCTATGAGGGCTACGGTCCTTGCGGAGTAGCGGTTGTAGTTGAAACCCTTTCGGATAACCGTAACAGAACAGCAGGTGAGATGCGTCATTATTTTGATAAGTGTGGTGGCAATCTCGGTCAGTCGGGCTCGGTTATGTTTATGTTTGACCGCAAAGGCATTATAAATATTGAGGCAGAGGGACTTGATGAGGACACCGTAATGGAAGCGGCGCTTGAAGCGGGTGCTGATGACTTCAATTTTGACGGTGATGTTTTTGAAATCACTACAGAGCCAAATGATTTAGGTGCAGTTCGTGATGCACTTGAAGCCGCAGGATATTGCTTTTTATCGGCGGAGGTAGCATATATTCCTCAAATAATGACATCTATTGATGATGAGGATGCTATACTTAAAATGGAAAAGCTTATTGATATGCTCGAGGAAAATGACGACGTTCAAGCAGTTTGGCATAACTGGGAAATGTCGGAAGAATAAGAAAACGAAAAGGAAGGCGATAAGCCTTCCTTTTTTACTCTGCTTTTATATTTAACAGATGCGCAATACCGGGTATGCTTTCGCCTTGAAAGGAGGAGGTGGGGGAGAGTAGAGCGCCTGTTGACATAAAAAGGATATTTTTGTATTCACCACTTTTAAAACGGTTTAAAACATAGGTGGCAAGCACGCTCGCACTGCAACCGCAGCCCGAACCGCCGGCGTGAACATCCTGTTTTTTACAATCAAAAATGAGCGTTCCGCAGTCGATATGATTAGACTTTATGTCTATTTTTTCTTCTTCTAAAAGCGAATAAAGGCACTCGCTTCCGATAACACCTAAATCGCCTGTGAATATGGCATCATAGGTGCTTGGCGAGGTAGCAGTATCACGAAAAAAAGAAGTGAGGGTATCAGCAGCAGCAGGTGCCATAGCAGCACCCATATTATTGGCGTCAGCGATGTTTAGGTCTTTTATTTTGCCGAAGGTGATGTGATTTATATATGGTTTGTCCTGTGATTTTGCCAAAATGACCGCTCCTGAACCTGTTACTGTCCATTGGGCAGTTGGCGTGCGTTGACAACCGTAGTTTAAGGGAAAGCGATATTGTCTTTCTGCAGAGCAAAAATGCGAGGAGGTAACGGCTATCGCCTTGTTTGATATTCCGCTTTCCACGAAAATTGAAGCCAAAGCAGTTGACAGCGCCATTGTTGAGCAAGCACCGTAAAGACCGATAAAAGGAATACCCAAATCTCTTATGGAAAAAGCGCTTCCAATGCACTGGTTTAGCAGGTCACCCGCAAAAATGTTGTCTATATCAGAAGGCTTTAGCCTTGCTTTTTCGAGTGCAATTTTAACTGCGTTTTTTTGCAGCTTGCTTTCAGCCTTTTCAAAGCTTTTCTCCCCAAAATAGCTATCGATTATATAGTGGGTAAACTCACGAGACAGAGGACCTTCGTGCTCCTTTTTGCCGACTATCGCACCCGACGAAATAATCGAAGGTCTGTTTTCAAGCTTTATTGTTCTTTTTCCGATTTTTTTCATAGCACCACACCTTAAAATTTATATTTTTATGGTGTGTAGAAGCTTTTTAAATATGCAAAAAGCAGAGATTTCTCTCTGCTTTAAGGCGGTTAGTTAAATTTTATGTTTTTTTGCCGATACATTCGCCCATTTTTACAGGCGTTTCAACGTCCTTTTCGGTATTTGACAGATATTTTTCAAAAAGCTTTACCTTGTCTTTTTCCAAAAGCACAACCACAGTGCTTCCGCCATATAGAAACATACCTTTTTCCTCACCACGAGAAAAGGTGTATTCATTATGGTGGTTTTTAATTTTACCGACCAACATAGCTCCTACTTCTATTTGTGCGACTGTGCCGAAATTTTCAGTTTCCAAAAAGGTATATTCACGACAGTTTCTGACAAATACATCATAGCGTTCCAACGCAATCGGGCGTACAGTATGAAGTTTTCCGGGAACAAAAACGTTTTCACCCTTTTTTCCGCTGTCTAAATAGCAGTAGCGATGATAATGATTTACACAAAGCCTGAATACCAGGCACAAGCCATCGAGGAATTTTTCGGCCTTTTCTTCATTATTTAATAAGGAAGATATGGTATAACTGCTTTGTTTTATTGGTAAAACGGTGTTTTTTGTTATTTTGTATGCGCTTAACAAACCGTCACAAGGAGATATAAAATGTGATGGGTGTGAGTCAACAGGGCGCAAATCAGACTTTATTTTTCTACAAAAGCAATCGTTAAAGCAAGAAAAATCGTCAGAATAATATTCTGAAAGGTCGATGTTGTTCTTTTTGACGAAGCCTTTAATTAAAGGCTTTGAAGCAGGAGAATCAAGAAATTTTCCGCATAACTTTGAAAATGTTCTGGAAACGAGCGGTTTTAATGCAAATCTGCCGACAGGTGTGTTATATAAAAATCTTAAAGAAGCGCTTTCTCTTTTTATATTGCTCATAATAACTTACCAAAGTATAGAGGAAAGAAGCAAGACAGCAAATTCCACAACTCCTAATGCCACAAGCCAAAGCACACCCTTAAAATTGAGCTTTGGAAGCTTAAACGGTGTGATAAACAATATTGCAGTAATTGCAGTTACTAAAATATAAACCCATGTAATGTCTTTGGGTATAACAAAGGTAAACAATGCAACAGAGGGGAAGATGATGGCAGCTGAGGTAACAGGAAGTCCCAAATAAACTTTTCTTCTGCCACCTTCTGTTTTTTGACGCTCTTCTTCATCTACATTGAAATAAGCCAAACGAATCAATGCCGCCAAAATATATAAAATAAGTACACCAAAGAGAAGAACGGTTAAAGCGATTGTTTTTCCGCTTAAATCGGAGGAAAAATTGTGCTGAATTAAGTCCTTAAAAATAACCGAGCGGCGAACAAATGCCATACCGATACAAGCCGGCAAAACACCAAAAGCCACTAAATCGGAAAGGGAGTCGATTTGTATTCCAAACTTCTTTTCCTTTTCTGTGCGGTTTTTCTTTGTGTGAGCTACTTTACCGTCAAAAGCATCACAAAGACCGCAGAACAGAAGAAAGAATATTCCGTAGTACGGGTGACCAAGCCCTGCAAGCGAAACCGCAATACCTGTTCCCGCTGACAGTAGGGACAGGTAGGTTAAAATAACAGTATAATCATAAACACCTATCATGTTTTTTTCTCCTCGATAAAAAATATAAACTCAAAATCACTGTAATACCACAGACGATAACAGATAAATAGAAGGAAAGGGAACGGCTAAACAACTCCAACATTTCGGGATTCTTGATACCGTTATGCTTAAAAGCATCAATCATTAAAGCATCGGTAACACCCATAGAGCCCGGAATAGGAATACAGTTTGAGCCAATGGAAATATAAATTTGAGAGGCAAGCAGGTCGTATGCCTCACCTAAAGAGCTACCGGTCGCCAATGCGGTAAGCGGAGTTACAAGGATTTGTGCCAATCTTTGTAAAAGGTTAAAAACAAAGACTGCAAAAAGCATTTTGCGCTTGCCTTTAAGCTTTTCTGTGTTCTTTCTGTAATCCTCAATCCATTTTTCAAGCTTTAAAAGCTTTTGGTCAATCTTGCGTAAAATTTTAATTTTACCTAAAAATTTAATTACTCCGATACATAGCTTGTGAAGCAAAGCGGGTTTTACAAAAAGCATTACAAAGAATATGAACAAGAAAATTTGAACTAAATATCCCGCAACAATCAAGACAATTGAGGGAATTGAAAAGCGGAATAACGTGGAGGGTGTAATCACAATCATTACTATTCCTAAAAAGACTATTGCTAAGGTGTACATTAAGAGATTTGCTATGAGTATGGCAGTAGTCATGGCGCCTGAAATACCATTTTTTATCATAAAAAATGCACTTGCAGGTTGTCCGCCTGTAGCTGAAGGCGTTATCGCTGAAAAATATATGTCCGATGCCGAATATATAAATCCGTGTCGCAATTTGTTTTTAAAACCGAAGGAATTGCAAATAAACAAAAGCGCAAAGGCTTCAAAAAATATAAAACCCATTGCGGAAATGACGGCCGATATAAGCCATTCGGGTTTGGCAAACTTTATGTAACTCCAAAAACTTGCAATGGAAAAATCTTTTATTTGGGAAATAACAGCCAAAATACTAAGTGCTGCAATTCCCACAAACAAAACAGTAAACCAAATACGACTTTTCCAATTAAAAGAAGCAGGCTCTTTATCAGCGTCGGAAGTTTTAGTTTTAATTTCTTTATTCAAACTGTCAGTTTCCTTTCTTTAGGATTTTATTGTTGATTTTTTTGTAAATTCTGCCCACATTAAATTTATGAGCCAAATAAATAGAAATTTCGCAAACAATAATTGCAGAAGGAATATCTAAAATCACGTGTTGCTTAACAAAGAGGACAGATAAAAATACAAGAATTGCAAAAACAAACCAAGAAGGTCTTATCCATTTTCCGGTTTTTTTAAGCTTATATGAAGTTCTGAAAAGTATCCAACTGTCAACGCAATGAAGAGAGGGGAAAAGATTGTCGGGAGAATCAGCGGAATAAATAAAATCTGTCAGGCAGGAAAAGATACTGTCATTTGAAATTGTTCCTCTTGTCATTGTTGTAGGGAAGCAGATAAAAATTACAAAGCAAATGCTCTTTGCAAGAAAAACCGATGACATAACTTCATAACAGACATTTTCACTTTCTCTGCAAACAAACCAATATCCGATAAACCACTGTGCAAAAGATAAAATATAAATCACAATAAAAAAAGGCACAAAGGGTATTTTATTATCAATTGCAGTTGTAATATCAAAATGATGAAAACCGGAGTTTATGATTCGTGAAAAATAGAAAGCAAAAAATGTAATAAAAAAATAAAATATCACTGTTATCCAAGCATAAGAAGGGATAAATTTATTAAGTTTTTTTGTATTTATGACTATCCCTCGCTATCCTCATGTAGTAGATAATTTAAGATCAATTCATTATATCATATTTTGTCGATTTTTGCAACATATATAAATACAGGCATTATTACCAATATTTTTACTGCATCAAGCAAAAAAGCCTTGCAGAGCAAGGCTTTTAATGATAACAAGGTTTAAACAGTACCGTTTACAACTAAAGTGGTTGTTCCGGGAATTACAGTCCAACTGCCATCAGCATTTTGTGTTGCTGTAGCAGCAGGTACAGTGATAGCGCCGGCTGTTGTGGTGAAAAGTCCTGTTGTTGTATCATAGGTATAGGCTGTGGTGGCTATACCGTCGATTGTTACAGAAGTAATATCAATAATCGGGTCAAAGGTATCGGTTAAGGTTACTGAATCTGTAGCGATAGCAGCTGATGTGCCATAGTTGGAAATCGTGAAGGTGTAGGTGAGATTGCCGTTGTTTGCAATAACCGTTGGCTCTAACGCCTTTGTTATACGAAGCTCGGGCTCGGTACTGAGTGTGATAGTAGCAGTAGCTATAACATCTTCACTTATACCATCTCCCGTAACTACAGCATTATTCACAATTGCAGAGTCTGCACTTAAGGGGGCAAATTCATTTGCTCTTGCTTGGTAAATTAAAAGTCCGTTTCCGTTTGCGGGAACACTAAAACCACTTATAACTAAAGGGGGACCCGCCGTTACGGTGGGGCTGGCTTGTAGTACACCATCAATATAAAAACGAACAGAGCCGTCAATATAAGTTAAGGGATAAACGGTTGTGGCTTCATCGGCAAGAGTGTAGGCACCGAGGTCATCCGTAACGGTAAGGCCAGTATAAGCAAAGTCACCGCTATTTATAATGCTTACAATATAGGTTATAACGTCATCGGTGATATAGCTGTTGGGAAGAGAGCTTTTGTCGGCAGATAGAGCTTCCGTTATCTCACCTGTAACAATATTTGAATTTACGGTGGTTGTTCCGTAGGTCAAGGTGGCAATATTTGAAAAGGTTGCCATTTGTTTTCCTCCTTATTAAATTATGAACGGGACAAGAAATGCTTGTTCCTTCACTTCAATATATGCAAAACATAAGATGGTTGCAACTTGAGTATTAAGTATGTTATAATCACTATTATTTGACAGGTGGTGATATATTGAAAACCGATATAAACATTTGTGCCTTAAAAGAGCTTTTAATTACTTTTTTGACTTCTGTAATAGTGGGTGCCTCTACCGGCTGTATTATTTTCGGTTTTAAATATGTTGCGTCTTATGTGATAAAACTTTCAAACACCTGTTACTTATATGTACGAGAAAATCCGGAAATTTCACCTGTTTTTCTTTTTGTAGTTGTAATACTTTCATTTATGGCTTTTATTGTCATAAAATGGGATTCGCTTTCAAAAGGTGGTGGCGTGGCGACCGCTTTTTGCGCAATAAAAGGGTACATATCTTTAAAATGGTTGAAAAATCTTTTGTCGGTGTTTATCGGTGCAAATATTTCTTTTGCAGCGGGACTTCCTCTCGGAAATGAGGGACCAAGTGTTCAAATCGGTACAAACATAGGAAAAGGTACGGCAGTGCTTTTTAAACGAAAAGCCAATACACAAAAAGAACTGATGGCTGTAGGTGCGACCTGTGGCTTTGCATGTGCTACCTTTGCACCGATTTCGGCTTTTGCCTTCGCATTTGAGGAAATAAAATTAAAGCTATCGCTTTTGCGAATATCTTCACTTTTGATGTCGATAATAACAGGTACTGCGGTCAACTGCCTATTGGGGAAAATATGCGGAATTTCACCTTATTTATTCGACTTTAAAATTACATATAAATTGCCGTTAAGGTATATACTTTGCGTCATTGTGATAGGCATTGCTTGTGGTATTTCCGCCTTTGCTTTCGGAAAATTACATTTGTTTGTTTTTGATTTTGTTAATAGGAAAATCAAGAAATTGCATTTGGCTTTTAAGCTGGCAATAGTTTTTGTTGCGGTTTTTGTTTCGGGATTTTTCTTGCCGGAAATTTTGGGCTCGGGACACTCTCTTATAGAGCATTTGGCAGAAAAAAATTCCCTTTTAAGTTTCTCGGTTTTGATTTTGGTTTTGCGTTTTGTTTTTCTTATACTTTTGAATAGTGTCGGTGCGACAGGCGGAACGTTTTTACCGAATTTGGCTCTCGGTGCGCTCGTAGGTTCTGTAATGTCCAATCTGTTTTTAGAAATCGGAATAATAGAGGAAAAGTTTGTTCCGATAATAATTATTGTTTCAATAGTTGCTTTTTTAGCTGCCACTTTAAAAGCGCCGATTATAGCAATTTGTTTTTCCTTTGAGGTATTCGGCGGAATTTATAATATAGTACCTATTTTACTTGCGGTTTCGATAAGCTTTTTCATTGTAAAGATTTTAAAATTCGAACCAATTACCGAAGTTATTGTAGAGAGAAAAGGGAAGTTATAAAAAAAGGGTTGCCTTCTTTTAGAGGGCAACCCAAAGCTTATTTTTATGATTATTTAATTGTTACGGTTCCGTTTTCGCCTTCAAATTTAACCCATTTTTCTTGGCTATTTGCAGCTTCTTCTCCGGTTAAATTAAGGGCTATTTCGGTTTTTTTCTGGTCGGTTTTCAAAATTTTGAATTTCAGGTAAAACAAAACACCGTTTTCATCTACGTCCTTATTTTCAACATTCACAAAATTCAGAACACCATTGTATGCGCTGAATTCGTAGTTTGTTAAGAAATCACCTTTTTCGTAATCGACATAGGAAAGCACGTTTGAATCGTATTCAAAATTGAGCATATAAGCCATAACACCGGGGTTTTTATAAATCTTTACGGGAACCTTAATTGTTTCGCCAACCTGTCCTTCAACACTTCCGATTTCGATTGTGGGGGAGGAGGGGGAATTAAAACCGCCGTTTAACAAAACAGCGACCAAAACGATTGCGATAACAGCAACTAAAGCCGAAACAGTGATAATAATAGTTTTTTTGTTTTTAAGGATATTTTTCATATTTAATTACACTCCGTTATTTTAAACTTATTTTAATGTCATTAAGCGTGATGTTTACGGTTTTTTCAGATGAGTTTGCAAAGATTGTTTGTGCATCTTCAAATTCAAGCATTGTCTGAGTTGCGCTTTTGTCTTTAATCTTAAATTGCAAGTAAAAAATAGTTCCGGTTTTCTTGATGTCTTGGTTCTCGCAACCAACGAAGAGTATTTTTCCGTTTTCTTCGCTAAAATTATAATCCTTTAGGATATCACCTTTTTTATAACCGGTGTATTCAAGTACAGAATTATCATAGTTAATCTCGATAAAGGATGCCATAAAGCCGGGATTTTTGGTTATTTCAATTGGAACAGAGAGTGTTTTGCCCTTTTTGTTTTCAGTCGCAACAACCTTTTCAGAGGATTTGTCCTCATTGACTTTTTCATCATCATTTTGGGAATCCTTACTGCTTGTATCATCGGTGTTTTCCTTGGAATTGGAGGAGGTGGTTGGTTTTTCATCAGAGAAAAGATAATCAACCAAGAAAAAAGAACCAAAAGCCACTGCAAATACAGCAACTACTGAAATTATTGTTATTATAATAGGTTTTGCTTTCAAATTTCAACCTTCTATAAAATTTTGCAAATAAAATTTGTTTACTTAAATATAATATATTAAAGAACGATATTTTGTCAAGGAGTAAATTATATCCTTGACAATAGGGAATAAAAAATATATAATGTTTTTTATATGGGCTTATGCCAAGCTTTTTAAACCCGAAACAGCCTCAAAGGGCTGTTTTGGCAACTTTCGGCTCACTTCAGTACATTGGCGACGCCCATAGGTACGAATATAAGAAATGTAGAGGTTATTGCTAATGGCTAAAACTATCAAACTCACCGATGACGGTCTTAAAAATCTTCAGGATGAACTTGAACACCTTAAAACAAACGGACGTGCAGATATTGCCGAAAAAATTAAGGTAGCCAGAGGTTACGGCGACCTTTCTGAAAACAGCGAGTATGACGAGGCTAAAAACGAACAAGCAAAAATTGAGGCTCGTATTCTTGAAATCGAAACCATGCTCAAAAATGTTGAAATTATAGCAGACGTTAAGGGCAAGGCAAAAAGCGTTGTTATCGGGGTTAAGGTTAAGGTTCTTGATATGGAATATGATGAGGAAGATATTTACCGTGTTGTAGGACAGACCGAGGCAGACCCCAGAAACGGAAAAATTTCCGATGAATCACCCGTGGGTAAAGCACTTCTCGGCAAAAAGGTTGGCGATGAAGTTGTTGTAGAGGCACCCGACGGTGAATTTAAGCTTAAAATTTTAGAAATTTCAAAGTAAAGACTTTTAAATTTAGAGGAGATTGGAACTTATGGCTCAAAATAATGCAAAGCCTCAGGGCGAGGGACAAGAACTTAACGAGATATTAAGACTTCGCCGTGAAAAGCTTACCGCTTTAAAGGAATCGGGCAATGACCCTTTTTTAATCACTAAGTTTGATTTTGATAACGATTCCGCAAATATAAAAGCTAATTTTGAGGAGCTTGACGGCAAAACTGTAAAAATTGCCGGTCGTATTATGGCTCGCAGAATTATGGGTAAAGCTTCCTTTGTCGGCATATCCGATTCAACCGGCAAAATCCAGCTTTATGTTCGTCGTGACGATGTGGGCGAGGATGTTTATGCCGCTTTCAAAAAGTGGGATATTGGCGATATTATCGGTGTTGAAGGTTTTGTTTTTAAAACACAGACAGGTGAAATTTCTGTTCACGCAAGTAAGATTACACTTCTTTCAAAATCACTTATTCCGCTCCCTGAAAAGTTCCACGGTCTTACAAATAACGATTTGCGCTTCCGTCAAAGATATGTTGACCTTATTATGAACGATGATGTTAAGCGCAACTTTGTTGTTCGTTCACAGTTTATCAAGTATATGAGAAAATATCTTGATGATATGAACTATATCGAGGTTGAAACTCCTGTACTTAATACTATTGTGGGTGGTGCGGCTGCAAGACCCTTTATCACACACCACAACACACTTAATATTCCTATGTATATGAGAATTGCTACCGAGCTTCCCTTAAAGCGACTTATTGTCGGCGGTATGGACAGGGTTTACGAAATCGGCAGAATTTTCAGAAACGAGGGTATGGACCCCAAACATAATCCTGAATTTACAACGGTTGAACTGTATCAGGCTTATGCCGATTTCCACGATATGATGGATATTGCAGAGGGTATAATCTCGGGCGCCGCCAAGGAAATTCACGGCACCTATGAGGTTGAGTGGATGGGCGAAAAAATCGACCTTACTCCCGGTTGGCGCAGACTTACTATGGTTGACGCTGTTAAGGAGTACGCAGGTATTGATTTCGGTGCTATTACCGACGATGCTGAGGCTGTAAAGGCTGCCGAGGCTATTGGTGTTGAGCTTGCTGACACTGCGGACAAGACCTGGGGTAACGCTTTATACGCTTGCTTCGACCAAAGAGTAGAAGAAAAGCTTATTCAGCCCACATTTATTACAATGTATCCCGTTGAGGTTTCACCCTTAACAAAGGCTTCGCCCGAAGACCCCCGCTTGACAGAGCGCTTTGAGCTTT
>JAZNRN010000013.1:0-7517 GCA_045590775.1 Acutalibacteraceae bacterium
CCCATAGCCTTTACTGCTTTTGCGGAATCCAAAATATATTTAACTGAATTTAGACGTTTTTGTTCCTCAATTGAGGACATTGAAATGTAATAAGGTGCGTGAAGGGATAACCTTATACCCTTGGCAGCCGCCAAAGTTCCCAGCTCTTTAGCTTTTTCTTGCCCGATATTTACACCTCTGCCACATTGGTATTCAAAAGCATCAAGTCCCATTTTTTCAATGTATTCGGGAACTTGAAGACTATGCTTGTATCCCATTTTCGAAAAACTATCGGAATTTCCGGCAGGACCGAATAAAGCTGACATAATTACTCCTCCGTATTCTTGATTTTGTAGAGCTTAAAAACTCCACGTTCAAGCTTGCGTCGCAGCTTAAAGCTCCAACCGTCCTCAAGCTTAATTGGGGTAAGAAGTATGGTTTTTATACCAACCGTATTACCACCCAATATATCTGTAAAAATCTGGTCACCGACAATGGCAGTATTCTTTCTTTTTAAGTTATACTTTCTCATAGCACGAATATAACCAAAAGGAAGCGGTTTAAGCCCCAGACTTATATATTCCAAATTGATTTTTTTTGCAAAAGGTTTTACCCTTTGCTCCTTTGAATTAGAAAGCACGGTTAAAAAAATACCGGCATTTTTCATTTTTTCTATCCACTCTAAAAGCCCATCTGTCAAAATCTGTCCATGGTGGGTGGATAAGGTGTTATCGACATCTAAAATAAGAGAATTTATATTGTATTTATTTAAAATTTCGACCGTAATATCTGTGACACGGTCAATTTTGATTTTTGGTTTAAGCAACATATATATTTTACTCCAATAAAAAAAGCGGTTATAAAAAATAACCGCTTTAATTCTTTTATTAGCGGAACTTTCTTTTACGAGCAGCTTCCGACTTCTTTTTACGCTTTACAGAGGGCTTTTCATAGTGCTCTCTTTTGCGAACTTCTTGAATAACACCATCTTTAGCAGTCTGTCTCTTAAAACGACGCAAAGCATTATCAAGTGATTCATTTTCTTTAATTCTAACCTGACTCATTATAATTCCCTCCCTTGTACAAAATAACAGGGGTCTCTAAATGCGGGAAAAATTCCCAATAGGTATTAGTTACCTTTTAAAGCAATAACGTTAGCGACAATTGCAAGAATAAAGAAAAGTATAGCTAAATACTTTGTCCAACGAGCTAAGAAAGCATCAAAAGTTCTTGCCTTATTCTTTGAAAGAAATGTGTCTGCTCCGCCGGAGATGGCGCCATTAATACCTGCACGACGACCCGGTTGTAAAACAATAGCGACAATAATAACCAATGAAACTATTATCACCAAAATACCAAGTATCAGCATTAGTGGACTCATATATTACACCTCCATAATCAATAACTTTAATTAGTTTATCACATAATAAACAAATTTGCAACAATTATTTTAAATTTTTATAATTATTTTACAACTATATTTACCAATTTCTTCGGCACATAAAGCTCTTTTATAATGTTTTTACCTGAAATTTCGTTTTGAACAGCCGATTCCTCTTTTGCGAGAGCAATTGCATCGGCTGCAGAAATGTTTACATCGACATTAAGGCGAGCTCTGATTTTTCCGTTGATTTGAACTACAATTTCAACCGTAGAATCAACGCATTTTTCTTCATCATAAGCAGGCCACTGTGTTTCGTTAAGCATACCTTCAAAGCCAGATAAAGACCAAAGCTCCTCTGTGATGTGAGGTGCAAAGGGATTAAGCAGGATTATAAAGGTCTTAAATTCGTCCTTTGTAATTTTACCAGAAGCAGAAATTTTGTTGTAAAGTGACATAAGCGCTGCAATAGCGGTATTCATTTTAAGATTTTCTATATCCTCTGTAACCTTTTTGATGGTTCTGTGGAAATCTGCTTCAAACTCTTTACGGTATCCTGTGCAATCACACATAATATCATAAAGCGACCAAACCTTATCAAGAAAACGCTTGCTTCCCTTTATTGAGGATTGGCTCCAGGGTGCTGCTTTTTCAAAGTCACCGATAAACATTTCATAAACACGCATTGTATCGGCACCATAATTTTCAACTATCTCATCTGGGTTTACAACATTACCACGTGATTTGGACATCTTTTCACCGTTTTCACCCAAAATCATACCGTGACTGGTACGTTTTGCATAAGGCTCGGATGTGGGAACAACGCCGATGTCGTAAAGGAATTTATGCCAAAAACGGCTATAAAGCAAGTGAAGTGTCGTATGCTCCATACCACCGTTATACCAATCAATAGGACTCCAGTATTCAAGAGCCTCTTTGGAAGCCAATTCCTTATCATTGTGGGGGTCACAATAGCGCAAGAAGTACCAAGATGAACCTGCCCACTGAGGCATTGTATCGGTTTCACGTTTTGCAGGCGCACCGCAGCAAGGACAGGTGATATTTACCCAATCTGTCATTTTAGCCAAGGGTGATTCACCGTTATCGGTAGGTTCATAAGAATCAACATTAGGAAGCATTAAGGGTAATTCACTTTCAGGAATCGGTACATAACCACACTTTTCACAGTAAACCATCGGGATAGGTTCTCCCCAATATCTTTGACGGGAAAATACCCAGTCACGAAGCTTGTAGTTAGTTTTTACCGAGCCAAGACCTTTTTCTGTAAGCCATTCTTGAATTTTATGTTTTGCATCTTCAACAGACAAACCGTTTAAGAAATCGGAATTTACAAGCGTACCGGTCGCACATTCGGTATAAGCAGCTTTCTGTACATCTTCACCGCCTGCAACCACCTCAATAATCGGGAGAGCGAATTTCTTTGCAAAATCCCAGTCACGAGTATCGTGAGCAGGAACAGCCATAATAGCGCCCGTACCGTAAGAAATAAGAACATAGTCCGAAATAAAAATCGGGATTTCGGTATTGTTTACAGGGTTAATTGCACATACTCCCATGAGCTTAACACCTGTTTTATCCTTTGAAAGTTCGGTGCGCTCAAAATCAGATTTCTTTGCGGCTTCTGCCTTGTAAGCCAAAACTTCATCATAATTTGTGATTTTGTCAGCCCATTTTTCGAGTAAAGGATGCTCTGGAGACATAACCATATATGTAGCACCAAAAAGAGTGTCGGCACGTGTTGTGAAAATATCAAATTTGTCTCCAATAGTAGTAGAAAAAGTAACCTGTGTACCGTAAGAACGGCCAATCCAGTTCCTTTGTTGAGTTTTTACCCTTTCGATAAAGTCAACATCCTCAAGACCCTCGAGAAGCTTTTCAGCATAGTCGGTAATTTTTAGCATCCACTGACTTTTTTCTTTTTGTACAACCTGACTGCCACAACGTTCACATACACCATTTACAACCTCTTCATTAGCGAGTACGCATTTACAAGAGGTGCACCAGTTAACACTCATTTCCTTTTTATAAGCTAAACCGTGTTTGAAAAGCTGTAAGAAAATCCACTGTGTCCATTTGTAATAAGAGGGGTCAGTGGTGTTTACTTCCCTGTTCCAGTCAAACGAAAAACCAAGAGATTTTAACTGTCTCTTAAAGTTTTTAATGTTATTCTCAGTTACTACTGAAGGATGTATATGATTTTTTATTGCAAAATTTTCGGTAGGAAGACCAAACGCATCCCAGCCCATAGGATAAAGAACGTTAAATCCCTGCAATCTCTTTTTACGACAAACAATATCAATTGCAGTATAGCTTCTCGGATGTCCAACGTGGAGACCTTGTCCCGAAGGATAAGGAAACTCTACAAGTCCGTAGAATTTAGGTAAGGAATAGTCATCCTTTGCCGCAAAAGTATTTTTTTCGTCCCAAATTTTTTGCCATTTTTTCTCAATAGCGCTATAATCGTAATTTATCATTTTTAATCCCCCTGAGTGTTAACAAGAATTTCATCTAAATCAATAGGTTTACCATCGCTCCACATACGGTCAAGAGAATAAAATTCTCTATCACTTGGAGTGAAAATATGCACTATTAAAGAGCCATAATCAAGCGCCACCCAACCGGTTGATTTGCCCTCAATATGATGAGGACGAACACCTGCTTCTTCAAGCTTTGCCTCTACCTCTTCACAAAGCGCACGAACATGGGTTGACGATGTCGCAGTACATATTAGAAAATACTCACAAAGCATTGTAAGGTCGGCAATTTCAAGTGCCGAAAGAGCTTTTGCTTTCTTCTCATTTAATGCGTTAGCCGCAATTTTTAACATTTCCAAAGTTTCCATTATTTTCCTCCCAAGGTGATTTGATTGTATGCTTCGAGGGTATCCGGATGTATAGGTTTTTTATGCTGTATCAAATCACTTATTGAATATTGTAATGCGTAAATTAAGGCGCTGTCGAGTGAAATGTCAACAAGCCGTCTTATTTCATCAACATCGGGATAATCCCTGTCACTTGATGTAAAATCAGCTAAATATAAAATTTTAGCAGTAAGCGACATATCGGCTTTTGCAGTCGTATGGAAACGCACCGCATCAATAATTTCTTCATCCTTTTCGCCCAAAACATATTTAAGGTAAACTGCTCCTGACATTGCGTGCCAAAGCTTCCTTGCATTATTTTCAATACGACTTAAAATTATACCAAAGGTTTCAAATATTTTCAAGTGGTCATTGTCTGATATATTCTTTGTTATATCGTGCAAAAGACCTGCTTTAAAACATTTTTCACTATCTGCCCCGTATTTTAAAGCCAAACGCTTTGCTTCGTCGGCCACACATAATGAGTGTTCATAACGCTTTTCGTTAAGCCGTGCTTTTAAAATTCTTTTATAATTGTTCAGCTCATTATCGGTCATTATAAATCCCCTTTTGAGTTAAAAATGTATATATTTTTTCAGGCAAAAGTTTTTTTGCGTTTTTAAAATCTTTTCTGATTTGCGTTGATGAAACTGCAGCAATTTCCTGTGGCATAACACGTACTGTCATACCCATTTTCGTGAATTTTTTGATGCAATTATCGAAATTATCATTGTCTGTATCGTTTCTTCTGAAGGCGATGAAGGAAATTTCTTTTATAAGCTCTTGGTATTTATACCATTTGTCAAAATAAACAAGCATATCTCCACCAAGGCAAAAGAAAAATTCATCAAGAGGATATTTTTGCTTCAAAAGCTTTACTGTGTCATAGGTATAGCTTTTACCCTCACGCTCAAATTCAAGTGTTGAGACAATCGCTTTTTTAAAGTCCATAGCTGCAATAGAGCACATTTCAATTCTGTCATCATCATCTGCTAAAAAATCACAGGCCTTGTGTGGTGGGATTTTATCGGGTAAAATTATAATTTTGTCAATTTCCGCCATATCATTTAAAGCTGACAGCATTTCGTAATGTCCGATATGGAAAGGATTGAAGGTTCCGCCCAAAATGGCTATATTTGACATTATTTCACCAGCTTAATCGTTTTATTGTTAAGACTTTCCTTATAAAGAATAAAACGTGAGCCTATAACCTGCACCACGTCGCTATCGGTAGCAATAGCCACCATATCGGCAGTTTCTCTGACAGAAGTTGGACAGGTCTCAAGAATACGAAGCTTTATCAGCTCACGAGCCTCCAATGCATCCCTTACTTGCTTAATTGTATTTTCATTTACACCAATCTTACCGATTTGAATAATAGTTTCCATTGTGTTCGCCATTGAGCGAAGCTGAGCACGTTGTCTGCTGTTTAACATTTTTACTCCTTAATAAATTGTTGTAATTTTTCTTTAAAAAGGCGCAAAGCCTTTCCTCTGTGACTAATAGAATCCTTTTGCTCTGCCGAAAGAAGTCCAAAGCAACCAAGCTCACTTATAAAAAGCGGGTCATAACCAAAGCCACAGTTACCTACTTCCTCAAAGGCTATTTTTCCAACACACTCACCACGTACAGTAAACTCTCGGCCATCAGGAAAAACACAAGCAATTGCGGCAACGTATTTTGCACCTCTGTTTTCTTCCGGTACACCATTTAATTCCCTTAAAAGCTTTTTATTATTTTCATCATCATTTCCGTGTTCACCTGAATATCTTGCAGAAAAAACACCTGGAGCGCCATTTAAAAAATCGACGCATATTCCCGAATCATCAGCAACACTTATATATCCCGTGGCAGTGAGTCCTGCTTTTGCCTTAATTAGTGCGTTTTCTTCAAATATTGTGCCTGTTTCCTCAACTTCATCCAAAGGCTTTGTGAGGTCCTTTTCGCACAAAACTTCAAACCCCATAGGTTCTAAAATTCGGGTTAATTCCACCAATTTTTTCTGATTTTTAGTTGCAATAAAAATTTTCATTATACTTCCTCATTATCAAAAATACCGCTAACAAATTCAGTAGCACTAAATGGCATCAAATCGTCAATACCTTCACCAACGCCGACGAATTTCACGGGAATTTGAAGTTCGTTCCTGATAGGTATTATAATACCGCCCTTTGCAGTACCGTCAAGCTTAGTCAAAACAATACCAGTAATCTTTGTTACGTTTTTAAATTCTCGTGCTTGATTTACGGCATTTTGTCCTGTTGCCGCATCCAAAACCAAAAGTGCTTCGACAGAAGATTGAGGTAGCTCACGCTCAATTACACGGTTGATTTTTGCAAGCTCATCCATAAGATTTTTCTTATTATGAAGCCTGCCGGCAGTATCACAGATTATAACATCTGCACCATGAGCCTTAGCCGAAGCTATTGTATCAAAAACAACAGAAGCGGGGTCGGTGCCTTCAACACTTTTAACCATTGTAACATCTGCCCGCTCGGCCCAAATACCGAGTTGATCAATAGCAGCCGCACGGAAGGTATCAGCGGCACCCAAAACCACCTTTTTACCCTGTTTTTTGAGAATTGAAGCGATTTTTCCGATAGAAGTCGTCTTTCCTACCCCATTGACACCGATTACAAGTATAACCGAAGGCTTTGTTTCGAGCTTTAATCCTTCATCCTCACCTAACATTCCAAAGATGATTTCTTTCATCATACTTTTAATGTTATTAGGGTCGGTTTCACCCGTTTCCTTGATTTTTTTGCGTAAAATATCGCAAATTTCAGTTGCGGTCGCAACACCAATATCGGACATAATCAGTGTTTCTTCAAGCTCTTCAAAAAATTCTTCATCAATTTTTGTAAAGCTGTTGATAATACTGTTAATTCCGTCTGAAATAGAATTTCTGGTCTTTTTAAGACCTTCTTTGATTTTACTGAAAAAACCCATTTAAAAAATCACCTAAATATAAATTTATGCAGTTTGACTATCTGCTAAAAGCTTCTTTTCAAGCTCGGCTACATTAAGTTCCAAAAGCTTTGTTATACCCTTTTCCTGCATTGTAACACCATACAGCATATCTGCAGCTTCCATAGTACCGCGCCTATGAGTAACGCAGATAAACTGTGTTGCAAAATCACTTGACTTCATGTAGTTTGCAAAGCGGTCAACGTTAATATCATCGAGAGCTGTATCAACTTCATCGAGGAAGCAGAAGGGCGGAGCACTCACACGCATAATTGCAAAGTAAATTGCAAGTGCTACAAGAGCCTTTTC
>JAZNRN010000014.1:0-13895 GCA_045590775.1 Acutalibacteraceae bacterium
ACTTTTCCGCTTTTATGCTATAATTCACCCAAGGAGTTGATTTTATGGATTTGTTTGATATGTTTAAGAAAAAGAAAGTTGAATTGACAGAAGAACAACTTAAATGGAATAAGATGTGGGAATTGTGGACAGAAGAAAAAACAAAATCACCTTATACTGAACTAATGACCTACCAAAGTGAAATTAATAACGGTGGGCATAGTCAGTATTTTTGCAATGTAGATAATGTAAGTGATTTGAAAAAAGAAATGTCTGCTTTGGAAGAAATTCTTACGCCGCTTTTAAGAGAGAATCTTCAAAAAGCATATAAGGCAGATTTGATATTAGAAGAAAAAGAAGATGAAGAAGCGGAAGAAATTTTAGACCGGTGTGATGATGTTTTTTATGAAAATGAAGAGCAGATAAATCGCATATTACAAGAATATGCTAATACATTAGAAATCTGATTGTTATCGGATAAAAATCTTTGGTTTTCAGGCACATTCAATTCGTGTCATTAAGTTCAAACTACTCAAAAAGAAAGACACGATGAAAATCGTGTCTTTCTTTTTGTGTTTGTGTCCATAAGGACACAACATCGTTTGACCGTTTGCGGTCAACATCATTTTTTGCGAAGCAAAAACATCATTCCGCCTTGGCGGACACAAAACGAGGTTGCCTTGTGGCAAATGATGTCGTTTCACTAATGATGATGCACTTCCTGCTATGTGGGAAACGTATTTAGGAGGATGCGGGCATTCTTTATTTGAAAATGAAGAAGATTTAATGAAAGACTTAAAATCTCAACCCGAATATAAACAATATTTCATATAAAATAAAGAAAATCCTCGTTCTTCGGAGCGAGGTTTTTTTATCCCTTGTCAAAGCAGTGGAATATCATTAACGATAGCGTTGATACCGTTGTATTTCATCAGTCCGTTTGGACAGTATATTTTAAGAGTTTTAAATTATAAATTACCCATTATAGTGCATACTATTTTGGGTGATTTTTTATGGATTCTATATGGCAAGAGGATGTCAAATTGCCGGATTTTCCACAACTGAAAACTGATTTGAAAGTAGATGTGCTAATTATTGGCGGTGGTATTGCCGGTCTTTTGTGTGCTTGGAATTTAAAATCTGTCGGTATAGACTGTGCCTTGGTCGAGCAAAACCGTATAATGTCCGGTGTGAGTGGCAGGACAACCGCAAAGCTTACGTCTCAACATGGACTTATTTATTCAAATCTTTTAAAAAAGTTTGGTCCGGAAAAGGCACGACTTTATTGGCAGGCAAATCAGGAGGCTGTAGAAAAGCTAAGTAATTTGGCGAAGGAATCGGATTGTGATTTTTTGCCACAAAAGAGTTATATATATTCAGTAGGTTCTACAGAAAAACTTGAAAGAGAAATGAAGGCTTATGAGCAACTCGGAATTCCGGCTGTTTGGGAGAAATCCTTACCTTTACCCTTTAAGATTAACGCTGCTCTGTCTTTTTCTAATCAAGCGCAATTTCATCCTTTAAAGCTTGCAAGTCATATAACAAAGGGCCTTAAAATATATGAAAACACAAAGGTTTTGGCTTTTGAAGATAATAAAGCGGTTACCCAAAAGGGTGAAATTACCGCTGAAAAAATCATTGTTGCTACACATTTTCCGATATTTAACAAGCACGGAGCATATTTTTTAAAGCTTTATCAGCAACGCTCTTATGTGTTAGCGCTTGAAAACGCACCGCATATTGACGGTATGTATCTTGATAGTACCGAGAACGGATTGTCTGTACGAACAGCCGGCAAATATTTGCTACTAGGAGGTGGGGGACACCGCACCGGAAAAGAGGGACTTGATTGGAGATTGTCACAGGCGGCCGCAAAAAAGTATTACCCAAAATCAAAAATTGTGGCAAGGTGGGCAACACAGGATTGTATGTCATTAGATTTAATGCCATATATTGGAAGATATGGAAATTCAACAAAAGGACTTTATGTAGCTACCGGTTTTGGGAAATGGGGTATGAGCAGTGCTATGCTGTCGGCAACGCTTTTGAGCGACTTGATTATGGGCAAAGAAAACCCCTATGCCTGCTTGTTCTCACCTTCGCGAAGTATTTTCCATAAACAACTATTCACTAATAGTATCGAAACAGCCGTAAATCTATTGCGACCGACTGTACCTCGATGCCCACATCTTGGTTGTGCACTCAAATGGAATAAAAATGAGCACTCATGGGATTGCTCCTGTCACGGTTCACGTTTTGACGAAAATGGTAAAGTTCTTAATAATCCCGCTACCGACAATTTACCTAAAAAACCAAAACAATAAATAAAAATAGCCGTTCATCCGAGAGGATGAACGGCTGAAAAATCACAATTAAACGATAAAATTTATCTTAGTCCGCTTTTTTAGAAGCAATAAGCTTGTAAACTACTGCAGCAAGTACGCCGCCAACAAGGGGACCTACGATAAATACCCAAACGTTTGAAAGGGCTTCTCCGCCAACTAAAAGTGCAGGGCCAAAGCTTCTTGCAGGGTTAACTGAGGTTCCTGTGAAAGGAATACCTATAAGATGTACTAATGTAAGTGAAAGACCGATTACAATACCCGTAACATTTGAATTTTCACTCTTTGAGGTAACACCGAGAATAGCAATAACAAAGATAAATGTAAGGATTACTTCAATAAGTAAGGATTTAACTATATCGTCATTAAAAAGTCCGTTCTGACCGAGTGACTTAGTAGAGCCTATAAAGTAAGCCAAAAGACCTGCACCTGCAAGAGCGCCTGCAAATTGAGCAATTATGTATCCGATAAAATCTTTTATAGACATTTTACCGGAAACTAACATTGCAATAGATACCGCAGGGTTGATATGACAACCTGAAACATTTCCGATAGAGTATGCCATAGCAACGATTACGAGACCAAATGCCAATGCAGTTGCTATGTATCCGGCGTCGGGGAAAATGCAACCGGTAGTTGCTGCAACACCACAAGCGACTAATACAAGAACCAATGTGCCGATGAATTCTGCTGTCATTTTTTTGATAATGCTCATAAATAAATCTCCTTTAAATTAAATTTTTCACTAATATTATAAATCTGTAAATCAAAAATGTCAATAATTAAGCCGATTATATCAATTTATATTAAGTGATGTAGTAAAGCATAGGCGATAGCGAAAAATATTTGTTTCAAAATCGAATTCACCTTTAAACGCTTTAGCTGTCCTTATAATTTTTATATGCATGGTTAAAAATCTCTTTTTTCGTGTCATTAAAGGTTTTGTTTTTGTGGTATATAATGTAAGAATTTCGTGTAAATTCGTGGTCGGTGATTTTAATTTTTTTAAGTCTTCCGTTTTTCAGCTGCCTACGAAGTAGTGATTCAGGCAAAATAGTGACACCAAGATTTTCTCTGGCGGCATATATAAGAGCTTGGTTACTTACAGATTCAATAATGGGTTTCACAACAATGTTTTCAAGTGCAAAGGTATGGTCCAAAAACTCACGGGAGACACTGTCATCTTCACGCAGCAGTAAGTCATATTTGCAAAGTTCCTTTAAGGTAAGAGCATTTGGAATATCATAATTATTTCCGCAAACTGCAATAAGACGATTTTTATCAACAAGTTTGGATTTTATGTCGCTTGATGCAGGCTTTCCCTGAATAAATGCAAAATCAAGAGTGCCGTCTAAAATTTTGTTTTCAATGATTGAGGTTTGGTTTACGGATAGTTGAAAGTTAATGTTTGGGAATAAATCGTTAAGCTCACGCAAAAGTTTAGGCATTTGTTGTTTACCTATTGTGATTGAAGAACCGATTTTAACGGTAGGTTTTACCGAAGAATCATTTGCCAAATCCTCAAATTCATTAAAGGAATTTATGATTTCCTTCGCCTTTACAAGCAATTTTGAACCTTCCTCGGTTAAATAAATGCGTTTGTTTATTCTTTCAAATAGAACAATGTTGTAATGTGCTTCTATTTCGGAAATGGTTTTGCTGACAGCGGGTTGGGCAATAAAAAGCTCTTCTGCCGCCTTTGTCATACTGTTATTTTCACAAACAGAAATAAAAACTTTTAAGTGTCGTATTGTCATAGCAACCTCTAATAACTAAATGATTATGTATTTAATAACATTATAATATTTTACATATAGATAGTCAAGTGTTAAAATGCAAATGTTGGAAAAATAAGAATTAGAATTAAAGGAGTTTTAGAAAGATGGGAATTACACACGTTTTAAGCCTGCTTGGAGGCTTGGCACTATTCCTTTATGGTATGCAAATGATGAGCGGCGGTCTTGAGGACATAGCCGGTAACAAAATGAAAAATATTTTACAGAAGCTCACTTCAAACAGATTTTTGGGTGTAGGAGTGGGAGCTGGTATCACGGCTCTTATTCAATCCTCCTCTGCAACAACTGTTATGACAGTAGGTTTTGTAAATTCAAATATGATGACACTCAGACAAGCGGTTTGGATCATAATGGGTGCTAATATCGGTACTACAATTACAGGTCAGTTAATAGCGCTTGATGTCGGTATGCTGGCTCCGATTTTTGCTTTTTTGGGCGTGGCGCTTGTTGTTTTTTTCAAAAGGCCAAAAGCGCACTATATCGGTGAAATTTTAGCAGGTCTTGGCATTTTGTTTATAGGTATGAATATGATGAGCAGTTCTATGTCACCGCTGCGAGATGAGCCGGCTTTTGTGAATCTTATGACAAAGTTCTCTAACCCCGTACTCGGAATAATGGCCGGCGCCGCTTTTACTGCTGTTATTCAGTCGTCATCTGCTTCTATCGGTATTTTACAAGGCTTGGCAATGGCAGGAGTAATCGGCTTTGACAGTGCAGTATATGTACTTTTTGGTCAGAATATTGGTACATGTATCACAGCGATATTAGCTTCTATCGGTACAAACAAAGCGGCAAAGAGAACAACCGTTATACATCTTCTTTTCAATCTTATCGGTACTACGGTTTTTACTGTTGCGTGTCTTTTGCTTCCTATAACAGATTGGGTGGGAGCTTTAAGCCCTGCCGACGTTCCGAAGCAAATTGCAAATATGCACACAGTATTTAATATAGCAACAACACTTCTGTTATTGCCTTTTGGCAGTTATTTGGCAAGACTTGCTGAAAAAATCTTGCCCGAAAAGAGAGAAGATGCAGTTACAACGCTTGGAAGTCTTACCGAAGAATTCCGCAGAGGAAATATCACACTCGGTTCTACTGCGGTTCACACCGATTTGGTAAGAAATGAGATAAACAGGATTTTGACACTCTCTGCAGACAATACCAAAAAAGCTTATGATGCAGTTTTGCAAGGCACACCGTCTGCATTGGAGGAAATTGAAAGCAGTGAGGCTGTAATTGATAGCTTAAATAAAGAAATTTCACAATATATTTCTGCAACACTTGTAAATAACAACAGCGGCAAAAGCGTTGCCGATATGGAGCAATATTTCCTTATTTCCGGAAATGCGGAGCGTGTTGGTGACCATGCAGTAAATATTGCCGGATATACGAAGGTAATTGCTGAAAAGAAAATCGAGTTTTCTGATATTGCAAAGAGTGAAATAGCGTTAATGCAAAAAACTCTTTCTGACAGCTTTGAAAAGCTTTTAGGAGAAAAAACTACTGAAAACGAGCTTTTAGGCGATATTGCGGCGGCGGAACAAAAAATCGATGATTTGACCATAGCATACAGAGAAAAGCATTTGGAAAGAATGAGAAAAGGCGAGTGCAGTGAGGAAGCTTGTATTTTGTACTCCGAGCTTTTAACCGATTTCGAGCGTATCGGCGACCACCTTTTAAATATTGCACAGTCCTTTGCAAAAATAAGCGCTTAAAGCAAAAAGCAGTCTTTTTAAAAGACTGCTTTTTTGACTTTTTATTCGGCTAATCAATTTTAAGCTTTGTTTCTCTGGCGTAAAAGAAAATATATTGTTGGACTATTCCGGCAAAGGGAAGTGCTATGTCAGGCAAATTACCGCCAAAAAGCTTTTCCATTGCCCTTTTAATCCAGACGTCTTTTGGAAAGGCCTCAATGCGCTTGTGAGAAAAAAGCAGGGCACAGTCAGCAACCTTTGGTCCGACACCTTTGATTTTCATAAGCTCCGCTTGTGCCGTCGCATATGGTAAATCTTTTAATGCTTTTAAATCCACCTCACCGCTTGAAACCTTTTGTGCAGCATCTAAAATATATTTTGCTCTAAAGCCTGAACGCAAAATCGCCAAATCATCAAGAGTTAAGGAGGCAATTTTTTCAGCAGTCGGGAAGGAATATCCACCGCCGATATTTTCACCAAAATTTTCGCAAAGTCTGTCAATAATGCCTTTTATTCTTTTGATATTGTTGTTTTGTGAAATGATAAAGGAGCAAAGCGTTTCCCAAGGCTCTTGGTTTAAAATCCTGATACCTCTGCCATATTTGGATGCAGTTTTAAGCAACTCGTTTTCGCTGATTTTTTCAATAATTTCGACATAGCTTCTATTCAAATCAAAATAATCGCACCAAATATTTTCGAAATCCTCTTTTGTCGTATCAAAAAGAACAAGAGTACCGTCTGTATCTATTTTTAGCCTTAAAAGCTTGCCGAAAGCGACACCCTGCCAAATACCGTTTTCCGCTTCAATCCAACGAAACGCTTGACCGCAGTCGAGAGTTTGAGGGAGTGAAAGGGTGTCAATGCCTGTTACTTTAACACAGTTTTCCTCATACAAAGCTTTAATCAAAAAAATCACCACCAAATCAAGACTCTTATCACTTGTTATTATAAACTTTTTGTGCTAAAATGTAAATAAAAAAATCGGGAGTAGTGCTTATGAGAGATGATATTTGTACCATACCTGTCAGCGAAGTTTTTGAACAGGTTGACGGTTGTCCTATATGCAGAATGCGTGATACTGTAGAAAAGAGAATCGTTGAATATATTTTAGGCGATGCAATGATGGAGCCTGATGTCAGAATTGAGACTAATAAGGTGGGATTTTGCGAACACCATTATAATCAGATGCTTTCCGGTAGGGGACGTTTGCAATTAGCACTAATGCTTCAAACTCATATTGATGAGATAAACAATAATGTTTTGACAAAAAATATTTTGATTTCATCTTCTAAAAAGGGTGAAAAGGCTGCAAAAATCACCGATTCATGCTTTATTTGTGATAAAATAGAGTATGGTATTTCACGTATGATAGATACTATTTACCGTACTTATGAAAATGAGCGTGATTTTAGAGGGCTTTTTGATAAGCAAGAGTGTTTTTGTTTACCACATTATGAGCGACTGATAAGCGGTATAGACAAGAAAAAAATGAAGCATTACGGTAGTGAAATGGCAAAAAGTCTTACTCGTATTACAAGGGATTATTCTAAAAATTTGTATGACAATATTTCGGAGTACTGCACTATTTATGACTATCGCTCAAATAAACAGGAAAAGAGTAAGGATTGCATTGAATCAGTAGAAAAAACCATTGCCTTTTTAAACGGCAGATATTATTGATTTACATAAAATCGACACAATTCGGCAAAAAACGGTGGATAAGTGGACAACTTTTTCGCTAAAACAAGGGGTTTATCCAACTTTTCCACCGAGTTATCCACATTTTTATGTAAACTTGTAATTTGTGAATAATACACCCTTTTATTGTCAAAACTTTTTTATGAAAAACAAAAAGGTAGGCGTATTATGGTAAAAGGTGTCAGCAAAACAATAATTGAAGTAAACAATACAGGCAGCAAAATTTTTGAAAAAGTGGTGTTTTATGTTGCTCCCGAATTTGGAAATTTAAGCTCAAAGCAGTTAAAGCGTGCCGCATCACGGTTTGCTTTTAATTTTCCAAAAAATCCACCCAGAAAAAAGCTTACTAAAGCTTCTAAAAGAAAGAGAATATCGCTTTTTTTAATCTCTTTTTTGGGTTTATTACTGTCGGCGGGCATTACAATTTATTTTATTTTGTGAAAAATTTGTTAAAAGTGAGAAGTAACGAAGTTATTTCTTGCTTTTTTTTTCGTTTTAGAATATAATAAGATGTAATTTGATTTTAAAGGTGATTTATGAAAATGAAGGGAATTGCAAAACTTGGCTTTAAACTTTACGGAAAAGTTGTAATTGCAACAATAATGGCTTTTTTTGTTGTTATTTCCGTTAATGTTATTGCTAATGGCTTTATGTCACAAGAGGTTGGCTATCAAGCTTATGGAATCAAGGAAGGAAGCGAAAAACAGGAGCTTCTTTATGAGCACTTATTTTCAGACGGTGAGGATACACAAAAGGAAAAATTTAAGGAACAGGGGTATAAAATAACCGAGCAGAAAACCCTTAGGATAACAAAGTCGGGAGAGACATTTTTCTTAATTGCGGCACAGATCTTTTCACTTATGATTTTGATGGCATTTATTTATTCTTTTATGTGGAAAGAGGGAATAAGGGATAACAACCTTACAAAATTCGGACATATCAAAGCGGACAAGCTAAAGGGTCTTAAAGTGGGATTTGTTGCAAGTATTCCTTATGGGTTATTTATGTTAGTACTATTTGTTATGCGTTTTATTACACATACAAATTTTTCCGCTGTTCTGATACAGTTTTTAAATTCACATGTTTATTCATTTACCTGGCTTCTTATAAAAAACGATTCGTTTTTAGATATTTCGTTTATAAGAATGCTTGGATTATTGGCTTTGGGACTTGTTGTTCCGATTATATCCGGTATGGCTTATCTCATTGGCTTTAAGGACATATCACTTGGAGAAAAGCTTTTGTATAAAAAGAAAAAATAAGGATTGGTGAAAAAATATGGCTGGTTTGTTCGGCTTCTTTAATTATGAAAAGGCAGGTCCCGGTATTGCAAAGGATGCTCCTCAAAAGAGAGGACCGTTTAGATTTTTTGAATTTTTCTTCAGAAACTTTTGGAAACTGCTTGTAAACAATGCGGTTTACTCTTTGGTTTCTTTGCC
Source organism: Acutalibacteraceae bacterium (assembly GCA_045590775.1). Taxonomy (GTDB): domain Bacteria; phylum Bacillota; class Clostridia; order Oscillospirales; family Acutalibacteraceae; genus UBA737. Next base: position 8,949 of record JAZNRN010000014.1, read on the forward strand.
AATTGTAACTAATGGCTTTGCACAGGCAGGAATTACCCATATCGCAAGAAATATCGCTCGTGATAAACACTCTTTCGGTATCAGTGATTTTAAGGATACTGTAAAGAAAAACTGGCAACAGAGTCTTATTCTTGGTATTATAAATGTTTTGATTTATATCATTTTGATATTTGATGCTTGGTTTATCAGCGCTATGGAAAAAAGCACCCTTAACACCATTTATTTAGGCGCAATTTTCTTTGCTCTGTTTGTCTGGACATTTATGAATTACTTTATGTGGACACTTATGATTACCTTTAAGTTTTCTATAAAGCAAATCTTAAAAAACAGTTTTAAGTTTGCCTTTATAAACTTTAAAATGAATTTTGTTTGCTTCTTTACTTTACTCTTGGTTTTGGCAATTTATATTGGAATTCTTTTCTTAGCGGGTACATATTGGATAACCGCACTTGTTTTCGAGCTTTTGGTGTTCACCTTGACCTATCCCGGATTTAAGGCACTTTTGGTTCAGTTTTGCACCTTCCCCGCAATTAGAAAGTTTATAATCGACCCTTATTATAAGGAGCATCCCGATGATGATATACAGCTTCGTAAGGATTTGGGTGTTTATGATGAGGAAGATGATGAGGAAGAAGATGACATTTTCTCTGACGAGGATATAAAAACAGAGGAAGAATAATTTTTGAAAGCAATGTCTCATATAATCAAAACAGGTGATTATATGAAGGTTAGAATTGATGATTTCAGAAATAAACAGGTGGTCTCTGTAAAAAACGGCTCGGTATTGGGCTTTGTAGCAGATGTTGAGTTTGACACAGAAAGCGGGAAAATATTGTCTCTTGTAATTCCCGGAAAAAGCCGATTTTTCGGACTTTTCGGCAGAGAAGAGGATATTATAATCGCTTGGAATGAAATTGAGGTAATCGGTAACGAGACGGTTTTGGTTTCTTCTGATATAGTGTCTTTTTCAAAAAATTCAAAAAAAGGAATTTTAATGTTCAGATAGTTCTTTGGCTAAAAAAGTAAATATTAAAAGTTTTAAAAACGTGCAAAATATAATCAGGTGATTATATGAAAATTGCACGTTTTTTTATTAAATTAAATTTTTTTGTACTACTTATATTTAGTTGCTTTGTTTTTGCGTTGGCGTTTTATTTTGAATCATATATCGGTAATGAAATTAAAATCACAAAGGGCGACGATATAAACCTTAATACAAATTTGCCGATTAGCGTAAGCTTTGAGGGTGCAAAAATTTCGGGAAAAAACTCTCGCAGCAGCATAGGAGAGGAATATGATGTAAATCTCAAGTTGTTCGGGATAATTCCAATTCAGAAAGCCCATGTTGAAGTCGTCGATGAAAAGTACGTCGCTTTGCTTGGCACCCCTTTTGGTATGAAAATTTATACACAAGGAGTTTTGGTTATTGATTTGACCGAGGTTCAGACCAAGCAAGGCAGCATCAATCCCGCAAAAAAGGCCGGAATAAGAGAAGGGGATTATATACTATCGGTTGATGGAAAAGAAATTTCGACAAATGAGGATTTGAGCGAAATTGTTGAGGCTTCAAAAGGAAAACAAATGCACTTTGTAATAAAGCGCAATAATAAAAAAATTCATATAAATTGTTGTGCTGTTTTATCGAGTGAAACACAAAGCTATAAAATTGGAATTTGGATAAGGGACAGTAGCGCCGGTATCGGTATGCTCACCTTTTACAGTCCTGCAAATGATATTATAACAGGGCTCGGACACGGTATATCGGATGAGGACACCGAAACGCTGATGAAAATAGATTCAGGTCAAATTGTCGATGCCGAAATTATCGCTTTTAAAAAAGGCGAATCGGGGAATCCCGGCGAGCTAAGCGGCAGGTTTGGATTCCGCACTCTCGGTGAAATAGTTCTTAATTGCGAAAACGGTGTTTACTCTAAAAAGACCTCACAGGTTGATACGACAAATATGGTAGAGGTCGCATTAAAAAACGAGGTTAAAAACGGAAAAGCAAGGATTTATTGTACGGTTGAAGGAAACAAGCCAAAATATTATGATTGCACTGTTACCGTCAGAAAATCAGAATATCATTCAAAGGTTCAAAACTTAATTGTAACTGTAACTGATGAAGAATTGCTGTCTGTCACCGGCGGAATAATTCAAGGTATGAGCGGCAGTCCCATTATCCAGAACGGCAAGCTCATAGGCGCAGTTACTCACGTGCTTGTCGATGACCCAACAAAAGGCTATGGCATTTTTGCAGAGAATATGCTTGAGACCGCACAAAGTGTAGCAGAAGAACAACAAATGAAAGACGCATCCTAATAAAAAAGAGTGCCAATTCTGTGATTGGCACTCTTTTGACGCTTTCAAATGCTTATCTTGGATTTCCGAAATTGCAAAGGGGTAACAGAATAAGCCTTTTTAAATTGTTTTCCAAAATAACTGGCGTTAGAGAATCCACAATCCATTGCGATTTCTGTAATGGATTTTTCTGTTTCCGTCAATAATTTCACGGCATAAGAAAGGCGATATTCCGTTAAATAAACGATGGGACTTCTGTTGATATATCTTTTCAAGCAGCGAAAACACTCGCTACGGCTAACACCTACATATTGCGCTATATCATCTATTTGAATATCTTCTGCAAAATGCTCATGAATGTATAAAAGAATGTCCCTGGCTTTTTGTTGACTTTCGTGGTTGGTGTAAGATGAATATAAATGATTTTTTAGATCCTTGATATAATGGAGTGTGTAGTTCCAAATACGGCTAATTAATCCGAGACAGAGCAATTCATAGTGTTCCTTGTTATCTTTTTCAAGACGGTATATTTCATTCAATAATTTTATTGAGGCTTGTCCGCTAGTCGTTTTGCTATTTATTAAAAATCCTTTAACAGAGGATTGCAAAATTGGTTGAAAATACTTTTTGAAAAAAGTAGTGCCGAAACTTCCATTGAGCAAAGAGGGAAGAAAACTTACAGTATAAATAACTACGTTTTCATTACCAACCTGTGTAGCCATATGCATAGAATTTGCGTTTATGAAAACAACATCACCCGAAGTCGCTCTTATATTCTTTCCATCTATGTAATAATCTAAGGTTCCTGAAAGTAATAGGTCATATTCAAATTCGTTATGCCAGTGGCACACCAAACTATGATCTGCAAAGGTGCTAAAATCTCCCGTCCATGTAACAAATGGAAATGATGCATCCGGATATTCAAACAGTTCTCTCATAGTATGGTCAAAAGAATATAGTATGTTGTTCATAAAATTCCTCGCATCGACACGATTTTACCAAAAATATACACAAAAATTATATAATATACTTTTGATCGGTACTATAATTATAACAATGCAGTATTATGTTGTCAAGATGGGAGATTTAATAATGGACAAATCAAATTATAGGCGAACAAAATTCACTTGTTATTTTACATACCTTGCTATGTCATCGGTTTTTAGTTTACCACCATTGTTGTTTGCGACATTTAGAGAGTTATACGGAATATCGTACACGCTTCTTGGAACGCTTGTACTTATAAACTTTTGTACTCAGCTTGGGATAGATTTGATTTTCAGCTTTTTCAGCAAATACTTTAACATACACAAGACGATTCGGTTGATGCCGTTACTTACTGCGGTTGGTTTATGTACCTATGCGTTAATTCCAACGTTGTTCCCCAAGTCTGCTTATGTAGGCTTGGTTGTGGGAACGGTTATGTTCTCTGTTGCCGCAGGGCTTGGAGAGGTGCTTATCAGTCCGACAGTTGCCGCTTTACCATCAGATACTCCTGAAAAAGATATGAGTACCCTCCATTCGCTTTACGGATATGGGTTGGTGAGCGTTGTTCTCATTAGTACAGTATGCCTTCAATTTATAGGTAATGAATACTGGATGTATCTCACATTTTTTTGGGCAGCCCTTCCCGTGATTGCTTCGATTCTGTTAATGACTTGTAAACTTCCTGATATGGATATCGAACATGGAAAATCAGAAAAAATCAATTCTAAGCACCGGACCACCGGTCTTGCATTGTGTATGATGTGTATTTTCTTAGGCGCCTGTGCCGAGAATACTATGTCAAATTGGATTTCTGTATACACAGAGAATGTATTGCATATGCCAAAAGTTTGGGGCGATATCTTTGGCATGTGCTTGTTTGCGGTGTTGCTTGCACTTACAAGAACTGCTTATGCAAAATATGGTAAGAATATTTTCAAAGTTTTATGCTTAAGTATGGCGGGTTCGGTTGTTTGCTATTTAATGGTGTCTTTTTCCCAAAATGATATTTTGTCTTTGTTGGCCTGTATTGCTTTAGGTATCTGCACCTCAATGCTATGGCCGGGTACACTTATATTTATGGAAGAAAAAGTTCCTATGGTGGGTGTTGCGGCATACGCTCTGATGGCTGCTGGCGGAGACCTCGGCGCATCAGTTGCTCCACAGACTCTTGGTATTATAGTGGATAATATCTCACTAACACAGTGGGCGCAAAATTTGGGTAATACCTTGTCATTGTCAGCGGAAGAAATAGGATTCAAGGTAGGCATGCTTATAGCGGCAGCATTCCCGATTTTAGGACTTATTCTTTTAGTTTATATGAGGAAACATTTCAGCAGCAAGCATTAAGCTTGCTGCTATTTGTATTTAGGGAAGACGAGTGTTGGTCCTAATATAACACACTCGTCTGTTTTTGGTTCCCCAATCATTCAATGATTTTTCAATTTTCAGGTTATAATAAGTATGTGTGTCTTAAAAACGGCTTGTTTAGGCGGTTTTTTCGACAAAAACAGATATAATTCCTAGAAAAAGATGTTGGTCCTATATTGACACACACGTGAGCGGCAGTCCCATTATCCAGAACGGCAAGCTCATAGGCGCAGTTTCTCACGTGCTTGTCGATGACCCAACAAAAGGCTATGGCATTTTTGCAGAGAATATGCT
>JAZNRN010000015.1:0-9643 GCA_045590775.1 Acutalibacteraceae bacterium
GGAATTTCAAGAGTTTTTGTCAAAAATTCCCAAGCCCACTCAATTGCCTGTTCTTTAAAATAATCTCCGAAAGAAAAGTTTCCGAGCATTTCAAAAAAAGTGCCGTGACGAGCGGTGATACCTACACGCTCAAGGTCAGGAGTTCTGATACATTTTTGACAGGTAGTTACTCTGTTTTTAGGGGGAGTAACCTCGCCTGTAAAGTATTTTTTCATCGGAGCCATACCCGAGTTAATAAGCAAAAGAGATTTGTCGTTATTGGGAACGAGTGAAAAGCTGTTAAGTCTTAAATGCTCCTTTGATTCAAAAAATTGCAGGTATTTTTCACGAAGCTCATTTAGCGAAGTCCATTTCATACAAAATACATCCTTAAAATCTTTTTAACTAATGTATTATAACTCTTGTGTTAAGATTTGTCAATCAGAATAGGGTATTTATGAACTACTTTTTAACATTATATTAACTAATAATTGACTTTAGCAATTTAGTGTGATAATATAATCGTAAATATTGTACATATTATTATTTTAATTTTGTAGGAGGTAAAAAAACAATGAGTTCTAAAAAAATCATTGGCAAGATTTTGATTTTGGCTTTTGTTGTGGGCTTCGGCGTACTTTGCGCCTTTAACGGCTCTATCAAAACACCGGTCGGAACCTTGTGGTCACTTTTCCCGCCGGTTATAGCAATCGGTTTAGCTCTGCTTACCAAGGAGGTTTATTCATCTCTATTTATTGGTGTTTTAGCAGGTGCATTACTATCTACGGGTTTCAAACCGCTTGACAGTGTTGACAAAATTGTAAACGAGGGCTTAATTGCTTCTGTTTCGGGTACTGCCGGTATCTTTGTATTCCTTGTTATTCTTGGAATTATTGTAGCACTTCTTAACAATGCAGGTGGTTCACAGGCCTTTGGCAACTGGGCTGCAAAGCACGTTAAAACCAAAGTAGGCGCATCTATTGCAACCTTCTGTTTTGGTGTACTTATCTTTATTGATGACTATTTCAACTGTTTAACTGTTGGTGCGGTTATGCGCCCTGTTACTGATAAGGCAAAGATTTCACGTGCAAAGCTTTCATATTTAATTGATGCTACTGCGGCTCCGATTTGTATGATTGCACCTATTTCTTCATGGGCTGCTGCTGTTACAAATGTCTTTAACGACAATGAAATTGCTGCTGATGGTTTTACTTATTTTATAAAAGCTATTCCGTATAATTTCTATTCAATATTAACCTTTGTTTTCATTATTGCATTAACTCTTATGAAGTTTGATTACGGTCCAATGCGTATCCATGAATTTAACGCACTCAAGGGCGATTTGTTCACAAGCGGTGGCGAGGTTAAGGATAAAAAGGAAGTTGAATATAATTCAGAAGAGCTTCTTGAAAAGCCCAAGTCTAAGGTAATGGATCTTATTCTTCCTATAATTGTACTTATCGGTATTTGTGTTTACGCTCTTTATAAAATCGGTCAAACAGGCGGTCTAAGCTTTGCTGATGCTTTTGCCAATACTGATGCTACCGTTGCACTTCCTTGGGGCGGTTTAATTGCGCTCGTAGTAATTATGATTTACTTTGTTGCAAGACGTCTTGTAACCTTTAAGCAGGCTATGCAATGTATTCCCAAAGGCTTTAACGCAATGGTTCCTGCAATTCTTATCTTGACACTTGCTACTTCACTCAAGAATATGACAGGCTTGCTTGATTCTGATACATTTGTAAAAGAAGCTTTAGCAAATGCAGGTGCTCTTAATAATTTCTTACCCGCAATTATATTCCTTGTTGCTTGCTTCATTTCTTTTGCTACCGGCACATCATGGGGTACTTTCGGCATCTTGATTCCGATTGTTTTAGGAATTTTCCCCGTTGGCAGTGAGCTTGCTGTTATAGGTTTGTCTGCTTGTCTTGCAGGCGCTGTATGCGGCGACCATTGCTCACCGATTTCGGATACAACAATAATGTCTTCCGCCGGTGCACAGTGTGACCACATCAATCACGTCTCAACACAGCTTCCGTATTCACTTACAGTTGCGGGCATTTCCTTTGTCTTCTATATTGTATCAGGATTTGTAAAGAATTGGATGATAGTTCTACCTATTGCCGCAGTTGTAACAATTCTTGTTTTGTTTATAATTAAACAACTTACAGCTAAATCAAAATTAGTATAATCTAAAAAACATTAAGAGCAGGTGATGAACCTGCTCTTTTTACTTAAAATGGTTGCATTTTTAACGGTTATAATTTATACTGTACTAAGATTAAATTTTTAGGAGCAATTATGTATAAACTACTTAAAACCGAGGGTGACGCCCGACGAGCTGAATTTCATACAAATAGGGGAGTGATACAAACTCCGGCTTTTATGAATGTTGCAACGCAGGGTGCAATAAAAGGCGCTGTTTCAGCAGAGGATTTAAAAGTGCTTGATTGTCAAGTAATGCTTTCTAATACGTATCATCTGCATGTAAGGCCCGGCGACGAGTTAATCAAAGAGTGCGGTGGTCTTCATAAATTTTCCACTTGGGACGGTCCGATTTTGACCGACAGCGGAGGATTTCAGGTTTTTTCACTTTCCTCGCTTCGCAAAATAAACGAGGAAGGCGTAACCTTTCAAAGTCACGTTGACGGCAGACGTATTTTTATGGGTCCTGAGGAGAGTATGAGAATACAGTCAAATTTGGCTTCAACTATTGCAATGGCGTTTGATGAATGTGTGGAAAATCCTGCTGAACATAGCTACTCCAAGGCATCGTGCGAGAGAACTACCCGTTGGCTCAAACGTTGTAAGGATGAAATGAAGCGCTTAAATTCACTTGAGTCCACTATCAATAAAGAGCAAATGCTGTTTGGTATCAATCAAGGCTGTACTTACAGAGACCTGCGTGTTGAGCATATGAAGCAAATTGCCGAGCTTGACTTAGACGGTTATGCAATAGGCGGACTTGCCGTCGGCGAGCCTACCGAAGTTATGTATGATATAATTGAAAATGTAACTCATGTAATGCCAAAGGATAAAATAAGATATTTAATGGGAGTCGGCACTCCGGCAAATATTTTAAATGCAGTTGAGCGTGGTGTAGATTTGTTCGATTGTGTAATGCCGAGCCGAAATGCCCGTCATGGCCATCTTTTTACCACGCAAGGAATTATTAACATTAACAACAAAAAGTATGACCGTGATATGACACCTATCGATATAAATTGTGATTGCCCTGTATGCAAGCGCTACAGCAAGGCATATATCCGCCATTTGTTAAAGGCCGAGGAAATGCTTGCGGGCAGACTTCTTGTTATGCATAATCTGTGGTTTTACAATCATTTGATGATTGACATCAGAAACGCATTGGATGAGGGAAAATTCCACGAATTTAAAAAGGAAAAGGAAATCATTTATTCTACGAGAATTTAATGTAAATTTTTCTTGCAAATGCAATTTATTTAGGGTATAATGTCTTTTAGTGATTTTTGGAGGTGAATTTCAATGCAACAACTTTTACCAATGATTCTGATTTACGGTGCTATTTTCGGTGTTATGTACCTTTTACTCATTCGTCCACAGAAAAAGAAACAAAAGAAAGAAAAGGAAATGCGTGAAAACCTTCAGGTTGGTGATGAAATCATCACAATCGGAGGTATATACGGAAGAATTATTTCTTTAAAAGAAGAGACAATGGTTATCGAGTCGATAAGTGACCACTCAAAGCTCACATTTGCACGTTGGGCTTTACAGCAAAACTTAACCGTTCACGATGAAACTCCTGTCAAAAAATAATAATAAATTTTAACCCCTTCGAATATACTGTATTATTCGGAGGGATTTTTTATGTTTAAAGAAGTTTTTAGCTTAAAATCTGTGCTTTTATATTTTGCAATTTTCATTTTGTCTTCACTTGTTTCGATTTTTTTATTCGCGGCTTTAATGCTGTTTTTGGAAATTGATTTTAGTTATGCCACACTTTTTGGCACAATTTCGGTAGCTTTTGGCCTGTTTATAACCTCGTTTTGTATTGCAAAGAAAACCAAGGAAAAGGGTTTTTTAATAGGCTTTGTTTTGAGTGTCTCAATATTTGTTTTAATAACTTTAATCACTCTGCTTATAGGAAACTCTGCTTTTACGCTAAATAGTGTCTTCCGTTTGATAATATATTTATTATCAGGATGCTGTGGCGGTATAATTGCAGTCAATAAAGCAAGTAAAAAGAAATATTTTTAAAATCAAAAATCTCAGGTTTGTTTTAGCCTGAGATTTCTTTTATTGCTTTATTTAATTTTCCAACAGGAAGTCCTACAACATTAAAATAATCACCGCTTATTTTTTCAACTAAAAGAGAACCTTTACCTTGTATTCCGTAACCGCCCGCTTTATCATAGGGTTCTTCGGTGTTTATATATTCCTCAATTTCTGCATTGCTTAATTGATAAAAGGTGACAGCAGTTTTTTCTGAAAAAGAAATTTCTTTTTCACCTAAAATCAAAGTGCAGCCTGTTACGACATAATGGGTTTTACCGGATAGTTTCATTATCATATCATATGCGTGTTTTTTAGTTTTTGGCTTACCTAATATTTCATTTTCTATTATTACAGCAGTATCAGCACCGATAACCAGCGAGTCGGGATTTTTATTCGAAATATCACGGGCTTTTAATTGTGACAAATATTGCGGAACAGAATATACATCTAAATTATCGGGAATGATTTCCTCAACATCTGACGGAATGACCGTAAAGCTATCGGTTATAATTGACAAAAGTTCTTTTCTTCTTGGTGAAGCAGAAGCCAATATTAAATTATTTAACATCTCAAACTCCTTCGTAATATTGTTGCACAGCACTTTGTTCGACGTTTTCGACATGGAGATTATATTCGTAAAACGCTTGTCTCGAGTGTATAATATATGCGATTAAGAAGTAGGGCACAGTGAATAGTAACGGTACCCACAACACCGATAATACAATCCAACCAACAAATGAAAATACCATAAATATATAATCTACGGAAGATTTTTTTGAGATGATTTTTGACATTAAAAAGCACTCGTCAATATCAATGCTTTCATCAATCACAAAAAGGCAAGGCGCCAAATATTGATTTATTAAATAGAAAACAAGAAAAACACTGGCAACAATATTTAGTCCTATGATAATTGGTTGTAAATTACTGCTCCAAAAAGGTATATTCAAATCAAAAAAGGAGTAAAAAGCATCGGTTGTCAAAATTTTCATAAAAATTGCAGGAAGGAAGAGCAAAATCGCTCTGATAATCGCTTTTGCAAAAAACCGCAGAATAAAGGATAATGATTTGAGGTACAGCCTTTTCTCAGAAAAATAGTAAAATACTGAAATAGGATTATCCTTTTCGTTAATTAAGGTGCGGTTAAAAAAACGTATAAGACCCAAAATAATCGGGAATAAAATTAAAATATTCCCTGCAATTAAAAGTAGTGTAGCAACAATATGCAGACGAGAAAAAGCAAAAACTGCGGTTGCAACGTAAATGATAAAGTATATAAAAAGGCAAATACAGGTTGCTAATATAAAAGCAACAGCGTTATCACCAAAGATTTTAAGAGAAGCTTTTTTAATGCTTTTTGAGCTGTTTATCATAAATATCACCTCAATTTTGAAATCTTGAATTATAATATCATACTAAAACAGATATTTTTTTGCTAAATTATTAATTTTGCGTAATTAGCCATAATCTTTTTTGTACCAACGTTATCGAAAGCAATTTCGAGCATTGTATCAGCACCCATAGGGGTTACGGAAATTATCATTCCCTTGCCGAAGGTTTTGTGGGTAACCACTTGCCCAACTGAATAGATTGTTTGGGGCTTTGATTGCGAAGCAGAAGTGTTGGTAAAATTTTTCTGTCCATAGGTATATGTAGAACTTGGCGTATTGGTAGAAAAAGAATTTTTGTAAACGTTCGCCTTCATTTTTGTCGGAATAGGGGTAGAAACATAATGTTTAACATATCCGTCAAAAGAGGCGAGCTTGTCAGGAATTTCCTTTACAAAGCGAGAGGGCAAATTACGTGAAGTAGTACCAAACATCATACGCATTACGGCATTTGTTATATACAGCCTTTGCTTTGCTCTTGTAATAGCAACGTATGCGAGTCGGCGTTCCTCCTCAATTTCTTCGACACCTGCAAAAATAGACTGATTTCCAGGGAATATTCCTTCCTCCATGCCTACTAAATATACATTTTTAAATTCAAGACCCTTTGCAGAGTGAACTGTCATCAGAACAACCTTGTCGTCGCTTTCATTTAGCGAGTCAATATCGCTGACAAGGGCAATATCTTCAAGAAAGGCGGATAGGGTAGGCTCGTCATTTTCAAGCTCAAACTGTGCAATAGTCGTTGCAAATTCCTTAACGTTTTCAAGTCTGTCAAGCTCCTGTGCATCTGCAAGAGAAAGAGCTTCTGCATATCCGGTTAGCTCCAACATTTTTTCAAAAAGCTCACCGATGCTAGCTTTATCTGACAATTCTGATAATTCATCTATTATATCACAAAATCCTTTGATTTTGTTTGCAGCACGTGAAAGAGCGGCATATTCGTCTGCGTGGCGCAAAACCTCAAAAATTGAAATGCCGAGGCTATCTGCAATTTTTTGTGCGTGATTTACGGTTGTATCACCGATACCACGCTTAGGTTCGTTAATTATTCGTTTTAGCCTTAAATTATCGTTATTATTGTTGATGAGCTGGAGATAGGCAATTACATCCTTAATTTCTTTACGGTCAAAGAAACGTGTGCCGCCGATTACCTTGTAAGAAATTCCGCTTCGTGCAAAGGTGTTTTCAATAGCATTTGATTGAGCGTTCATACGATAAAGTATTGCGTGGTCAGAAAAAAGAGCTCCGTTTTTTACGTTTTCTAAAATATTGTCTGCAACATATCGTGCTTCATCTCGTTCGTCCTCGGCAGTGAAAATAGTAATTTTTTCACCCACACCATTGTTTGTCCATAACTCTTTTCCTTTTCTGCCTTTGTTGTTGGATATAACTGCATTAGCGGCATCTAATATATTCGAGGTTGAACGGTAGTTTTGCTCAAGTCGAATTGTTTTAGCATCCTTGTATTCATCTTCAAAATTGAGGATGTTTTCAATAGTTGCTCCTCTAAAACGATAAATACTTTGGTCATCGTCACCAACAACGCAAAGGTTGTTATGCTTAGAAGCAAGCAAGCTTACAAGTACATACTGTGCGTGGTTGGTGTCTTGGTATTCGTCAACCATAACGTATTTAAATTTATTTGAATAATAATCTAAAACTTCAGGATTTTTGTCAAGCAATTCAACTGTATTTACTATCATATCGTCAAAATCCATTGCATCAGCATTTTTGAGCGCTTTTTGGTAAAGAGAGTAAAGTTGTGCAATAGTCTTTTGTCGCAGGTCGATACCACAAGCTGCGGCGAATTGTGAAGGGGAAATGAGTTTGTCCTTTGCACTCGAAATAGCTGCCAAAACCGACTTGTGAGAAAGAAATTTATCATCAATGCTTTGTTGCTTCATAATTTCCTTCATAAGCCTTCTTTGGTCATCGGTGTCATAAATTGTAAAATGTGAAGAATATCCGATTAAATCGGCATTTCTTCGTAAAATTTTTCCGCAAACAGAGTGAAAAGTACCTGTCCAAATATCATTTGCATCATCACCTAATTTTGCGGCGATACGTTCTTTGAGTTCGGCAGCCGCTTTGTTGGTAAAGGTGATAGCCAAAATTTGCCACGGTTTAACAGGATTTTGCGAAAAGGACATACTGAAAACATCATTTGTTTTTTCGGTTAAAAAGTTGTTGGCTTCGAGTATGTCATCATCGCTATAATATGGAACAAAATTGCTGTTATAGGCATCACCGAACTTGACAAGGTTCAAAATTCGGTTAACCAAAACAGTAGTTTTACCGCTACCGGCGCCGGCAAGAACTAATAAAGGTCCGTCAACGGTTGTAACAGCCTTAAATTGCATATCGTTCATTTGTGAAAAATATTTTTTTATAACTTGCTTTCTTAAATTCAAAAAACCCATAAATAATCTCCAAAATAATTATACAAATCAATAATACTATTTTTAAAAAGTAATGTCAAATAAAAATGCTTGAAAAAGTCCTGTTTTTCTGGTATAATTTTCGTTAGCAAATTTAATTTGCAAAATTTTGAATTTAAAAGATTAGCAACTACGACTTACTAAATTAGTATGAGGGATTGAGAAAATGGCAGGATTTAAGAAAAGCTTATTTGGTTTTAATTGTGCAGATGTGTTGGCTTATATTGAAAAAAGTCATAAAAAATCTGCTGCTTTGGAGAAAAAACTGAACAGTGAGATTGAAGAGCTAAATGTAAACATCAACTCCTTAAAAGAGAACAATAAAAAAATCACTTCTGAACGTGATGAGCTTGAAAAAAAGCTTGCGGAATTTAATGCAAAGTATGAGGAAATCGAGCGCTTGTCCGAAAATATCGGAAAGCTTTATTTGGTAGCACAGGCAAACGCACAAGCCATTATTCAAAATTCCGAGAACAATGCCAAACTTATTTCACAAGAGGTTGACAGAAATTTAAGCACTATCGATGATGCTCACGTATCATTATCACAGCTTCGTGAAAATATTACCAAGACCTCTAATGAGTTTGTAAGTGAGGTAGAAGCATTAATTGCTTCATTGGATGATACCAAAAAGCAAATCACAAACAATTCCTCAAGCGCCCAAAAAGCCAAGGAAGAATTTGTGCAAATATATGACAGCATTGTAAAATGAGAGAATTTTATCTTGACGTAAATGAGCTAAAAAACGTGGTTGAAAACCTTTTTGCCGGTGACAGAGTTTATCTTACCGGTACTGTTTATACGGCTCGTGATGCAGCTCACAAGCGTATTTTTGACTTTATTGAAAATGGTAAACCTCTGCCTTTTGAAATTAAAAATTCAGTTATATATTATGCAGGACCGACCCCCACACCTAAAGGTTTTGCTATCGGCAGTTGCGGACCTACCACCTCCGGTCGTTTAGATCCGTATGCTCCTACACTTTACGATATGGGACTTATTGCTACCATCGGAAAAGGTGAGAGAAGCCCTGAGGTAATTGATGCAATTAAGAGAAATAACTCGGTATATTTTTGCGCAATCGGCGGTGCCGGTGCATTGGCGGCTCTCAACATTGCCGAATGTGAGGTTATAGCATTTAATGATTTAGGTTGCGAATCTGTGAAACGTTTGCAATTTGAAAAATTCCCCTTAATTGTCGGTGTCGATTCAAAAGGAAATAATATTTTTGACAGATAATCTTAAAATCTTCGCTTTGGCGGAGATTTTTTTTAGTTAAATATATTGCAATAATATATTTAAAGTGTTAAAATATATTATTATATTGGAGTAGTATTATTTTAAAGGGCGGTGTATTCAGTGGGCTTTAAAAAGTGGGTCATCAAAAACTATGATAAAGAACTTGCAAAAGATTTAAGTTCGGAATGTGATGTTGACCCGATTGTCGCTCTTATTGCAACAGCCAGAGGATATACCGATTATTGCGAATTGGAGCAATTTATTTCGGATGAACCATATTTTTCCGACCCTTATCAAATGGCAGATATTAGAAAAGCTGCAGAAATCATACACGATTCAATC
>JAZNRN010000016.1:0-11591 GCA_045590775.1 Acutalibacteraceae bacterium
AAGTAGTTATTGCATGGCTGGCAGGCCAACCTAAAAACGCACTTGTGCGTAGCCAGTATCGTTTAGGGCTATGCCCGAAAATGAAATACCACCCGCTATGCGGGTGGATATTTATTTATCAAAAATATCCCTTATATTCGATTTTTCTTTTACTCTCGGGGAAGAGATGGGCATACAAATCGACAAAATAATCATCGGTCATACTCGCAATATAATCGACCACGATTTGATTCGGTTCACAATTTTCATAAGGTGTTTCACGTTTGTAAAACGCCTTATTCACATAATCAATATGATGTGTAAAAATCGGAGAGGATATATTTTGACTTATCAAATCGTTTAGCAGTTTTTCGTAAACCTCGCTCATCATAGGCTTTATAGTGTTATTTGTCACATTTGACACACCGTCATTTTTATAAATCAGCTCGTAATTATCGGCTTTTGCTTTTTTCAGCGCTTCAAAATGCTTTTCATCAATTTTTATATATGGCTTTGAGTAGCTGTTTTCGATAATATTCACAATTAAGTTATTTATAATTTCGGCATTATATGTGCCGATAGCTCCGTCTTGAAAATCGCTGTTACTTATGAGCTTTGCTTTTTCTGCATCCTGTCGGTCTTTACCAAGATAGGCTATAATGTCCGAAATTCTCATAACGCAGGCCTCAAGAGTTGATGGCACCAATTTTTTTACGTTTTCCTTGTCTAAATAACAATTTTCTATCTGTTTGTCAAATTCCTCGAAACTATCTATCGGCTTTGGGTAATATTCCGAGAGCTCCATTTCTCCGTCGTGTGAGGCGATACCGCTCAAGGTTTGAAGGCTTATATTATACGGATAAATTTTATCAAGCACACGTACAGAGTGAATATTGTGACTGAAATGTCTTTTTGTGTGAGAAAAGTAAATTTCATCAAGAAAACGCTCTCCTGCGTGGCCAAAGGGTGTATGACCTATATCGTGACCAAGTGCTATTGCCTCAATTAAATCAAGGTTTAGATTCAGTGCTTTTCCTATTGTTCTGGCAATCCGTGAAACTAACTGCACGTGAAGTCCACGTCTTGTTATATCATCGTTTTTATAAAAGGAAAAAACTTGTGTTTTGTCGGAATAGCGGTTATAATAAGGGCAATGAATTATCTTGTCTATGTCTCTTATAAAGGCAGTTCTGATAACGTTTGCTCTGTCTCGCTTGTTGTCACGTCGCAAAACCCTACTTTCATCAAAGCCGAAGCCGGTTTTGATTTGTTTTCGTTCATTTTCAATGTTATTAGCAATTTCACTTGAAAGACTATCGTATTTCACCTGCGATCACCCCACAAAAGCATTATAATGATTATAGTTAGTCTAAACGCTCAAAAGTGTTTCGCCTAACCTATCCCATTATACCACTTTTAAATAATTATTCAACAAAAAACACTTGCTTGAATTGCAGTTGTAGCTGCTTTTTTTGAAAGATAAAAACTATTTCGGCATTACGGTTTGCTTGTTTTATGAAAGGAATTTTAAAAATGGAAATAAGAAAAGCCAACATAACTGATTTAAGCAGTATTAACAAGCTTTTATCACAAGTGCTTGAGGTTCACCACAAAGCCCGCCCCGATATTTTCAAAACGGGTGCTAAAAAATATACTGACTCGGAGCTTGAGAAAATCATCCTTGATGAGACAAAGCCCATTTTTGTGGCGACAGAAAGGGACGAAGTAATCGGTTATGCTTTTTGTGTGATTACAAAACACCAAAATCACAATATTTTTACCGACATAAAAACCCTGTATATCGATGACCTTTGTGTTGACGAAAATATGAGAGGGAGGAATATTGGAAAGGCCCTTTATGAATATGTTCTTTCTTTTGCGAAACAAATTGATTGCTACAATGTGACACTTAATGTTTGGAGTGATAACAAAGGTGCATTAGCTTTTTATGAGAAAATGGAGCTCAAATCCCAAAAAGTCACAATGGAAAAAATATTATAAAACGAATGCAAGATAAAACCGCCCTTGTACTGTATAGCACAAGGGCGGTAATTTTATTTGAATTTTATGAATTTGTAGCTTTCTAAAATCTTGAAAAATTTTGCAAGTCGTTCATATAAAGGCTCGGCTTTTTCACCGAAATGCTCCTTGACGTTTTTTCCGATTTCAATAATATCCTTTTGTCCGTCAATCAAATTCCAGACAAAGCTTCCTTGTTCGTCAAGGTGGATAAAGCTGACCTTTGGCCTTTTGAAGAAGGTTTGGGCAATTTTGTTCGCAATTCCTTTGTTTTCAATTTCGAGTGTGACAAGACCTTTTTCATCAATAGAAAATTTTTCAACTGCTTTTTGAGCTACGTTTTCAAGATAATTTTTTGATATGATTTCTTTTTTCATAATCAGTCTTTGTTTTTATCCTTTTTAAATGCGCTAAAGCCAAGGAGTGAAAGAATAACAAGTCCGAACACAAGAAGGCTTCCGATATTCGATACGGTAGAGGGAATACCTAATTTACCCGAAAGGTCAACTGCCTTGTCAATACCCACAACCGCAAACACTGCAAGTAAAATACCTATCAAGCCTTCGCCGGCTATCATACCGGAGCAGAAAAGTATTCCGTCGTTTGTGACACGGTTTCTTCTCTTTTCGTTTTTAATCTTATCAAAGAACAAGCGAATAATACCGCCGACCATAATACAAGCGTTGAGCTGAACGGGCAGATACACGCCGATAGCAAATGGCAACACCGGAATACCGATAAGCTCAACCACAATGGCAATAAATACGCCGATTAGTATAAGACCCCAAGGGAGATTTCCTTGCATAATACCTTCAACAACTGTCTTCATAAGTGTTGCCTGGGGAGCGGCTAATTCCTCTCCGCCAAAGCCCCAAGCCGAGTTGAGAAGATAAAGCGTGCCGCCGATAGCAAGAGCAGATGCTCCAACACCGATTAACTCACCGATTTGCTGCTTTTTGGGGGTGGCGCCTAAAATATAACCTGTTTTAAGATCTTGCGAGGTGTCACCTGCAATGGCGGTTACGATACATATAATAGAACCGATAGCAATAGCGGTCTCCATACCTTTGTATCCCGCATTACCCATAAGCTTTAATACCAATGTCGCAATAAGAAGCGTTGCGATTGACATACCTGAAACGGGGTTGTTACTGCTTCCTACAAGTCCTACCATACGGGAAGAAACAGTTGCAAAGAAGAAGCCGAATATTACAACGATAACAGCGCCAATTAGGGGAACGGGAATAGCAGGAACAAGCCATACAAGCAGGGTTAAAATAAGAATTGCGATAAGAACAATTTTTGTGTTTATATCCTGTTCAGTACGGGCTTTACTGCCGCCGCCTACGCTAAAGCCACCGAGTGCGCCTTTGAATGTAGAAACAATTAAGGGTAGTGACTTGATAAGGCTTATGATACCGCCGGCAGCCAAAGCGCCTGCACCAATATAACGGATGTAGGAGCTCCAAATGGCACTTGCGCCGCCTGTGTTGTACATTTCACCGATAGTTGCATCAACAGAAGGGAACATAACAGTAGTCTCACCGAAAATAACAATAATCGGGATTAAAATAAGCCAGCTTAAAACCCCGCCTGCAAACATATATGAGGAAATTCTCGGTCCGCAAATGTAGCCAACACTCATTACAGCAGGGTAAATTTGTGTGCCGATAGAACCGGGATAAAGCTTGCGAGGACCCGAAACACTTACTTCACCGGGGACAATTTTAAGACCGTCAACAATAAATTTAAAAAATGCTGCAAAGCCCATGCCCGCAAAAACAGTAGAAGCCTTTGAGCCGCCGTCTTCACCTGCTAACATAACCTCTGCACAAGCCTTTCCTTCGGGATAAGGAAGTGTGCCATGCTCACGAACAATAAGTGCATTACGAAGGGGAATCATAAAGAAGACACCAAGCAGACCGCCTAAAAGTGCGATAAGGGTGATTTCTATAAGGTTGGGCTCGTCCATTTTACCTTCTTTTGCCCAAAGGAAAAGAGCGGGAAGTGTGAAAATTGCGCCCGCCGCCAAGGACTCACCTGCAGAGCCGATGGTTTGCACCATATTGCTTTCAAGTATTGAGTTTTTTCTCATAACAACACGGATAACGCCCATTGCGATAACAGCGGCGGGAATTGACGCCGAAACGGTCATACCCACACGAAGTCCTAAATAAGCGTTTGCCGCACCGAATACAACCGCCAAAATAACACCCATAATGATAGAGGTTATGGTAAGCTCTGGAGTGATTTTTTCAGCCGGAATATACGGTTTAAATTCGTTTTTATTTTCCATAATAACTCCTTTTTTAAAAAATTTTATGTTTTAAGTTATTGTATCATAAATTTTATATAAAAGCAATGATTTACTATTTGCATCTTTTTAGTACGTCTATTATTATATCGTACAGCCTTTCAGTTGAAGAAACTGAAAGCTTTTCGTTGACGGTATGCACGTCAAGAAGTGTCGGTCCTACTGCGATACAGTCGAGGTCCTTTATTTTGTCGGCAAAGACGGCACACTCAAGCCCTGCGTGAATTGCCTCGATTTTGGGAAGAGAGCCGGTTTTTCCGTAATAGACATCGCTGTAAATGACACGAAGAGTTGATTCTTTTTTATATTCCCATGGCGGATAAAAGCCCGAGGTCTCACAGGTGCCTTTAACCACAGAATAGAAATTCTTTAACCTTTCTGCCAAGAAATTGAGTGCAGTTGCCTTGTTACTGCGAAGGGCGTAGTTGAAAAGTATTTCATCTTGACAAGAGCTTAAAATGCCGAGATTCAGAGAGGTTTCAACGAGACCGCAAATTTGCGCCGACATAGAGATTATGCCATTTGGAGTGTTAGAAAGGGCAAAAATCAAATTATCTGCTGATTCTTTGTCTAAAGCATTGAAAAAGCCCTTTTCGCCGTTTTGGATTAAATAGTCAAAATCGGGTTCAGAGGATTCAATTTCAGCGGTTATATCCTTTAGTATTTGCTTTGCTTTGCAGATTAAATCATCGCACTTTTTACTTACAAGCTCAACCTTTGCTAAATTCGGAATAGCGTTTGATTTGTCGCCACCCGAAATATCGAGTATATAGAAATTACAGCTTTGTTTTAGGGTTAAAAGAAGTCTTCCAAGCAAAACATCGGCATTTGTACGATTTTTGTCGATTTCAACACCCGAATGACCGCCCAAAAGTCCTTTTAATGTGAGGATTATCTGTTCGCCCTCGACCTTTTCTCTTTTAATAGGCATTTTTGCCTTGAAATCAATACCGCCAGCACATGAAACGGTGACGACATCTTCCTCCTCTGAGTCGAGGTTTATTAGCTTGTCCCCCTTTAAAAGAGAGGTATCAAGAGCTGTAGCGCCAATCATTCCAATTTCCTCATCTGTGGTGAATACCGCCTCGATAGCAGGGTGACAAAGGTCATCCCGTTCAAGCAACGCCATAATCATAGCCACAGCAATACCGTTATCACCGCCGAGAGTTGTGTCCTTGGCAGTCAAAAAATCACCGTCAAGCAGTAATTTAAGCCCATCTTTAGTAAAATCAAAGTCAGATTCGGCGGACTTTTGGCAAACCATATCCAAATGGCCCTGTAAAATCACAGGCTTTACCTTTTCATAGCCCCTTGTCGCCTTTTTGTAAATGATAACGTTTAAGGCACTGTCGGTAGTGTATTCCAAATTGTTATTTCTGGCAAAATCGACGCAATATTGGGAAATTGCCATCATATTTTGAGAGCCGTGAGGAATAGCACAAATTTCCTCAAAAATTTCAAAAACTCTTTTGTATTCCGTTTTTTCGGTAATCTTCATTTTTTTCGCCTTTCGAATTTAATATAATAATTTTATCACAAAACAAACAATTCTTCAAGGGAAAGAAAAATGTGGCAAGTGATTCTAATTCGTAATGCGTAACTAGGAATTGGCATCGTAGGGGAGGGGTTCTGTACCTCCGTACAAAAAACATAAAAAACAATGGGCGACCATTGGTCGCCCATACAAAAAATTGATTTTGTTAAAAATTATTCATCATCTTCATCATCGGCAAATTCGTCGGTGTTGCACTCGAGATAATCGCCTTTGATACGGTTTTTATTCTTGAACTTGTCTAAAAGTGCAAGCGCACTTACAACCACAGCCAAAACCGCAATGATAGCCATAAAAATCTTTAAAAAACCCTTCATATTAAACGCTCCTTTCAAGACGCTGTTAAATCTTCAAGTACATTATACTAAAAAACTTTTGTGTTGTCAATCACATAAATGGTGCAAATAAATGTAAAATTGCCTGTGTGAGTTTTACAAGCAATGGACGCTTTTTCCAACGGGTAAGGGTGATTTCTTTTGAGCGGTCCATAAGACTGAAGAAATGCTCTTTTATATCCATAACGGTTGAATTTTCACAAATCCAAGCGCCACACTCAAAATGGAAAACAAAGCTTCGGTAGTCCATATTAACACTGCCGACGGTAGCCACCTTATCGTCCGAAATAAAGAGCTTTGAGTGACAAAAGCCGGGTGTAAACTCATAAATTTTGACACCCGCTTCCAAAAGCTCGGTATAATTATACTGTGTAACGGGGTGAACATATTTTTTGTCGGGAATATGCGGAGTGATAATCCTCACATCAATACCTGATTTTGCAGCCATTTGAAGCATAGATTTCATAGTGTTGTCGATAATTAAATAAGGAGTAACTATGTAAACGTATTTTTGTGCTGTATTGAGTATCTGCATATAAATGCCTTCGGCAGGGTTTTTATCGTTGAGAGGACTGTCGCAATAAGGAATTACAAAGCCGTCATCCATAGTAGCTTCTTCAGAAAAGTATTCCTTGATAGGCAGGTGCCTACCATTTATGAAATCCCACATAGTGCAGAACATAGCAACAAAGCTTTTTACCGCCTTGCCCTTAATTATAACAGCGCTGTCTGCCCAATATCCAAAGCGCTCGATGTAGTTTATATATTCATCACCTATATTTACACCGCCGGTAATGGCAACCTTTCCGTCAATGACGATGATTTTTCGGTGGTTACGATTGTTCATAAAAATATTCATGGTGGGGTTTATCGGGTTGAATATTGAAACCGCAATACCTTCGTTATGAAGTCGGTGAATAAAGCCCTTTCGTTGACGTTTGATTGAGCCGAAATCATCAAAAATGATTTTAACCTCAACACCTTGGTCAATTTTACGTTTTAAAACCTCGTGAATGTCATCCCACATTTTTCCTTCGGCAAGGATGAAAAACTCAATGAAAATGTATTTTTCTGCCTTGTCAAGCTCCTCAAGAAGCTTTGGCAAAAGGGCTTCACCAGAGGGATAAAATTTAGTCGAGGTTTTATCGTAAAGCGGATAACCCGATTCCCTTGTTAAATAATCTGCCTGACGTGCGTGCATCAGGTCGTAATACTCAAGTCGGTCACGGATTTTCGGGTCATCACTTAGATAACGCAAATACCTCGCTTCACACCGACGCATTTTCTTTTTGATGAGAGGAGAAACACGTCCGCCACCCCACAGCAAGAACATACTAATTCCAAAAAGGGGTACCACCAAAATAAACAAAATCCAAGGTATTTTATGGTCGGGATTACCTTTGCGGTTGAGTATGAAAATAACGGTGAATACCGCAAGGACCATAGTAAAGCCGTAAAAAAACGAGGATTGACCGATATAACCATAAGCTAATGCTACAAAAAAAACAACTTGGAACAAAAGCAGTAATGCCGACACGATTATGCGGGTCTGAATTCTAAGACCACGGTTGTTTGATACCTTCATTTTAAACCCCTTTCTATAGATTTGCAGTAAATATAACAATAGTATAACACGTTTTCACAAGAATTTCAATTTTATTTCCATATAATAGTTGTAAATTATGTATGAATTATGGTATAATTTAATAAATTTATCATTTTATATTGGAGTATTATATTCTATTAAATTTTTCGGAGAGGTATTATGGCTATTAAAACAGTTGATTTATGCACAGGAGCAAACGGAATTTTTATAAAGAACGACCGTTTCAAAACAACTCTCATTTCTTTTAATTTCTATTTGCCCTTGAAAAAGGAAAATGTTGCAGCAAATGCGTTGTTGCCTTTTGTACTTACAACCTGCAGTAAAAAATATCCCGATTTTTCGAAGCTTAATTACAAGCTTGGAAAACTATATGGTGCAAGACTTGATGCTTCGGCCGAAAAATACGGCGATTACCAACTTCTTAAAATGACGGTATCTTTGATAAATGACCGTTATTCATTGGAGGAGGAATCTCTTTTAAAAAGGGCTTGCGATTTGCTTTTGGGTCTCATTTTTGAGCCTAGTGTGGAAAACGGAGCGTTTTTAGAGGAAGATTTAAAGCGTGAAAAAAGAAAAGCTATTGAGCATATCAAAAACGAAGCAAGTGATAAGCGTTTATATGCAAGACAACAAATGCTTTCGGCAATGTTTTCAGATGACGTTTACGGACTGCCTAAATGCGGTACTGAGGAGGAAGTAAGCGCAATTACGGGAGAAAGCTTATATTCAGCTTGGCTTAATATGCTCGAAAGTGCATATTTAAGAGTTCAGGTTGTGGGTACTGCTTTACCACAGGGTCTTTTTGAAAGCATTTCCCAAAAGTTTTCAGAGCTTAAAAGAGAAAATGTCATCGACCCGACACTTACAAGACCTGCAAAGGAAGCCCAAAGTGTAAAGACAGTCTCACAGGAAATGGCTGTAAAGCAGGGCAAGCTTGTTATGGGCTTTACCACAAAAGAATACGGAAATGATGATGAAACCTTACCGATACTTATTATGAACGACATTTTCGGAGGTGGCCCTTATTCAAGACTTTTCAGCAATGTCAGAGAAAAAATGAGCCTTTGCTATTACTGTGCGTCATCGGCCACACGTATTAAGGGTTATTTGATGGTTGATTCGGGTGTTGAACCGCAAAATGCTGAAAAAGCCAAAACTGAGATTTTAAATCAGTTGGAAATTGTCAAAAAAGGCGAGTTTTCGGATTTTGAATTTGAATCTTCTTTGAGAAGTGTTGCGGATACGCTTAAAACATACAGCGACTCACTTACCACGCTTGACAGGTGGTACACATTAAAGGCAAACAACACAACCGCTTATTCTCCCGAAGAGTTGGCTGAAAAGATTAAAGGCATTACAAGGGAAGATGTAATCAACGCCGCAAACGGTGTAAAGCTTAATACGGTATATACACTTATGCCAGAAAAGGAGGAAAAGTAATGAAAAGAGAGTTTTTTGAAAGCGATATTGGAGAAAGCTATATAAAAGCCACTCTTAATTGCGGACTCAAGATTTATATTCTTGAAAAGCCACAATACAATTCTTCTTATGCGATTTTTGGCACAAAGTACGGTTCTATTGATACCTGTTTTTCGGCAAACGGCGAAAAAATCACCGTTCCCGAGGGTATTGCTCATTTTTTGGAGCACAAGCTATTTGAAAGTGAGGACGGTGACGCTTTTTCAAAGTATGCCAAAACCGGTGCTTACGCAAATGCCTTCACCTCGTTTGACAGAACCTGTTATCTTTTTTCCTGTTCGGATAAATTTTACGAGAATCTTGATATATTGCTTGATTTTGTGCAGTCACCATATTTCACACAAGCTACGGTAGAAAAGGAGCAGGGCATTATCGGTCAGGAAATCAGAATGTATGACGATAGCCCCTCTTGGAGAGTTACCTTTAATATGCTGATGGCGATGTATCACAATCATCCTGTCAGAATTGATATTGCAGGAACAACCGAATCAATAGCGAAAATTGATGCTGATTTGCTTTACAAATGCTATAACACATTTTATAACCCCTCTAATATGTTTATTTGTATTGCGGGAAATATTGATACGGAAAAGGTTTTAAGTCAAATAAAGACCACACTCAAAAAGCCTGACGCTATTGAAATTGAGCGCATTATGGAGCAAGAACCCGAGGGGGTTGTCAAAAATTATGTTGAACAAAGCTTTCCTATAGCACAACCGATGTTTTCGCTTGGCTTTAAGGAAACAATGTCAAAGCCTGAACGCAGTGTAAAGCAAAAGGTTTGCACCGCTATTTTGTTGGAAATTTTGGCGGGCGATGCTTCGCCTCTTTACAAGAAGCTCATAAATATGGGGCTTATAAATGATGAATTTTCAACCGAATATTTTACAGGATACGGTTATTCGGCGGTAATCTTTGAGGGTGAATCGGATAATCCGAAATTAGTGGCAGAGGAAATAAAACAGGAAATAGCGAGGCTCAAAACAGAAGGTATTGACAAAAAGCTTTTCACTGCAGTAAGAGCAGGTATGTACGGAAACGCAATAAGACTTTTTGACAGCGTTGAAGGAATTGCGATGCAGATGGTTGACAGCGCTATGACTGACAGCGGAGTTTTTGACAACATCAAATATCTTAAATCAGTCACAATAGAAGATGTTTACAAGCGACTTCAAAAGCTTGAGAATGAAAAATCTGTTTTATCGGTTATTTTGCCTTCGGAGGAAAAATAAATGGAAGTTGTAATATTCGGAATACATTTAACCCTAAATCCAATTTTATTCACTATAAATATCGGTGGTTTTCACTGGGATATTTATTGGTACGGTTTGCTTATAGCTCTTGGGTTTGTGCTGGCATTGGTTTATGCCATAAAAAATCACAAGCGTTTTGAGATAAACCTTGATAGAATGATTGATGTTGTGTTGGTAACTGTACCGCTTGCTATTCTTTGTGCAAGGGCATATTATTTGATTTTTGATGACATACCAGGAAATTTGTTTAAAGACTTTTTTAATTTCGGCGACGGTCAGGGCTTTTCGGGACTTGCAATTTACGGTGGTGTAATTGGAGCCTTTTCGATAGGGGCACTTATGTGCAAATTGCGAAAGGTGAATATACTTGATATGTTCGATTTGACCGCAATCGGTTTTTTAATCGGTCAGGCAATAGGCCGTTGGGGTAATTTTGTAAATCAAGAAGCCTTTGGCGGACCGACAGGAAGCAGTTTTTGGGGAATGACAAGTCAAAATGTTGTAGAGGATTTTATCGAAAAGGGATATGATTCGACTGCGTTGGCACATCCTTGTTTTTTGTATGAGTCTGTTTGGTGTATTATCGGATTTTTGCTTTTGCATCATTTTAGTAAAAAACGCAAGTTCAAGGGACAAATTGCCCTTATGTACTGTGTTTGGTATGGATTTGGAAGGGCTGTAATTGAGGGCTTTAGAACTGACAGCCTATTTTTCGGAGCTTTCAGAGTGTCACAGCTTTTGTCCCTCTTGTTAGTGCTTGTAGCCACGGTTTTGCTGGTTATCTTTACAAAGAAAACAAAGGAAAAAGAGAAAGAGCCGGAATACATTGCCACTTTTGCGGAAAATGGTGAAGAAAATACAGAACAACCCAACAAGGAGAACGAAAATGACCAAGATAATTGACGGAAAAATGATTTCCTCTGCTGTAAAGCAAAGGGTGGCAGATGAGGTTAAAGCTTTAAACAAAAAAGGAATTACAGTGGGTCTTGCGGTAATTATAGTAGGTGAGGACCCTGCTTCTAAAGTATATGTTGCAAATAAAGAAAAGGCTTGT
>JAZNRN010000017.1:0-8098 GCA_045590775.1 Acutalibacteraceae bacterium
CACGTAATTCCCCGTCCTCATACAGACGTTGAGAAAATTTTACCCAAGCTTTAATTTAAAAGCAAAAACCAATGTTTATTATCCGCTTTTTGCGGTTAATTAAAAATTTATAGGAGGAAATTATAATGGCACTTGAAGCACTTGGTATGGTAGAAACCAGAGGTCTTGTAGCTGCAATCGAAGCTGCAGATGCAATGGTTAAGGCTGCAAATGTAGAGCTTATCGGTACTGAAAAAATCGGTTCCGGACTCGTATCAGTTATGGTTCGTGGCGACGTAGGAGCTGTTAAGGCTGCAACTGAATCTGGTTCAGCAGCTGCAAGCAAGCTTGGCGAACTCGTAGCAGTTCACGTTATCCCTCGTCCTCATGCTGATGTTGAGAAAATTTTACCCAGCTTAAAGTAATTATATGCGGATATATGCGGGTTTCTTTTTGAAACCCGCTCCCGTATAAAAAATCACGTTATTACAGAAAGGTAACTGAAATGATAGTTGGAAAAGTTGTGGGAAGCGTAGTAGCTACCCGAAAAAATGAACGTTTACTTGGTAGTAAATTTATGATTGTTGAGCCTATGGAAGGTATTTCTTCAAACGGAAGAATAATTGCGGTTGATAATGTCGGTGCAGGTATTGGCGAAATCGTTTTGGTAGCAACTGGTTCTGCTGCAAGAATTGGTTGTGACCTTGAAAGTGCACCTGTAGATGCCGCTATTGTTGGTATCATAGATAATTCAATTGGACTGATGGATAATGAAAATTGATGAATTAAAAAAAGTTTTACAAAATGCCGGTGTAGTAGGAGCAGGCGGTGCGGGCTTTCCCTCATACGCAAAGTTAAATCCTGATGCCGACACAATAATACTTAACTGTGCTGAATGCGAACCTCTTTTAAAGCTTCATCGTCAGGTTATGCAGCTTTACGCTCACGAGATAATGCAAATGCTTGAAATAGTATGTAAAGCAGTCGGAGCAGAGAGGGCAATAATTGCGATTAAGCCTTCATATAAAAAAGCAGTTGATGCAATCAAAGCACAGCTTAATGATTTTAATATGATAACAATCGGCTATTTGCCTGAGGTTTATCCTGCAGGTGATGAGGTCGTGACAATATATGAAACAACAGGACGAGTAGTAGAGCCGGGCAAGCTGCCGATTTCGGTAGGAGTTACTGTATTCAATGTTGAAACTATGCTTAACGCTTATTATGCCGTAACAGAAGGCAAGGGAGTTACACATAAGTATATAACAGTAACAGGTGAGGTTAAAAACCCGACTACTCTTTGTGTGCCTTTAGGCATTACCGTAGCAGAGGTCTTAAAACTCGCTGGTGGCACCACCATTGATGAATATACCCTTATAAGCGGTGGTCCTATGACAGGTATGATAGCAAATGAAGGCGACGTAATCACAAAAACAAGTAATGCAATCATTGTTGTACCAAATGACCATTACATAGTTTTAAAGCGTACCGCCAAACCGAGTATTTCCTTAAAAAGAGCGATGTCGGCTTGTTGTCAATGCAGAATGTGTACCGACTTATGTCCCCGTAATCTTTTAGGTCACCCGATTGAACCTAACAAGTTTATGAGAGCCTTATCTACAGGAACTACAAGCGATACACAGGTTTATGCAAATTCCTTTTTCTGTTCATCCTGCGGTCTTTGTGAAATGTATTCTTGCTTCCAAGGATTGTCACCACGTACTTTGATTGGTATTATGAAGGGTGAGCTTCGCAAGGGCGGAATAACTGTTCCGGAGGTATTGGCAGATTCTGTAAATGAGCAGAGACAGGGAAGATATATTTTAAAGTCTCGTCTGACTGCAAGACTTGGTCTTACTAAATATAATTTCCCCGCATTACTCGATTCAAAACAGTATAACCCTAAAAAAGTCAAGCTGTTACTTTCACAGCATATCGGGGCACCTGCCGTTCCCACTGTTAAAAAGGGCGACCTTGTAAATGTGGGTGATATGGTGGCAAATGCTAAAGAAGGTGCTTTAGGTGTCGCAATTCATTCTTCGATAACCGGCAAAGTAAAAGATGTTACTGATGCTTATATAATCGTAGAGACTGTATAACAGCAAATTTCAGAAGGGAAGAAATTTTAAATGGCAAAAGCAATTGGTATGGTGGAATTTGTCACCGTTTCGGCCGGTATTACGGGCGCTGATACAATGATTAAAACTGCAGAAATTGATGTTATTGAAAGCGCTACTGTTTGTCCCGGTAAATATATGGTAATTGTAAGCGGAGAATTAAGTTCTGTTAAAGCATCTGTTGAGGCGGCAAAGGGTATAAATCCTGAAAAAGTAATAGACAGCTTTGTTCTTGGTAATCCTCACGAATCAATTTTTCCGGCTATTTATGGCGCATCTGCACCTGAGGATGTTGAGGCTTTGGGTGTCCTTGAAAGCTTTTCTGCGGCAAGTGCCATTGTCGCTGCTGATGTTGCCGCAAAAACGGCTCTTGTTGACTTGATTGAGCTGCGCCTTGCTCGTGGTATGTGCGGAAAATCTTATTTGCTTATTACAGGAAGTGTATCGGCAGTAAGTGCAGCAATCGAAAAAGCCGAACAGGAAACATCGGACAGAGGAATGTTACTTGACAGCTCTGTTATTGCACGTCCTGATGAAAAACTTTGGCAAAGCATACTCTAATTTTTTTTGTAAAGGAAGAAAAGTATTGTTAGCTATTGAACGCAGAAATATGATTTTATCTAAGCTTTCGGCAGAAGGCAAGGTAGTAGTAAGCGATTTAAGTCGTGAATTTAATGTCACTGAAGAAACAATCAGACGTGATCTTGAAAAGCTTGACAAAGACGGGCTTGCACGTAAAACTTATGGCGGTGCCGTTAAAAACGAAAACTTTAATATTGATTTGCCTTTCCATATAAGAAAACAAACAAATGTTGAAAGTAAACGTAAAATTGCTGCAAAAATCGGCGAAATGATTCACGATGGCGATTATATAATGCTTGATTCAAGTACAACCGCTCTTTATGTGGTGCAAAATATTCTTGACAGAAAAAAATTGACCATTATTACTAATTCAATACAAATTTTGTTTGAGCTTTGCAATAAACCGGATTGGACAATTATTTCAACCGGCGGTGAGCTCAAGGAGGGCGGACTTTCGCTTGTTGGTTATCAAGCTGAAAAGACTGTTAAAAATTTTCACGTGGATATTGCGATTTGCTCCTGCAAGGGTATTGATAAGTATATGTCAATTACTGATTCTAATGAGCGTGATTCTGAAATTAAAAAAGATTTCTTTGCATCTGCTAATCGCAAGGTATTGGCGGTTGACAAATCAAAGTTTGATAAAACCTCCTTTGCAAAGGTTTGCGATATAACAAATGTTAATACAATAGTTACTGATGAAAAGCCTGATGAACGTTGGTGTGAGGCTATAGCTTCAAGCGGTGTCGAGCTTATATATCCTGAATTGGAAGTGGAATAAATGAAAATTTTAGTTGTTAATGCAGGTAGTTCTTCTTTAAAATATCAATTAGTTGATATGGAAAATGAAGCGGTTTTAGTTAAAGGCCTTTGTGAGAGAATAGGAACAGAGGGTTGTATCACTCATAAGGTTACAGGTAAGTCCCCTTACAGCACTGATTATCCAATGCCTACTCACAAGGAAGCGATTACTCTTGTTTTATCCCTTTTGACAGATAAAGAGCAGGGTGTAATTTCTTCGATTGATGAAATTGATGCTGTAGGTCACAGAATTGCACACGGCGGAGAAAAGTATAAAATTTCTACCGTTATTGATGATGAGGCTTTAGAGTATCTAGAGGGTATTGTTCCGATAAATCCCTTACACGGTCCTCCCGCAATTTCGGGTATTCGTGCTTGTATGGCACAAATGCCTAAAACTAAACAAGTTGGTGTTTTTGACACCTCTTTTTATTCAAATATTGAGGATTTTAGATTCGTTTATCCAATTCCTTATGAATATTACGAAAATGATAAAATCCGTCGCTATGGTTTCCATGGTACATCACACAGATATGTTGCTGCTCGTGTTGCCGAGGTTATGGGCAAGGACATTAAGGACCTCAAAATTATCACCTGTCATTTGGGCAATGGTTCATCGGTTACAGCTACCAAAAATGGTGTTGCTATTGACACATCTATGGGCTTTACTCCCCAAGAAGGCGTTGTTATGGGTACTCGCTCAGGCTCGCTTGACCCGACGGTGCTTACATACATTATGAAAAAATATAACATTTCTGCAGACGAAATGGATGATATTATCAATAAAAAATCAGGTTTGCTTGGTATAAGCGGTGTTTCAAATGATTTAAGAAATGTCAGCGATGAAGCAGACAACGGAAACGGAAGAGCTGTTCTTGCTCGAAAAATGCTTGCAAACAGCGTTAAAAAGTTGATAGGCTCTTATTTTGCAGAGCTAAACGGACTTGACGCTTTAGTATTCACCGCAGGTATTGGTGAAAACAGCAAGGCATTACGCCAAATGATTGCCGAGGATTTAGAAGCTTTAGGTATTAAAATTGATACTAAATTAAACCTTGAAGGCAAAGATGAATTTGAAATTACAGCAGACGGTGCAACTGTTCGTACTTTTGTAATTCCTACAAATGAGGAACTTATGATTGCACGTGATGCCGCTGCTCTTGTATAAACAGTATTTGGAGGTTTTATAATGGCTAATATTACTAATGCTGAAATTGAACAAATAGTGAGACAGGTAGTAAGCTCTATGGCTACAAGTACCGCTACAGTGTCATCTTCAACATATTCAAGTACCGAATATCAAGGCAGAAAGCTTATCGGTATTTATTCCGATATGAACGAAGCTATTGAAGCTGCAAACAAAGGCTATAAGGCGGTTCGTGCTTTAAGTGTTGAAGAAAGAGAAAAAATTATTACAAAAATCAGAGAACTCACACGTCAAGAAGCTCCTGTTATGGCTAAAATCGGTGTTGAAGAAACAGGTATGGGTAAGGTAGAGCATAAGAGATTAAAGCATATCTTGGTAGCCGATAAAACTCCCGGAACAGAGGATATAGTAAGCGAAGCTAAGACTGGTGATAACGGTCTTACCTTAGTTGAAATGGCACCATTTGGTGTAGTTGGAGCTATAACACCGAGTACAAACCCAAGCGAAACTGTTATTTGTAACAGTATCGGTATGATAGCTGCCGGAAACGGCGTTGTATTTAATCCTCACCCTGGTGCAATCTGTACATCAAACTATGCAGTTGACCTTGTGAACAGAGCTTCTCGCCTTTGCGGAGGTCCCGATGTACTTGTTGCTTCTATGGATAAGCCTACAATGGATTCTGCAAAAATTATGCAAACACATCCGCTCATTCGTTTGCTTGTTTGCACAGGTGGTCCCGGTGTTGTACGTTCTGTATTGTCTTCAGGTAAAAAGGCAATCGGCGCCGGTGCTGGCAACCCTCCTGTAATTGTTGACGACACTGCCGATATTACAAAGGCTGGTAAGGACATTATTGATGGTTGTACCTTTGATAATAACCTTCCTTGTATTGCTGAAAAGGAAGTATTTGCCTTTGCAAACATTAAGGATAGACTCATTGCCGAAATGCAGAAAAACGGTGCTTACTTAATCACAAAAGCACAGGCTGACGAGTTGGCTAAAATTGTTTTGGTTGACGTTACCAATAAAAAGACAGGTGCGGTTTCAAAGGCTGTAAACCGCAAGTGCGTAGGCAGAGATGCCGATGTCTTATTAAAGCATATCGGTATCAATGTTGGCAAAGAGGTTCGTTGCATTATTTGTGAGGCCGATTTTGACCATTTGTTTGTTCAAGAGGAGCTTATGATGCCTATTTTGCCGATTGTTACTGTTGATAATATTGATGAAGCTATCGATTTGGCAGTAAAAGCAGAGCACGGAAACAGACATACTGCTCATATGCACTCGAAAAATATTGATAATTTGTCCCGTTTTGCTAAAGCTGTTGAGACTACTATTTTTGTTAAAAATGCACCCTCTTATGCAGGTATCGGTTTTGGTGGTGAGGGTCACACAACCTTTACTATCGCAGGTCCTACAGGTGAGGGTATTACCTCGGCCCGAAGCTTTACAAGAAAACGTCGTTGCGTAATGGCAGACAATTTCCGCATAATTTAAGGAGATTTTATAATGGAAATAAATATATCAGCTGTTGCAGATGCTGTTTTAAAAGCATTAGAAAATAATGGCAGTATTTCTGCTCAAAGCGGGGACACAATCCCGGTTGGTATTTCGAACAGACACATACATTTAAGTCGAGAGCATGTGGATATTCTTTTTGGAACCGGTTATCAGCTAACTCCAATAAAGGATTTGTCCCAGCCCGGTCAATATGCTTGTAAAGAACTACTTACCATTGTGGGTCCTTCTCTTAGACCTATTGAAAATGTCCGTGTATTAGGTCCCGAAAGAAACAAATCACAGGTTGAAATTTCTCGTACTGATTCCTTTACACTAAAGGTAAAGCCACCCGTTAGAGAAAGCGGCAAGGTAGAAGGCTCAGCGCCTATTACAATTATTGGACCTAAAGGTGTTGTAACCTTAAAAGAGGGTTGCATAATCGCCAACAGACATATTCATATGAGTCTTCAGGACGGTGCAAAATTCGGCATTTCTGATGGTGAATATGTAGATATTGATGCCTTTGGTGAAAGAAAAACAAGGTTTTTCGATGTTCAGGTTCGAGTTCACAAGGATTTCAGACTTGAAATGCATCTCGATACCGATGATGCAAATGCCGCAGGACTCAAAAACGGAAGTAGAGTAAAAATGGTGAAATAGTTTTTCAAAGGAATTATTATGAATAGATTTAAAATTCGTACAGAGGTGCGCTTTAATGAAAACGCACTTGATACTTTGCAGGAATTTAGGGGATGTAATGCAGTAATCATAACCGATAAGTTTATGATAAGCTCGGGTATGATAGACATAATTACAGCTAAAATGGAAGGTTATGCTTCTGTAAAAATTTTTGATGAAGTTTTGCCTGATCCTACAACCTCCCTTATTGCAAAGGGTTTGAAATTTATTATAGATAACCATGCTGATATTGTAATTGCCCTCGGCGGCGGTTCTCCGATTGATGCAGCTAAAGCCATGGTATTTATGGCAGAGCAGTCTGAAAACAGGGATGTAAAGCTTATTGCCATTCCTACTACAAGCGGTACCGGCTCAGAGGTTACAAAGTTTGCGGTAATCACAGATGACGCTGACAATATTAAATATCCTCTTGTTGACGAGAGAATGCTTCCGGATTTGGCAATTTTAGATCCGGCTCTTGTTATGACAGCTCCTCCAAAAATCACTGCTGATACCGGTATGGATGTTATCACACACGCTTTTGAGGCTTTGGTATCGGTAAACAATAATGATGCTTCAGATGCCTTGGCGGAAAAAGCATTGCTTTTGGCTTTTAAATATTTGCCTTATGCTTATAAGGATGGTAGCAATGTTTTAGCACGTGAAAAAATGCACAGTGCGTCTTGTCTTGCAGGTATGGCGTTTAACGAGGTGGGACTTGGTATTAACCACGGTATTGCACATGCGCTCGGAGCAAAGTTTCACATCCCACACGGCAGGGCTAATGCAATGTTGCTTCCTCACGTAATAAGATTTAATTCGCATTTACGTGCCTGCTTTGGAGCAGAGCCTATTGAAGCAGCACAACGCTATGCTGATATTTCACGTAAAATCGGACTTCCTCACGATAATGTTCGTATTGCGGTTGAAAGTCTTATTGATGAAATTAAGTATATGTTACGAAGAATGGAAATTCCTGCAACACTTTGGCAGGCCGGTATTTCTAAAGAAGAATTTTTAAGTGAAAAGGATAATGTAATAGCGGCGGCTCTTGCCGATGCTTGTACCGTTTCAAATCCACGTGAGGTTGATTATGCGGCGGTTGAAAAGATTTTAAATTACATAGCTCCTATGGATTAAAAATGATTATAAATTTAATCCCTGCAAAGATTACAGTAAGAATTTTTTCTCACTATAATTTGTCTTTGCAGGGATTTTCTTTTAGTCGCCGACTTCTGTATGATTTCTGAATAGTAAAGATATGCACCAAACACCTGCGAGGGCAATAACT
>JAZNRN010000018.1:0-6016 GCA_045590775.1 Acutalibacteraceae bacterium
ACGGTCAAACTGCATACCCTCTACCACCTCGGAATAGGTTTCAGCAGTTTTTGATTCTTCAACCGTAATTACACCGTCAGCACTTACCTTTGCCATTGCTTCAGCAATCAAATCGCCAATTACTTCATCTCCAGATGAAACCGTAGCAACACGTGCAATATCCTCTGTTCCAGCAACATTTTTTGAATTAGAAATTACGGTATTTATTGCTGTTTCAACCGCCAAACTAATACCCTTTTTCACAACCATGGGATTAGCTCCTGCAGCAACGTTTTTCATACCCTCGTTAATAAGAGCTTGTGCTAAAACAGTAGCGGTTGTTGTACCGTCACCTGCAGCATCATTAGTCTTTACGGAAACTTCTTTTACAAGCTGTGCACCCATATTTTCAAACGGGTCGTCAAGCTCGATTTCTTTTGCAATAGTAACACCGTCGTTCGTAATTAGCGGTGAACCGTATTTTTTATCCAAAACAACATTTCGGCCCTTAGGACCCAATGTTACTTTGACAGTGTTAGCTAATTTATCAACACCGCTTTGTAAAGCTTTTCTTGCTTCTTCGCCGAAAATTATATCTTTTGCCATAACTTAAAATCTCCTTATTCAACAATTGCTAAAATATCAGATTGACGAAGTATTGTATATTCCTCGCCATCAAGCTTTACATCAGTACCCGAATATTTGGCAGCAATAACCTTATCGCCTGCGCTTACGGTCATTTTTACCTCTTTACCGTCAACAATACCGCCGGGGCCTACTGCCACAACAACTGCGATTTGAGGTTTTTCTTTGGCAGATGAGGTAAGAACTATACCGCTTTTTGTGGTTTCTTCTGCTTCTGTTGCCTTAATTACAACATTATCAGCTAATGGTTTTAAAATCATTTACAAAATCCTCCTTGGAAAAGTTTACAAACATAATATTATTACAAAAGTCAGGAAAAGTCAATAACTCAAATAAAAAATTAAAATTTCATTTAAAATTTATTAAAAATTTTGCCTTTCGATATTCATATAAAGCGATTTTGCTACTAAATTTCCCTTGTTTGAAATCATAGAATTTTCATCAAGCAAAGTCTTTTTCTTTAAAGAATCTATAGCAT
Organism: Acutalibacteraceae bacterium; assembly: GCA_045590775.1. Classification (GTDB taxonomy): domain Bacteria; phylum Bacillota; class Clostridia; order Oscillospirales; family Acutalibacteraceae; genus UBA737. The sequence goes on from JAZNRN010000018.1 coordinate 1,103, forward strand.
ATTTATCGCAAAAATCTGCTGTTTCTTTATTGATAAACAATAAAAGTAATGTCAAACCTTCATTGACAGTTAAGGAATTTTTTTGACAAACAGATTCAATCCTTTTTGCAAATTCAGGCAAAACAGTAGCTAAATTTTTAAAAATCGAAAATAAATTTTCCATAATCTCCCCTCCGTGAAAAAATTTTACTCCGTTTTTTCAGAAAAAGCAAACATTTTTATCATTTTGCACAAAAATATTTTTTATGAAAAATTTATTATGTTTTTATCTATAAAATATAAAATGTCGCATTGACAAAATATGAAGTATATGTTAAAATATTCGCATACAATATGTAGGTTCTTTGTGACTGACGGATAAGTGGAGCACCACATGAATCAAAGAACCGATTCAGCCGACCGTCTGGGCGCACTTATCCTTTGGATTTGTGCGCCCTTTTATCATTTAGATAGTAAAGGAGTATTTTATGAAAAAAATCGGAATTATTATGGGCAGCGACAGTGATTTACCAATTGTCGAAAAAGCAATCAACACTTTAAAGGAATTTGATGTTCCGTTTGAGGTTCATGTATTTTCTGCTCACAGAACACCCGAAGAAGCAAAAAACTTTAGCGTAAATGCTCGACAAAACGGATTTGGTGCTATAATTTGCGCCGCCGGTATGGCAGCACATCTTGCAGGTGCTATTGCCGCAAACACAACATTACCCGTTGTCGGTATTCCGATAAACTGCGGAAAATTAGACGGTTTGGATGCACTTCTTTCAACAGTTATGATGCCGACAGGTATTCCGGTTGCAACTGTCGCAATTGACGGTGCCGCAAACGCCGCTCTTCTTTGCATAGAAATGTTAAGCATCAGCGATGATACACTTGCTGAAAAATTAGATGCAAAGCGCAAAAACGATTCAAAAGCAGTACTTTTAAAAAATGCCGCTATTGAAGATAGATTTAACAACTAATCAAAAGGAGTAGATTAAAATGGAAAAAAAGCTTATTTACACAGGTAAAACAAAGGATGTTTTCGCACTTGAAAACGGTAACTGTCTTTTAAAGTTTAAGGACGATTGCACAGGTAAAGACGGCGTTTTTGATCCCGGTGAAAACCAAGTAGGCATTACAATTGACGGCGTTGGCGATGTTAACCTTCGTATGTCAATCTATTTCTTTGACAAAATCAATAAAGCAGGAATTAAAACTCATTATGTTTCTGCAAACCTTGAGGACACAACTATGGAGGTTCTCCCTGCAAAAGTTTTTGGTAAAGGTCTTGAGGTAATCTGTCGTTATAAAGCAGTTGGCAGCTTCTATCGCAGATACAGTGATTATTGCACCGAAGGTCAGGATTTACCTGCTTATGTTGAAATGACCTTCAAAAACGATGAAAAGGGCGACCCACTTGTAACAAAAGACGGTCTCGTTGATTTGGGTGTCATGACCGAAAAGCAATACGAAGACATTAAAAAAATGACACAAGACATCACTAAAATCGTTGCCGATGACCTTAAAGAAAAGGGTCTTGATATGTATGACATAAAGTTTGAATTTGGATATAACCATGACGGCGACGTTATGCTTATTGATGAAATTGCATCAGGTAATATGCGTGTTTACAAAAACGGCGAATACATTGATCCGATGACATTGTCCAAGCTTTTCTTTGCATAATTAGTAGGTGAAATAATGGGTGGTTTTTTCGGAGTTGTCAGTAAAAGAGATGCTATTTCCGATGTATTCTTTGGTACTGACTATCACTCTCATTTAGGTACACGTCGAGGCGGTATTGCCGCCTACGATACCGAAATTGGTCTTCAAAGGGAAATTCATAACATTCAAAACTCCCCTTTCAGGACCAAATTTGAAGATATATTTGATGAAATGTCGGGAAATTCGGCAATTGGTTGCATCAGCGACTTTGACCCGCAACCCTTACTCATACGCTCGAAACTCGGAACGTATGCCATTTGTGTTATTGGTGTCATCAACAATTACCGTGAACTGATTGATAATTACCTTAACACATCTTGCGGCGGACATTTTGATGCAATGACTGGTGGCAGAGTAAATTCTACAGAGCTGGTTTCTGCCCTTATCAATCAAAAGGATAGTTTTATCGACGGTATTAAGTTTGCTCAAGATGTTATAAACGGTACTGCTTCAGTTCTTATTTTAAAAGACGGCGGTTCAATAATTGCCGCTCGTGATAAGATGGGCAGAATCCCTGTTATTATAAGTAAGGATGAAGATGGCTATTGCGTTACTTTTGAATCCTTTGCTTCCTTAAAGCTCGGATATGAGCAGGTGAAGGAATTGGCTCCGGGTGAGATTGTTGAGCTTACGCCTGATTCTATGACCGTTTTAGACAAAGGTGGCACTAAAAAGAAAATTTGTGCGTTCCTTTGGAGTTATTACGGTTACCCGACCTCATGTTATGAAGGCGTAAATGTTGAAATTATGCGTTATAAAAACGGTAAAATTTTGGCTCGCAACGACAAAGAAAACGGTATTGCCGGTGATATTGATTATGTAGGCGGTGTACCCGATTCAGGCACACCACACGCAATCGGTTATTCTAATGAAAGCCACAAGGATTTTGCACGTGCTTTCATTAAATACACTCCGACCTGGGCTCGAAGCTTCACTCCAACAAAGCAAAGCGAGAGAAATAAAGTTGCAAAGATGAAGCAAATACCGATTCACGACCTTATAACAGACAAAAATCTGCTTTTTGTGGATGATTCAATAGTTCGTGGTACACAGCTAAAAGAAACTGTTGATTTTCTCTATTCTAATGGTGCAAAATCGGTTCATATGCGTTCCGCCTGCCCTCCTATTATGTATGGCTGTAAATATCTTAATTTCTCTCGTGCTACCGATGATATGGAGTTAATAGCACGACGAGTAATTGTTGAGCTTGAGGGCGAAGAAGGCTTTAAGTACATAGATGAATATTCCGACGCAAAAACCGAAAGAGGTAAAAAATTGCGTAAATCAATCGCCGAAAAAATGGGCTTTGCTTCACTTGAATTTCAATCTCTGGAAGGTATTATTGAAGCTATCGGACTACCTGCCGATCAGCTTTGCACATATTGTTGGAACGGTAAAGAATAAATTACAATACAAAGGAATTATTTATTATGAATAACTCACAATCAAAATCTTATGCAGATGCAGGCGTTGATATTACTGCCGGATATAAAGCGGTTGAGCTTATGAAAAAGCATATTGCAAGAACCAAAAACGATCTTTGCTTTGATGACCTTGGCGGTTTTGGTGGTTGCTTCGGTCTGCCGACAGGTATGGAAGAACCTGTTTTAGTTTCAGGAACAGATGGCTGTGGCACAAAGGTTAAAATCGCAATGCTTCTTGATAAACACGATACAATAGGTATCGATGCGGTTGCTATGTGCGTAAATGATATTATTTGCGTTGGTGCAAAGCCTTTGTTTTTCCTTGATTATATTGCTTGTGGCAAGAATTATCCTGAAAAAATTGCAGAAATCGTAAGCGGTGTTGCAGAAGGCTGTGTTCAGTCCGGTGCTGCTTTAATCGGCGGTGAAACTGCAGAGCACCCCGGTCTTATGCCCGAGGAGGATTATGACCTTGCAGGTTTTGCAGTTGGTATCGTTGATAAGAAAAAAATTCTTGACAATAAAACAATGCAAGAGGGCGATGTTGTTATTGCACTTCCATCTACAGGCGTTCATTCAAATGGCTTCTCACTTGTAAGAAAGGTATTTGACATTGAAAATGCCGACCTTTCCTCTCCCCGCACAGAATTGGAAGGAAAATCTTTAGGTGAAGCTCTTTTAGCTCCTACAAAAATTTATGTTAAGCCTATGCTCAAGCTTTTTGAAAGCGTTAAGGTTCGTGCTGTATCTCACATCACAGGCGGCGGCTTTTATGAAAATATTCCTCGCAGTATTCCCGATGGGTTTGGTGCCGAAATTGTAAAAAACTCAATTAAGGTTCTTCCTATTTTCAAGCTTTTACAGGAAACCGGCAACATCCCCGAAAGAGATATGTACAACACATATAATATGGGTGTCGGCATGAGTGTGGTTGTGGCTAAAGAGGATGCAGATAAAGCATTAGATGTTTTGAAAGCCAACGGTGAGGACGCTTATATTATTGGTAAAATCATTAAATCTGACAATAAAATCACATTTATTTAAGGGTAATAAAAAATGAAAAACATTGCAGTTTTAGTTTCGGGTGGCGGAACTAATTTACAGGCACTTATCAACGCTCAAGCTGAAGGAATTATAAAATCGGGTGAAATCACTCTCGTAATTTCTAACAACCCTGAAGCATTTGCGCTAAAAAGAGCAGAAAACGCAAATATCAAAACAGTTGTTTGCAATAAAAAGGAATTAAGCGACAGCTTTGAGGACACTTTAATTTCTGTTTTGGAGCAGAACAAAATCGATTTTATAGTGCTTGCGGGATTTATGTGTATTTTAAGTGCAAAATTCACTTCGCACTTCGCTGACCGTATTATCAACGTACATCCTTCCCTTATCCCCTCGTTTTGTGGAAAAGGATATTATGGGCTTCGTGTTCACGAGGCGGCACTGGACTATGGCGTTAAGGTTACAGGTGCCACGGTGCATTTTGTAAATGAAATTCCCGACGGTGGAAAAATCATCATGCAAAAAGCAGTTGAAATAAACGACGGCGATACTCCCGAAATTCTTCAAAAAAGAGTTATGGAAGAAGCTGAATGGAAAATACTCCCCTTGGCAGTTGAAAAAGTTTGTAATGAATTGAAAGGTGAATAATATGATTACTTACGATTTAAAGACAGCGATTTCTGAAAATGCATATCCTGGTCGAGGTATAATTATCGGAAAAAGTGCAGACGGTAAAAAAGCAATTACAGCATATTTTATCATGGGCAGAAGCGAAAACAGC
>JAZNRN010000019.1:0-6687 GCA_045590775.1 Acutalibacteraceae bacterium
CGGATATTTTATTCCGGTAAACAGTGAGGGTAGTTACAAGGTTGTTCTCTCATCTGATGATGGTGTGTTTGGCGGTTTTTCAAGGGTTGATACCGACACCGCATACAAAACCCTTAAGACACCTGATAATTGGATAGGCTTTAAATGTTATTTGCCAAACCGAACCGCAATTGTTTTAAAGAAAACCAAATAAAAAGCAAAAGACCAAGTCAGCCGACTTGGTCTTTTTTTAATATAATCTTAAACTATTCCTTTATTGTTACAAAGTTTTTGTTTTCTACATGTATTATTTTATCGCAAACCTTAAGACTTGTATTTCTATGAGTAACAAAAAGTATAGTTTTATCACTCATAGATTTTATATTTTGCAATAGTTCAGTTTCGGTTTGCTCATCCAAAGCAGAGGTGGCTTCGTCAAGCAAAATCACAGGTGCGTCTGTAAGAAGTGCACGGGCTATAGAAACACGCTGAATTTGTCCTTCGGAAAGTCCGCCGCCACGTTCTGTAAGTACTGTATCCAGCCCTTCGGGCAGCTCGCTTATAATATCATAAATGCAAGCCGTCTTGCAAGCCTCAACAATTCTGTCCTGAGGTATTGTATCATCGCATAGGGTTAAGTTTTCTCTGATAGTTCCCGATAAAATCAAATTACCTTGCGGAACATAAGTAAATATACCTCTAATTGAAGTATCAAGCGGTACAGAATTGTTTATTGTGATTTTTCCGTTTTGTGGCTCGTAAAGGCCAAGCAAAAGCTTTAAAACTGTACTCTTTCCGCTTCCCGATTCACCGGTGATAGCAGTAATCTTGCCCCTTTGAGCATCAAATGTACAATTTTTAAGTATATCTTCATCACCATATGAAAAATCAACACCCGAAAACTCAATGCTACTAAAATTAGCTTTTAATTCGTTTGTTTTTTCATAGTTTTGGTTTAAGTCATAATCACCATTTTCAATTTCTATAAGTCGTTCAGCAGAAGCTAGCATTGAATAATACTGTGGCATAATCCCCGAAACACCCTGCAGGGGTGCTCGCAGCTGATTGAAAAGTTGTAAGAAGGCCGTCAACGTACCGTATGTAATAGCACCTCCTGAAATTGAAGAAGCTCCCCACAAAAGCACAACATAATATCCCAATGTAAAAATCGCCTGCAAAAGAGTGTGCGAAATAATGTGAAGGGTTGTCCGTTTCATTACAAGCTTATAGTTGTTCTGCATATAAGAATCAAGCTTTTTAGAGAAGGATTTTTCACCCGAAAAAACCTTGACAACAACTAAATTTTCAAAGCACTCCTGCATAAAGGAACGGATATGTCCCTCTGATTCTTGACATGATTTATACACCTTTTTAAAGCGTTTACTTATTATTCTTCCAAAAGCGGGTATAAACAGCCCAAAGAATAAGATAAGTATCGCAATTTTAGGTTCCAAAACAATAATCGCCCATATACCGCCTATGATTTTTGTAAGCATTGATGCAATATGAGGAACAATACTTTCAAATGCCGCATCAACCGTCTCTACATCGGAGGAAAGTCTATTAACAAAATCTCCCGAATGGTAATTAGAAATTCTCGAATACTTTCTTCGGTTTATAACCTTAAACAAACGGTTTCTGAAATTCATTTTTGTTTTGGTTCTCAAATATGTCGAAAGATATGAATGAGCAATACTTCCAAATATTTGAAAAATAACTAGGCTGAATAAAATTATCGCCGACGTTTTAAGGCTTCCATATTTGCTTTTTGTCGCAATATCGATAACATCCTTTGAAACAAGCGCCAAATATATTGCCGATGCCGCAGTCAAAACCGAAATCACAGTCTGCAAAACAACGGCGGGAATATATCTTTTAGATGCTTTTACCACCCATTTGAGCGTTTTCATATTGCTCTCTTTTTTACTATTCTTCAATAATGCCATTTTCCTTCAGTATCCTCACAAATATATCAATATTGCCGAGTGCCAAAACAGTTGAAACATCAAACTTACTTATAAGTGCATCTAACATTTCAGTTTTTGTCATATCCCTTTCCTTTAAAGTATTCCAAAGGAACAGAGTAATCTCAGGTGAAACAATCGAATCCAGCAGCACCCCTGTGGGCATGTCGTTATGAATGATAATATGTTGTCCCGAATCATTTTCAACCTCATAACCTGCTTTAATTCTCATCATTTACACCCCTAATCGTTAAATCTATGTGAATTTATTATACAACAAAAATTTTTCTATTGCAAGTAGTAACGGTTTTGTAGTATAATGTTTTTAAATAATTATATTCTTGCATCATAGGAGATAGTATATGGATACTTTTTTTGAACAAATTATTCCCATCAAAAAGACCCCGTTACAGCTTTTAGCTGTTACCGGAATTTGGTTTTTGGCAATAATCATTATTGCATTTTTATTTTTAACAGGTATTTTAGGGAGCCTTTTCCCGATTGCATTGCTGGGTATCGGCTACGGTGTCTTCAAGCTGTCTGTCAGATTTAATGTTGAATACGAATACATCGTAACCAACGGTGTTTTAGACATCGACAAAATCATCAATAAAAGCTCACGTAAAAGATACTTATCGCTTAATCTCTCAAAAACCTCAAGAATTGAAAAGTACAACCCTGCTTTGCTTTCAAATGTTGATAAAAAAAGCGTGACTATCGCTTGTAATGAACAAGACCCTAACGCTTATTTATTGGTAATCGATAAGGAAAATGGCGGAGCCGATTATTTGATTATGTCTCCCAATGACAAAATGAAGGGTATCATCGCAAAAAGCGTACCCAAATTCATCTCCAACAGTGCTTTTAAATAAAAATTGGGAAGTGTCGTTTTTATGGATGTTTTAACTACTGATTTGATTAGAAAATCTGAGGAAAATGCCGTAAAAAGCGGCACTTTTTCTTTTAGAGAGTTAATGATGAAAGCAGGCAGTTGTGCCTTTAAAATTATAAACCAAAAATGCAACGTAATAAATAAAAAAGTTGCAATATTTTGCGGTGCCGGAAACAACGGCGGAGACGGTTTTGTAATTGCAACTATTCTTTTTGAATTTGGCGCAGATGTCACTGTATTCACCCCTTTGGGCGAGCCAAAAAGTGAAAATGCAAAATATTATTTTGACAACCTGCCACCCGTGAAATTTTGTGATTCATTTTCACCAAACGACAAATTTGACATAATAATTGATGCTATTTTCGGCATTGGTCTTTCACGTAATATTGAGGGCAATTTAAGTGAGCTTATTACAAAAATCAACAGCCACAATGCCTTTAAAATTTCTATTGATGTGCCAAGTGGTATTAACAGTGATACGGGCGCCGTTATGGGAACTGCCGTTAAATCGGATTTGACAGTAACCTTTATCTCATTAAAGCCTTGCTTTATGCTACCGGGGGGAAATAATTATTGCGGTGAAACTGTTGTCGCAGACATAGGTGTTAAAGCAACCGACTATTCATTTAAAACGATTGAAAAGCCCACTTTTGCAAAAAGAGAAAAGAACACTCACAAGGGCACATACGGTACCGCTCTTTTAATAAACGGCTCTTACGGTATGGCGGGAGCTGCAATGCTTTCTGCAAAAGCCGCTATGCGAAGCGGTGTCGGTATTGTGAAATCAATTATTCCAAAAAGCATTTACCCCGCCTTTACAAGCTTTTTGCCCGAGGCAGTTTGTATCCCCGTGGGCGAAACCGAAAACGGTCAACTTAACTTTGAAAATATTGATATTAAAGCTGTACAAAAAAATGCAAACGCAATTCTTTTCGGTTGTGGTGTCGGTATATGCGATTCGACCGAAAAATTACTCAAAAGCCTTATCCTAAATGCAGAAATCCCCCTTGTAATTGATGCTGACGGAATAAATTTATTGTCCCGTAGCATAGAATCGTTAAAGGAAAGTAAAGCTCCGATAATTTTAACTCCTCACCCCAAGGAAATTGCAAGACTATGTAAAAAAAGCGTTGACGAAATAGAAGCTGACCGAATTGAAATCTCCCGACAATTAGCTCTTGAATATGGAGTTACAGTGGTGCTTAAAGGTGCAAATACAATAGTAGCAACCGAAAACGGTGAGATTTTCATAAACACTCTCGGCAACAGCGGTATGGCAACTGCCGGAAGCGGTGACGTTTTGGCAGGAGTTATTGTGTCGCTTTTGGCACAAGGCTATTCCCCCGAATTTTCGGCAAAAGCAGGAGTTTATAATCACTCATCAGCCGGAGACAAGGCGGCTTTGAAGCGGTCAAAGCACGCACTTATTGCAACAGATATTATCGACGAGCTTTAATTTTTCTTTCCAAAAGGAAAATCGTTTTGAAAAGATTGTTTTGTTTTATTTTTATATTTTTCTTACCGCTGTGCGGTTGTGAAAAAAAGACAACGGAAGTGAAATTGGTCTCTACGGGACTTTCCTTTAGTGCCGAAATTAAACAAAACTCCAAAACACAAATTTTTGATGTAGTTATCGATGATAAAGGCATAATGAATATTACTTCATCAGAGGACAAAAATTTCAAATTAACCTTCTGCGGAAACAATATGACGTCTTTTTATCAAAATGTAGAATATACCTGTCCCGTTTCAAGTATTCCGAAAAATTTAAATTTTGACTTTATATATATCCTTTTTTCAGAGCTTACTGTAGGCAAAAGCGTTGTCGAAAAGGACGGTAATTATTATATCAAAGCGTCAAATTCCAAATATGACGCCACACTTTACATAACAAAAAGCGGTATTCCGCTTAAAGTAGAGGAAAACCGCTTTAATATTGAAGTTGTTTTTAAAAAAGTATATATTCTTTAACTGATGATGACATCACAAAGCTCGCCAACAAAAAGAACGGTCAAAACTCCGTTTTGGACCGATATTTCGGCCTTTTTACCTACAAACCTATTGCTGACTCCAAGCGGAAAATCGGGCGTTAATAATGTGTTTTCCGTTTCGTACAGAAGTCCTTTTATTGTGACGTTTTGACACACAGAGGATGTTGCAAAAACCGAAATATTACCACTTAATTTTTTATCGAAGGTTGCCTTTTTAGAAGCAAAGGTGAGAAATGAAAAATCTTCCCCTTTCAAAAAGCCAACACCACCGTTTGAGGCAATAAAATTAAGCGTCTGTAAATTGGCTAAAAAATGGTCGGTCCTACCCCCTGCTCCACCGTAAATCACAAAGGTCTTATAACCTTTTTGGAGTCCGTATTTCACAGCGAGCATTGTGTCTGTATCATCCTTTTTAACAGGAAAACGTAATATTTCTGTATTTTGAGGCACAACGCTTAAGGAATCAAAATCGCCTATCAACAAATCAGGAGTAATGTTAAATTTTTCAATATTTTTTAAACCTGCATCGGCGGCTATCACAAGGTCGCCGTTTTCCTTTTGGAATTTTTGGGGTTCTCCCTTTGCCGCCGCAAAAATATAACAAATACCCATAAATCATACTCCCTTTTTAAATTCATTTTATCCTAAACAGAACTATCCGTCAAGTAAAAAACATTTTCCAAGATTTTGCCCGTTGATTTATATATAAAACACTTGAATTAAATATATATTTATAGTATAATTTCAGTGAAAGGAATGAGGTTATGGATTTTACACCTATTGACAACAAAGGTCTTGTTGAAGGCTTTTGTATTATCAAAACTCTTGAGCAAAAAACAACTTCTAAAGGTGATAATTACCTTGATATGATGCTTAGTGACAAAACAGGTGAAATAAATGCAAAGCTTTGGCGCTACTCACCTGAGCTTTATGGTGAATACACCATAAATCAGCTGGTTAAAATTCGTGGTCTCATAACGCAATACAACGGCGCCGACCAACTCAAAATTGAAAGAATAAGATTAGCAAATGACGATGACGGTATTGAAATTTCCGATTACGTGAAAACTGCGGATTTCTCCGGTGAAGAAATGTATGAGGAGCTTTTAAATATTGCCGAAAATTTTAAGGATGAAGAGTTGAAATCCATTGTTTCACAAATCTTAAGGGACAACCGCTTGGCACTTCTTTACTGGCCCGCCGCTTTTAAGCTTCATCACGCAGTACGAGGCGGTCTTTTGCTTCATACCCTTTCAATCGTAAGATTGTCACAATCCGTTGCCGAAATTTATCCCTTTGTCGATAAAGAGCTTTTGGTTTCGGGCGCCATTTTACACGATATTGCAAAGCTTTCAGAATTTTCGGTTGCCGATTCAGGAATCGCCACCGGATATAGCTCTGAGGGTAACCTTCTTGGACATTTGGCTATGGGCGCTATGGTTATAAACCGTTACGCCGAAAAATTAGGTATTTCCAAAAAAACCGCAATGTTGCTTGAGCATATGGTTCTCTCGCACCATGGTGAGCCGGAATTCGGCGCATGTGTGCGACCAATGTTTATCGAAGCGGAATTGCTCAGTGAGCTTGACCTTATGGATTCCAGAATATACGAAATGAGAGAAGCATTGGAATCAACCGAGCCTGATGATTTTTCAAACAGAATTTGGGCAATGGACAACCGAAAACTCTATAATCACAATCGCAAAGATTTAACCCAAAAAACAAAATTATTCTAACTGAATGGAGATAAAAAAACTATGAAAATCACAAAAGATATGCTTATAGGCGATGTACTTGATATTGATACCGGATGTGCGGAGTATTTTTTTGAAATCGGCATGCACTGCCTCGGCTGCCCCGC
>JAZNRN010000020.1:0-10614 GCA_045590775.1 Acutalibacteraceae bacterium
ACCTCATCACACCTTTGGCACTGATGCGGTGGTACTGCGCAATTTTGCAAGACCAAAAGCGCACGAGCGTATGGTTGATTTAGGGACGGGCTGTGGCATAATTCCCTTGCTTGTACTTCGTGATTTGCCTGAAACAAAGGCGATAGGCGTTGATATAAGCAAAGAAGCCACCTTTCAAGCCGAAAAAACAGTAAAAGAGCTATCCCTTTCAAACCTTAAAATCATAAACTCCGATTTAAAGGAGCTTAAAGGCAAATTAGAGTTTGGTTGCCATACACTTGTAACCTGTAATCCACCGTATAAAGCGCCGAATGCGGGGCTTAAAAATCCCGACAGTGTCGATATGATAGCTCGTCACGAGGTCGCCTGCACACTTGAGGATATTGTGAGTATGGCTGCAAAGCTTTTGCAGTCATCAGGCAGACTTTGTATGTGTCAGCGTCCCGAAAGACTTGGCGAAATGATGTCTCTTTTTTCAAAATACAAGGTCGAACCAAAAAGACTGCGCCTTGTTTGTCAAAGAAAAGGTGAGGAGCCTTGGCTTGTACTTTTGGAAGGCAGGCGTTCAGGCAAGATAGGGCTTCGTATTGAGCCCACACTTTATGTCGAAGAAAACGGAAAATTGTCAAACGAAATGATAGAACTTTACGGCTCGTATAAAGAGGCGTATTTAAACGAGGAATAGTATTGAAGGGTAAACTTTATGTTGTCGGTACTCCTATCGGAAATTTGGGGGATTTGTCCCCCCGTGCTGCCGAAACGCTTCGCAAGGTCGATTTTATTGCAGCAGAGGATACGAGAGTAACCGTAAAATTACTTAATCATTTAGGGATTAAGAAAGAAATGCTGTCTTATTACGAGCATAATAAAAACTCAAAAGGAAATCTTATTTTAGAAAGAATAATAAACGGCGAATCCTGCGCTGTGGTAAGTGATGCCGGTATGCCCGCCATTTCCGACCCGGGAGAAGATTTGGTTCGCATTGCCCACGAAAACGGTGTTGAGGTGGAATCTGTACCGGGACCAAGCGCACTTATTACCGCAGTCAGCATTTCGGGCTTTCCTTGCGGAAGATTTTGCTTTGAAGGCTTTTTATCAATGAATAAATCAAGTCGCAAAACACACCTAGAGGAATTAAAATGTGAAAAGCGCACAATGATTTTTTACGAAGCCCCACATAAGCTTCTTGCCACCTTAAAGGATATGCTTTCTTATTTCGGCGACAGAGAAATTGCGCTTGTAAGGGAGCTTACAAAAATTCACGAAACGGTCTTTAAAACCACTTTTTCTGAAGCAATCGAGCATTACGAGCAAAATTCCCCAAAGGGTGAATTTGTTCTGCTTATAAAGGGCGCTGACGAAGAAGATGAGCAATACACTTTGGAACAGGCTGTTAAAATTGCAAGAGATTTAATCAAAGACGGATGTTCGACCTCTGCTGCGGCAAAGCAGGCGGCGGAAATCACCTCTTTTAAAAAAGGTGAAATATACAAGGAGTTAATATAATATGGATTTTAAGGAATATGAAAATTTTAATTCCGGCTCGTCAGAAAACGATGAACCGCAAACACAAAACGATGATTTTGAAGACATTTCTTCCTCCTCTTCTTCGGAAGAATTTATAGATATATCTTCTTTGTCCTCCTTTGCTGAAAGTAAAAAATACGAGAAAAAGAAAAGAGGTCCCTTTGCCGCAATAGGCAGATGGTGGAAAAAAATGAAAAAATGGAAAAAAACTTTGATACTTGTCTTTACTTCATTATTTTTAATCCTCGGATTATTCATTGGCTCGATTTTTGTATTTCCCGAATGGTATTATAACTATGACGGCAAATTCACAGAGAATTTAGACGATCTTGGCGTAGATGAAATCATCGATGACAAAATCATAAACATAGCTCTTTTCGGTATTGACACAAGAAATCCAAAATCCTTTTCGGGAAATTCCGACAGTATTATGATTTTAAGCCTTAACACCAAGACCAAAAAGGTAAAAATCATTTCTGTTATGCGAGACTCCCTCGTTCCTATTGAAAAAGACGGTACAACCTATTATCAAAAAATCAACTCTGCTTATGCTAAAAGTCCCGCAACAGCAGTTAAAACACTAAACAAGGTGTTCGGTCTTGACATAAGAGAGTATGCAACAGTTAACTTCTTTGGAATGGTTGATATTATTGATGCTGTAGGCGGAATTGATGCAGAGCTGACAGATGGTGAGGTTTCTATGGAAAAGGATCGCCTCAATTACTGTATTAAAAACATTTGTAAGCAAATCGGAAAAGATCCGACTCCTCACTACATCAAAAAAGCCGGCAAGCACCACCTAAACGGTATTCAGGCGGTGGCTTATTCCCGTATCAGAAAAACCTCAAACATTTGGGGTACAACCGATGACTACGGCAGAACAGACCGTCAAAGATATGTTATGGAGCAACTTTTTAACAAGGCGCTTAAAATCGAAAAAAGTCAATATATGAGCCTTATTTCGGCTTTGTTGCCCTGTTCAAAAACATCTCTTTCCTCATCGGAAATATATAATCTTGCGGTTTCGATTTTGCTTCACTCCCCTAAATTCGAGCAAACACGTATGCCTCTTAAAGAATATTTAATGTCGTCTCCAAGAGACCCAAGAATCGGTTCAGTTGTTTACTATGACCTTGATTACGCAAAGGATATTATTAAAGCCTTTATTTACGATGATATTTCCCCCGAGGATTATATGAAGGAGCATCCCGTACAGAAAAACGATTGGTATTCGCAAAAGGTGGGCTATATTCCTCCTGCAAACAATTCCGGAGGTAAGGAAGAACTGGACGAACCCGAAAACCCTACTCCCGATGACGAGCCGGAAACTCCGGATGGTGGCGATGGTACTACACCGCCGGGAACAGAGGACCCAACAACTCCTCCTGCTGAGGACCCAACAACTCCTCCGACAACCGAGGACCCCGTGACTCCACCCGCAACGGAAGACCCAGCAACCCCTCCCGTAACAGAATAAATAATATACTTCAAACGAAAGGTCGTTATAAAATGTCAAATGAAAATTCACAAGGCTGTACACACGATTGCTCAAGTTGCAGTCAAAACTGCGCTTCTCGTGACCCGAAAAGCCTTATTGAGCCCACAAGCGAATATAACAATATTAAGCACGTTATAGGCGTTGTCAGCGGTAAGGGCGGCGTCGGCAAATCGATGGTTACCTCACAGCTCGCCGTTTTGATGAGCAGAATGGGCTACAAGGTAGGTATTCTTGACGCCGATATTACCGGCCCTTCTATCCCTAAAACCTTTGGTATAAATTCTCGTGCTTTGCAAAACGAGCTGGGAATCTTGCCTGCAGAAACCTCCACGGGAATTAAAATTATGTCAGTAAATCTTTTGCTTCCTGAAAAGGATTCTCCTGTCCTTTGGAGAGGTCCGGTTATAGCTGGTGCCGTAAAGCAATTTTGGCAGGATGTTATCTGGGGCGATCTTGATTATCTGTTTATTGACTGTCCTCCCGGAACCGGTGATGTTCCCTTGACCGTTTTCCAAAGTATTCCGCTTGACGGTGCGATTATTGTAACCTCTCCGCAGGATTTGGTATCCCTGATTGTTAAAAAAGCTTACAATATGGCAGATATGATGAAAATTCCCGTTCTCGGAATTGTGGAAAATATGAGCTATGTAGTTTGTCCTGATTGTAAAAAGGAATTTAACATTTTTGGCAGTGGAAGTGAAAGTATCGCCGAGGAATTAGGCATACCGCTTCTTGCAAAAATGCCTATCGATGTATCGTTAGCTCAGCTTGTTGACAACGGTATGTTTGAGCGTTTTGAGGCTGATTATTTAAAATCCGCTGCAGAAGAAATCGATAAAAAATTAAATAAATAAATTTTAAAAAGTCTTATGAGTTATCATAAGACTTTTTTGTTTGAAATTTTATGCCCCTAAATCTTTAAGCAGGGTTTCAAGGCAATCAGCAACCATCAAGGCCGAATATTTTGCTTCGGCAAGGGAATTTGCATCTGTTCCGAACTCTATAAGCAATGAACCTGTTGTGAGACTTTCGTTATAGTTGCTTGAATTTAAGGTGATGGGACGTGCCAATGTCGGATATTTGTTTTCCATTATTTTTTGAAGCCTTACGGCTAATTTTAAATTTTCCTGCCATTTTGGAAAATTTGTAACTGACCCAGACTGACTTCCCATTACAAGCATTACCTGTGCTGCTTTTTCGCCGTTAATTTTTGTAACAAGCTTTACCTTGTCGCTACCGACCGAAAGCGCATCACGATGTAAATCAAGAACAATTTTTATGCTTGGATATTTTTTAAGATAACTGCATATTGTATTTGCCGCACGGGAATAACTGCCTGTATATTCGGGATAATCGTGTTGATTTTTTGCGTGAATTGTGACTATCCCTGCGTCATTTAATTCCTTTGCTATAATGGAGCCTATTTTAACCATATTTTTTTCGTTATCTGTGGTTCTCGATTTATATGATTTTGAATACACATCGGCATCGGTATCTAAAAACGTTTCGGTGGCGTGTGTATGAAGTATAAGCACCTGAGGGCTGCTCGTTTTTTTGAGTGAAAACTTAAGATTTGATTCTAATAAAGACTTGATATTTATTTTTAAATTCGTATTGTTTTTTAAATACACCTTATCGTAAGAATTTTTTGCGGTATAGGGCGATATATACTTCTCGATAACCTTTCCCTTTACGTCTTTTGCAGAGACGGCAACTGCCGGCTTTTCTTCTTCTTTTTCTATTTTCTTTTCCTCTGTTTTTTCCTGATTTTTTTCTTCTTTAAAAACCTCTTTTGAGTCATCAAAAAAAGAAATTTTTGTTTCTGTTTGTCCATTAAAGGTATAGTTTTCTAAAAAAAGATTTTCGGTTTTTATATTATAAAAGAGTAATAAAAAAGCGATGCTCAAGGATATAAAAAAACTTGGATTTTTTCTCTTTTTCAACTTCATCACCCATAAAAAAATATTCTGTTTTTGCTCTTTTTAGAACAGCTTTTTTCCTCCTTTGTAAGAAATCACAAAATCCCGCTTAAAAAGCCTTTTAAACGGGATTTTTTTATGCACTTTTTCTGTTAAAAAAAGTTGAAAAGAAATCTCTTTTGTGTTATTATATATATAATAATATAATAAATATATAATATATATAAGGGTGGTTTACATAATGCCGGTTAGTTCTATAGACGATATTTGGGCAATAGTCAGCGACGAATGTAAAAACTTAATAACGGAAACTGCTTTTAACTGTTTTTTGCAGGATTTAAAACCCATTTCCTTCAGAGACGGCGCCTTTACTCTTTCCTGCAACGATGAATATGCCGCAGGTATTATTCAGCAAAGCTATGCACCAATTATTGAGAAAGCCATAAAAACAACTATGGGTATTACTATTTCGGTAAAAATTACCTATGTTGATGAAGAAGCGAAAATATTAAAAGCAGAGCAATTCAGCGAAGGTCTTTCCTTTGAAGATTTTTTCACTTTTAAAAATTTTATTGTCGGCTCTACAAACAAATTTGCCTATGCCGCAAGTATTGCCGTTTCTCAAAACCCGAGTATTGCCTACAATCCACTCGTTATTTACGGTCCGTCGGGTGTTGGTAAAACTCATTTGATGTTGGCAATTAAAAATCAGATAAAGAAAAGCTTTCCGATGAAAAAAATCGAATACATAAGAAGTGAAGAATTTACAAACGAACTTATAAAATCGCTTCAAGACGGTAAGCTCGGTATAGGTACAATTGATGACTTTAGAAATAAATACAGAAATACCGATGTTTTACTTATTGATGATATTCATTTTATCGCCGGTAAGGAACAAACACAGGAAGAATTTTTCAATACCTTTAATACCCTTTTACAAAGCAACAAACAAATCGTTGTAACCCTTGATAGACCGCCCCGTGAGGTTAAAACCCTTGACGACCGTATTCGTTCTCGATTAGAGAGTGGCTTATTTGCCGATATAACCACTCCCGACTATGAAACACGTGTTGGTATTGTAAAAACAAAGGCGGAACAAAGCGGAATCGAAATAAGCGAAGAATTAACACATTACATTGCCGAAAACATAAAAGTGAATACCCGCCAATTAGAAGGAGTAGTTAAAAAATTACAGGCATACGTTTCTTTGCAACAACGTGTCCCCACTCTTTCTGTTGTTCAAGGCTTTATAAAAGACGTAATAAATGACACAAAGCCAGAACCAATAAAAATTGAAAAAATTATTGAAGAGGTTTCAAAAACCTACAATGTGACGGAGGAAGAAATTCTTTCCAACAAAAAAACTGCTTCTCTTGTTTTAGCTCGTCAGGTGGCGATGTATATTTCAAGAAAAACCACAGACCTTTCCTTTAAGCAAATCGGGGAATCCTTTGGTAAGGACCATACAACCGTTTTGAGCAACGTTAATAAGATTGAAAATTTCCTACGTGATAAACCTTATCAAAGAGAATTAGTTGACGACATAATTAAAAATCTTAAAAGCAATAATTCTAACGGATTTTAAAAAGTTGTCCCCAAAGATAACCTTTATCCACCGATAAGTTGTCCTTTTGTATGTGTATAAAATAATCTCTTTAAAGTTATCCACTTTTTATAAAGATTTCTATACACAAAAAAAAGACAGATAAAATATATAAAAAACATACTTTTCCACCAAATCCACCGCACTTATTATTACTGTTATTTTATATTTATTTTAAGGAGCAAAAAAATGATTTTTTCTGTTGAACGTTCAAAGTTATTAGATGCTGTTACAAAGCTTCAAAGAGTAGTAGGAGCTAAAACCTCTATGCCTGTGCTCGAGGGAATTTTAATTTCTGCAGAACAAGGTAAAATTACACTAATTTCTTACAATTTAGAAATGGGTATGAAAAAAGAAATATATGCAAAATGTGAAGAAGAGGGCGATATTGTAATAAATGCTCGCCTTCTTGCTGATATTTTACGCCGTATGAACGGTGTGGGAGTTGAAATTTCTGCTGATGAGAAGCTAAACTGTCATATCAAATGCGGTGAAGCAACCTTTGATATTATGGGTATGGCAGCAACTGATTTTCCTGAAATGCCCTCTGTTACAGATGCTCAAACAATTTCTGTTGACGGAAAATTATTACTTGAAAATGTAAAGGGTACAATTTTTGCGGCGGCACAAAACGAAGGTGCTCGTCCTATTCTTACCGGTCTTAACTTTACTTTTAGTGAAAAAGAAATGCAATTAGTTGCAATCGACGGCTATAGATTAGCTATCAGAAAGCAAAAAATAGAAGGAAATAAAAACATTGAATTTACCGCTACAAGTAAATCTATTGCAGAGGTTATAAAGCTTATAGATGAAGAAACAGAAAATGTAGAAATAAATGTAGGCGAAAGACTTATTTCTTTTTATATTAATGGATACTCTTTTATTTCTCGTTTAATAGAAGGAGAATTTGTAAATTATAAAAAGACTTTACCTGTAGAAACAAAGCAAAGTGTTATTATTCCTACAAGGGAGCTAATAAATACTATTGAACGTGTATCTCTTTTAATAAGCGAGTCATTTTCTACCCCTGTAAGATGTTATTTTAACGAATTAAATGTTGTTTTCACATGTGCTACATCAATGGGTCGTGCCACAGAAACCTTTAATATTGAATTAAACGGTCCTTCTTTTGAAATCGGTCTTAATTCAAGATATTTGCTCGATGCTTTAAAGGCTTGTGAAAGTGAAAATATAAAAATCCTGTTTAACGGACCAAATACCGGTGTTTTAATAGAGCCTGTTGAGGGTGATGAATTTAAATATATGATAATGCCTATGAGGTTAAAATAATGAATTTTGAAAAAATTGAAATTAAAGAGGATTTTATAAGACTTGACAGTGCTATGAAATTAGCCTCCTTAGTTGCAACGGGAGGACACGCAAAAATAGTGATACAAAATGGCGAAGTTAAAGTAAACGGAGAAGTTTGCACTATGCGTGGAAAAAAGCTTTATAAGGGATATAAAGTAGAATACGAAAATAATGGATTTGAAATAGTATGATTATTAGAAAGGTTTCAATTTCTAATTTCAGAAACATAGAAAGCATTGAACTTTTTCCAGATAACAGAATGAATGTAATTTGCGGAGAAAATGCACAAGGAAAAACAAATATAATTGAAGCCATTTGGTCAATAACAGGAGCAAAAAGCTTTAGAGGTGCAAAGGAAAGCGAATTTATAAAATTTGGAAAAGAAAATGCTAAAATAGAAGCGGATTTTCTTTCAGAGGGAATAGAAAAAAATATAAAAATTATATTTAATGAAAAAAAACAGGTGTTTTTAAATTCTAAACCTCTTAAAACAGCTTCTATGGTGGTTGGAAATTTAAATGCTATTGTTTTTTCTCCGTCTGATTTAAAACTTTTAACCGACGGACCGAGTATAAGACGCAGATTTTTAGATTTAAGTATAGGTCAGCTTTATCCCTCTTATATAGAAATTTTAAAATGCTATATGAGAGCTGTAACACAACGAAATTCTATTATAAAAGATTTAAAATATGATTCTACTGTTTCTATAATGCTTGATATTTTTGAAGAAGAAATATCAGTAAATGCAAAAAAAATAATAGAAATGAGAAGAAGATATATAGAAAAACTAAATCAGTTTTTACCAAATATATATTTGGGTATTTCAGGCGGAAAAGAAATATTAGAAACAGAATATCTTTATGAAAAAGAAAATTTAAAAGAAATTTTAAATAAAAAAAGACAAGAAGATATGTTTACGGGTGTTACAAGTGTTGGTCCGCACAGAGATGATTTAATATTTAAAATAAATGGTATAAATGCTCGTTCATTTGCTTCACAGGGGCAAAAAAGAAGTATTGCTTTATCTTTAAAACTTGCTGAAGCAGAAGTTATAAAGCAAAATGTGGGTGAATGTCCTATCTGTCTTATGGATGATGTAATGAGTGAGCTTGACCCAGAAAGACAAAATTTTATTCTTAATCATATAAAAGATATGCAGGTGTTTTTAAGCTGCTGTGACCCTTCCAATTTTAAAAATTTAGAGGCTGGAAAGGTATTTAATATTAAGAACGGGAGTGCAACATAATGTTTTTGCATTTAGGACAGGAAACCGTTGTTAATGAAAAGGAAGTAATAGGTATTTTTGATTTAGATACCTCTACTGTTTCAAAGCACACACGAGATTTTTTAAGTAAGCAGGAAAAGGAAAAAAGAGTAATAAATGTTTCCTTTGAGCTGCCTAAATCCTTTATTCTTTGCAGTAATAAAAAGAAAAATAAAAGAGTTTATATTTCTCAAATTTCTACATCAACATTAAATAAAAGGTCTAACCTTGAAAGGAATGATTTTAAATGAGCCAAGAGATGAATATTCCTGTAACAGAAAATTATGATGAAAATTCGATACAGGTATTAGAAGGTCTCGAAGCAGTACGAAAAAGACCGGGTATGTATATCGGTTCAACAGGAGAAAGGGGCTTACACCACTTAGTTTATGAAATAGTGGATAACTCTATTGACGAAGCATTGGCAGGTTATTGTGATAAAATAACTGTTGATATTCTTGATGGAGATATTATAAGAGTTAGTGATAATGGTCGTGGCATTCCTGTCGGTATAAATCCGCAAAAGGGTATTCCAACAGTAACCGTTGTATTCACAATTCTTCATGCCGGCGGTAAATTCGGCGGAGGAGGATATAAAGTATCAGGTGGTCTTCACGGTGTTGGTGCTTCGGTTGTTAATGCTTTGTCCTCATGGCTTGAGGTGGAAGTAAAAGACGGCGAAAAAATATACAAGCAAAGATATGAAAAAGGAAATATAGTATCTGATTTAGAGGTTGTTGGTGAAACAAAGGAAACAGGAACAGTAGTTACCTTTAAGCCCGATCCTACAATTTTTACAGATACAACTCATTACGATTATGATACCCTTTTAAACCGACTTCGTGAGCAATCCTTTTTAAATGCGGGAATACGTGTTGTTCTAACCGATAAAAGAGAGGAAAGCGAAACAAAAGACAAACAAGATGACCTTCGTTTTGAGGGAGGTATAAAATCGTATGTTGAATATCTTTTAGCCGGTATAAAAAAAGACAGATTAAATGATGAAGTTATTTATTTAAGTGGTACTAAAAATGACGAAACAGCAGAAATTGCACTTTTATGGTCAACCGCTTATGATAATAAGGTTTTATCTTTTGCAAATACGCTTCATACTATTGACGGCGGTACGCACGAAGCTGCTTTCCGTCAAACAGTAACTCGTGTTGTAAACAAATATGCACACGATTTTAAGAAAATTAAAGAATCAAGCGATAATTTAAAGGGCGATGATATTTTAGAAGGACTTGTAGCAGTAGTGTCTGTAAAGCTTGCAGATGCACAGTTTGAAAGTCAGACTAAAGCAAAGCTCGGAAATACTTCTGTCGGTCAATTAGTAAGAGATATTGTAAATGACCAGCTTTATAAATTCCTTGAAGAAAATCCTGCAGAGGCAAAAATAATTATTGATAAGGCTATTGCGGCTTCAAATGCAAGAGAAGCTGCACAAAAAGCAAGAGACGCCTCTCGTAATAAATCAGGTATAGGTGGAAAA
>JAZNRN010000021.1:0-11575 GCA_045590775.1 Acutalibacteraceae bacterium
GGTATCACAAACGCCAAAGCAGAACTGTGATAAATGCGGGATATTTGAGCGGTAAGGAAGAATTTTCTCACCCGCCGGCATAATGTGGTCAGTAGTGATATTATCTTCAACCTTTAAAGCAACCTGGGCCTTTAAGGTATCCTCTTGAGGAATTTCTTGCGGGAAAGGCTTTATATTAGGTCCACGCATTACCTCAAGAGACTTTGCTTCCTCGGCACTTGCCGGTTCGATAACAGCAGTGTCATCAATAGTAAACGTCTCGGGCATTGTGATTTCGGGCATTTCGCCTAAAAGTCTCGGATCAGTAATTTCCCCTGTCAAAGCAGCCGCAACCGCTACCTCGGGAGATACTAGGTAAACACTTGCATCAGCAGTACCGCTGCGACCTAAGAAGTTACGGTTAAAGGTACGAAGTGAAACACCTGCACTGTTGGGAGAAAAGCCCATACCGATACAAGGACCACAAGCACACTCTAAAAGTCTGGCACCCGATGCTAAAATATCGGTCAAAGCGCCACAGTCAGCCAACATCTTTAAAACCTGTTTTGAACCGGGAGAGATTGAAAGACTAACTGAAGGGTCGATTACCTTGCCTTTGAGCAAAGCTGCAACCTTTAACATATCCATTAAAGAGGAGTTTGTGCAAGAACCAATACAAACCTGGTCAACCTTTGTGCCTTTAAGAGAGGCTACTGTTACAATGTTATCAGGGCTGTGTGGACAAGCAATTAAAGGTTCAAGCTCAGAAAGATTTATATCAATTATTTTATCATAGTGTGCATCCTCATCACTTGAAAGCTCAACATAATCTTCGCCTCTGCCTTCAGCTATAAGGAATTGCTTTGTGATTTCATCTGATGGCAAAATAGAGGTTGTAGCGCCAAGCTCCGTTCCCATATTGGTAATGGTAGCACGTTCAGGAACGGAAAGGGTTTTAATACCTTCGCCACCCCACTCGATAATAGCGCCAACGCCACCTTTCACCGATAAAATACGTAAAATTTCAAGACTTATATCCTTTGCACTTACAAAGGGTCTTAATTTACCTATCAAATTCACCTTATACATTTTGGGCATTGTGATATAGTAAGCACCGCCGCCCATTGCAACCGCAACATCAAGACCACCGGCACCCATAGCAAGCATACCAATACCACCACCTGTAGGAGTATGACTATCAGAACCGATAAGTGTCTTACCGGGCTTGCCAAAGCGCTCTAAGTGTACTTGGTGACAAATACCATTACCGGGACGTGAAAAATAAATACCGTGCTTTTTAGCTACCGACTGAATATATCTATGATCATCAGCATTTTCAAAGCCCGACTGTAATGTGTTGTGATCTATGTAAGCTACACTACGCTCGGTCTTTACCCTTTCAATACCCATTGTCTCAAATTCAAGATAAGCCATAGTACCGGTAGCGTCTTGGGTAAGAGTTTGGTCAATTTTTAGTGCAACCTCACTACCTACTGTCATATCGCCACTTAACATATGTGCTTTTATGATTTTTTGTGCGATTGTTAAACCCATTATTTGTTTCTTCCTTTCCGGTTATCTCTAATGAATTATTATATATTTCTATTAAAGACATATCTTTTCTAATTTTATACAATTCTTTAATTTTTGTCAATACACAATATCAATAAATAAAGCCTAAAAATGCAATGCAATTTTAGGCTTTTAGTATTAAATTCTAATTCATTATAGAAAATTTACAACAATATACAAACAAGTCCGTTGCAGCCCTCGTTTATAACCCTTTCAACCGTTTCTTGTACTCGCATTCTTGCATCAACAGGCATTCGGGATAATTTTGTATGAAGGCCTTCATTTACAAGGTCGTGCAGCGATTTGCCGAAAATGTTGGAATCCCAAATTTTTACAGGATCCTCCTCAAAACCGCTAAGCAGGTACATCACCAAATCCTCTGACTGCTTTTCACTGCCTACAATAGGGCTTACTTCGGTTGTAATATTGGCTTTCATCAAGTGAATAGACGGTGCCGAAGCTCTAAGCCTTACACCATATCTTCCACCCTGCTTTACGATTTCGGGTTCTTCGAGCTTTAATTCTTCGATTTCAGGCATTATTATTCCATATCCCGTTGCTTCAACTTCATCAAGCGCTCCCTTAATGCGTATGTACTCTTTTTTCATTTTTGCCATCTCTGCAATATTTTCCATAAGCTCTTGTTCGTCGCTTATATCAAGTCCTGTGGTCTCGGCCAAAACCTTGTAGAAAAGTGTCTTATTAACATCAAGCTCAATTTCGGCACAGCCTTTGCCCAAATCAATGCTTTCGATTATAACCTTATCAACATTTTTGCTGTCCTTGAAATTTTCCTCAAAGCTCACAATATCCCTAATATGAGAAAGGTCGGCAGAGGAAAGCTTTATGGTTGAAATTATTTCCTTGCGAAGCGGATGTTCGAGTGGTAATGAATTTATCCAACGAGGGAAGCAAATATTTATTTCCTTTATCGGAAATTCATAAAGAATACCCATCAAAATTTTCTTTATATCCTCGTTTTCAAGTTCCAGACAGTTAACTGGAATAACGGGTACCTTATATTTTTCGCTGAGTGCTTTGGCAGTGTTTCTTGCCTCATCGTTATCGGGATACATACAATTAAGAAGCACCACAAAAGGTTTGTTTATCGCCTTTAATTCATCAATCACTCTTTCCTCCGCCTCGGCATATTCTTCACGTGGAATATCGCTGATACTGCCATCAGTTGTAATCACAAGACCGATTGTTGAATGCTCATTTATAACCTTTTGTGTACCGATTTCCGCCGCCATATTAAAAGGCACCGGCTCCTCAAACCAAGGTGTCATAACCATACGTGGCATATCATCCTCTATATAGCCTAATGCGCTCGGTACAATATATCCGACGCAATCAATAAGCCTTACATTCATTGACGCAGAATCACCTATGACTATTTCCGCTCCTTTTTCGGGAATGAACTTGGGCTCGGTAGTCATAATGGTTCTGCCGGATGAGGCTTGAGGCAATTCATCATTTGCTCTTTCTTTTAAATAATCTCCCTCCATATTGGGTATTACAAGCTTATCCATAAACTGTTTTATAAAGGTTGATTTTCCCGTTCTTACAGGTCCTACCACCCCTATGTAAATATCACCACCGGTACGCTCGGCAATATCCTTATATATCGTCGTATCACTCATAATTTTTCCTCCCGAAATTACTACTTTTATACTTTGTACATAATATGTAATTTCAATTTTCATTATGACACACAAAATTTATTTTTGAATAAGATATAGTGGTGATATTCTATGAAGATGATGAGTGAACTGAATATAAACGAAGAAGCGATAATAAAAAATATACCTGCAAATAATCCTTTAAGACATCGTTTTTTTGATTTGGGACTTATAAAAAATACCGGCATTAAATGTGTTGCCATAAGCCCTTTCGGTGACCCGAAGGCGTACAGAATAAGAGATTCCGTAATAGCCATAAGGCAGGAAGATTGCTATAATATTTCGATTGAGGAGATGAAAAAATGAAACAAAAAGAAACGGATACAAAAACAATAACACTTGCAGGAAATCCAAACGTCGGAAAAAGCACCTTTTTTAACACACTCACCGGGCTTAAACAGCATACGGGCAACTGGACCGGAAAAACCGTTGATACTGCAAAAGGATATTTCAAAAGTGACAAAAATTCCTATACATTAGTTGACGTTCCCGGCACCTACTCTCTTTTTTCTCATTCCGAGGAAGAAGAAATAGCAAGAGATTATATTATCTTTGGGGAAGATTATAAAACCGTTATTATTTGCGATGCCGTATCGCTTGAAAGAAATCTCGCATTAGTCTTACAAATCCTTGAAATAAAGAAAAATATTGTCGTTTGTGTCAATCTAATAGATGAAGCTAAAAAAAAGGGGACCTACATTGACTGTGAATATTTATCAAAGGCTCTGAATTGTCCGGTTATTCCTATCATCGCACGCAAAAAATCAACACTCAAACCGTTTTTAGATGAGCTTGACCGCAACCAAAAAGTAAGCGATTTTAAAATTGAATACTTTGAGCCGTTGGAAAGGGTGTTAAATGACCTTGAAAATGAAATTTCAACATATACAAATGATAAAAAAACAGCCCGTTTTATAGCACTTTGCCTTTTAAAAGATGAAAAAAGTTTAATCAAAAAATTTGGTAAAAGGTTGGGTTTTGACTTTGAGAATACATTCAAAGAAAAACTTGAAAAAGCCAAAAAAGAGCTTATATCACAAGGCATAACCGAAAATAAAATTTACCCTCTTATCGCTAACAGAATAATAACAAAAGCCGAAGAAATCGCTAAGAATTGCGTTAAAAAAACCAAAACGGCATACAGCGATTTTGATTCCAAGCTTGACAGAATAATTACCGATAAAAGAGTGTCATTTCTATTATTTTCACTCCTTTTGGCAATTACATTTTGGATAACAGTAAAAGGTGCAAATTATCTGTCGGCATATTTAAGCTCGGCATTTTCCTTTTTAGAAAATAATATATTAAAGTTGCTTTCATACTTTAATGCATCTAACTTTCTTAAAAATGTCATAATAGAGGGGATTTTTCGAGTTCCCTTTTGGGTAATATCGGTAATGCTGCCGCCTATGGCAATCTTCTTCCCACTGTTTACACTGCTTGAAGACTCGGGACTGTTGCCGAGAATTGCTTTTTGCCTCGACAAACCCTTCAAAAAATGCAAAAGTTGCGGTAAACAATCGCTTACTATGTGTATGGGCTTTGGTTGCAATGCAGTGGGTGTTACCGGAGCACGTATTATAGACTCAAAACGTGAAAAACTGCTTTCTATTATTACAAACAGCTTGGTGCCTTGCAACGGTAGATTTCCGACACTTATTACTCTAATTTCGATTTTTGTCGTCACTGCAAAGGGCTTTGCAGGCGAAATTCTTTCAGCATTTTCGTTAAGCCTCTTAATAATCCTGTGCATAGTAGTTACACTCATCGCCACAAAGCTTTTGTCGCACACGCTTTTAAAAGGTGAGCAATCAGCATATACACTCGAGCTGCCCTCCTATCGAAAACCGCAATTTTTAAAGGTCATTACACGTTCATTTTTAGACAGAACACTATTTGTTTTAGGCAGAGCTTTAGTAGTTGCCGTACCTTGCGGAATTGTAATTTTTATTCTTAATAATATAACATACAATTCAGAACCCGTTTTATATATTCTTTCAAGATTTTTAGAGCCGATAGGTCGCCTTTTAGGTCTTGACGGAGTAATACTTTTGGGCTTTATCTTGGGATTTCCT
Source organism: Acutalibacteraceae bacterium (assembly GCA_045590775.1). Lineage (GTDB taxonomy): Bacteria > Bacillota > Clostridia > Oscillospirales > Acutalibacteraceae > UBA737. The sequence goes on from JAZNRN010000021.1 coordinate 5,309, forward strand.
GCAAACGAAATCGTACTGCCGATTATTCTTATGTGCTATTTAAAAAACGGAGCTTTGACCGAAATTTCCGATTTAAGCAGTATCAGAGAAATTTTACTTTTAAACGGTTGGACACTTAAAACCGGAATTTGCACACTCGCTTTTTGTCTTTTTCATTTTCCTTGCTCGACAACCCTTCTTACAATAAAAAAAGAAACAGGAAGTATGAAATGGACTTTTGTTTCCTTTGCACTACCGACCCTCATAGGTGCGGCGATTTGCTTTGTAATAAATTTAGTCTTTTAATTCCTCCTCAGCGGAGGAATTTTTTTAATTTTTGCAAAAATAATCAAATTTTTACCTTCTAAAGTATAATATATTATATTTATACAACAAAAATAAAAAAAATGTTTACAAAAGGCCATAAAAGTGGTATGATATAAAACGTATGAGGCTGTTAATTTTTGATAGTACTCAAAAAATTTTTAGGAGGAATTTTAAGTGTCCAGAAAATTCAAAACTATGGACGGTAACAATGCTGCGGCTCACGTTTCTTATGCGTTTACAGAAGTTGCAGGTATTTACCCCATCACACCTTCCAGCCCTATGGCTGACTATGTTGACCAATGGTCTGCTCAAGGCTTAAAAAACATCTTCGGCACTACCGTTAAGGTTGCTGAAATGCAGTCTGAAGCAGGTGCTGCAGGTACAGTTCACGGCTCATTGGCAGCCGGTGCTCTTACAACAACCTACACCGCTTCACAGGGTCTTCTCTTGATGATACCCAATATGTACAAAATCGCCGGCGAATTGCTTCCCTGCGTATTCCATGTATCAGCTCGTTGCGTAGCTTCGCACGCACTCAATATTTTCGGCGACCATTCAGATATTTATGCTTGCCGTCAGACAGGCTTTGCTATGCTTGCTGAAACAAACACTCAGGAAGTTATGGACCTTGGTGCAGTTGCTCACCTTGCAGCTATCAAGAGTCGTGTTCCCTTCCTCAACTTCTTTGACGGTTTCCGTACCTCTCACGAAATCCAAAAGATTGCTGTTTGGGATTTTGACGACCTTAAAGAAATGTGCGATATGGATGCTGTTGAAGCATTCCGCAAGCGTGCTTTAAACCCTGAACATCCCGTAATGCGTGGTTCACACGAAAACGGCGACATTTTCTTCCAACACAGAGAAGCTTGCAACAAGTATTATGATGCAGTTCCCGCTATCGTTGAAGAATATATGGGCAAAGTTAATGCAAAGCTCGGCACAAACTATCAATTATTCAACTACTACGGTGCAGAAGATGCTGAAAGCGTAATTATCGCTATGGGCTCTATCTGTGACGTTGCTGAAGAAGTAATCGATTACTTGACTGCTAAAGGTGAAAAGGTAGGTCTTGTAAAGGTTAGACTTTACCGTCCTTTCAGTGCTGAAAAGTTAGTTGAAGCTATCCCCGCTACTGTTAAGAAGATTGCTGTTCTTGACAGAACCAAGGAACCCGGCGCACTTGGTGAGCCTTTGTACTTGGATGTTGTTGCAGCTCTCGCTTCTATGGGCAGAAAGATTGATACAGTTGTAGGCGGTCGTTACGGTCTTGGTTCTAAAGACACACCCCCTTCAAGCATCTTTGCTATATACAACGCATTAAGTGCAAACACCATTAAGCACAACTTCACAATCGGTATTAACGATGACGTTACCGGTCTTTCACTTAAGGAAGAGGAAGCTCCCAACACAGCAGCCGAAGGCACTATCGAATGTAAATTCTGGGGTCTCGGCGGTGACGGTACTGTTGGTGCTAACAAAGACTCTATCAAGATTATCGGTGACCACACAGATAAGTATGTACAAGCTTACTTCCAATATGACTCAAAGAAAACAGGCGGTATTACAATTTCTCACTTGAGATTTGGTGATAAGCCTATCAAGAGCCCTTACTACATCAACAAGGCTGACTTTGTTGCTTGCCACAACCCCTCTTATGTAATTAAGGGTTACAAGATGGTTAACGATGTTAAGCCCGGTGGTGTTTACTTAATCAACTGTCAATGGACTCCCGAAGAATTAGAGAAACACTTACCTGCTGAAGCAAAACGTTATATTGCTAAGAACAATATTCAACTTTACACTGTTAACGCTATTGACTTGGCTGCAGAAATCGGCCTTGGCAAGCGTACAAATACAATTCTTCAATCTGCTTTCTTCTCACTTGCTAAGGTTCTTCCTGCAGAGGATGCTATCGGCTATATGAAGGAAAAAGCTCAGAAGTTTATGAAGAAGGGTAAAGAAATCGTTGAAATGAACGAAAAGGCAATCGACGCAGGCGCTACCGCTTATGTTAAGATTGATGTTCCCGCTTCTTGGGCAGATGCTACAGATGATGTTGCCGCAGAAGCTTCTGTTGGTGCAGACAAGCTCGTTAAGATGGTAGATAACATTATGAAGCCCGTTGGACTTATGAACGGTGACTCTCTCCCCGTTTCTGCTTTCCTTGACCACGCTGACGGTACATTCGAGCAGGGTGCTTCTGCTCACGAAAAACGTGGTGTTGCTGTTATGGTTCCTGAATGGAACAACGAGACCTGTATCGGCTGTAACAAGTGCGTATTTGTATGCCCTCACGCTACAATCCGTCCCTTCGCATTATCAGCTGAAGAGAAGGCTGCAGCTCCCGCTAACATTAAGATTGCTACCAAAGAAAAGCTCGTTTCAAATAAGGGTTATTCTTATGCAATGGCTATATCTCCCCTTGATTGTATGGGTTGTGGTGTTTGTGTTGGCGAATGTCCCACAAACTCACTCAAAATGGTTTCTCAAGAATCACAGCTTGCTGAACAAGAAATATTTGATTACTGCGTAGCTAGCGTTTCCGAAAAGGCTGATGTTGCTTCTGACGCTAATGTAATCACATCACAGTTCAAGAAGCCCTTACTCGAGTTCTCAGGCTCATGTGCAGGTTGTGCCGAAACCGCTTATGCACGTCTTGTTACTCAGTTGTTTGGTGACAGAATGTACATCTCTAACGCTACTGGTTGTTCATCTATCTGGGGCGGTCCTGCTGCTACATCACCTTACACAGTAAATGCAAAGGGTCAAGGTCCTGCTTGGGCTAACTCACTCTTTGAAGACAACGCAGAACACGGTTATGGTATGTTCCTCGGTCAAAAGGCTATTAGATTAGGTCTTATTGACCAAGTTAAGGAAATGGCTGCTTCTGACAAGGCTTCTGCTGAATTTAAGGCTGCGGCTGAGCTTTATCTTGCAACTCTTGACGATGGTGCAAAGAACAGCGCCGCTACCGACGCTCTTGTAGCTGAACTCGAAAAGGCTGCGGCTGAAGGTTGTCCTACTGCTCCTGCAGTACTTGAAAAGAAGGAATACCTCTCCAAGAAGTCCGTTTGGATCTTCGGCGGTGACGGTTGGGCTTATGACATCGGCTTCGGCGGTGTTGACCACGTGCTCGCTACAGGTGAAGATGTAAACATTATGGTATTCGATACCGAGGTTTACTCTAACACAGGCGGTCAGGCTTCTAAAGCTACAAATATTGGTCAGGTTGCTCAATTCGCAGCTGCCGGTAAAGCTATCAATAAGAAGAGCCTTTCTGAAATCGCTATGTCTTACGGCTATGTATATGTAGCACAAATCGCTATGGGTGCTGATATGAACCAGACACTCAAGGCAATTAAGGAAGCTGAAGCTTATAACGGTCCTTCAATCGTTATCTGCTATGCTCCTTGCGAAATGCACTCTATTAAGGGTGGTATGGTTAACTGCCAGAAAGAAATGAAGAAGGCTGTTGCTTGCGGATACTGGGATATGTTCCGTTACAACCCCGCTCTCAAAGCAGAGGGCAAGAATCCCTTCTCGCTCGACAGCAAGCCTGCTACTGCTGATTACAAAGAATTTATCTTGGGCGAAGCTCGTTACGCTTCACTTACACGTTCTTTCCCCGAGCGTGCAGAAGAACTCTTTGATAAAGCAGCCGAAGCTGCAAAGGCTCGTCGTGCTCACCTTGAAAAATTGGTTGAGCTTTACGGCAAGCAAGACTAATCTTTAAAAATTAAATAAATTCCACCTCAAGAAGATTTGATTTCTTCTTGGGGTGGATATTTTTTTGTGATATTTAACCCTGGTTAAATTCGATATGTTTGCACCGCAAACTCAATATGATATAAATTCCCTTCTCGCCCACAGGCATATCGTATGCAAAGCATATATCAAGCACTGCAAGATACATATCGAAAATTCCGCAATGAATCTGTCCTCTTTTTATTACATAACAGGTACTAAAAGCATTTTGCCAAGTGGCAGGTCCTCGTCTTCGATTTCATTTATTCGCATTATCTCCTCGACACTGGCATTATAAATTCTTGCAATATCCCATACCCTTTCATCACTGTTAGGAAAATAAATTGTCATAGCATTTCTTTTTGAGCGTGTATGTGGCTTTGTTTCGTCAACCCTTAAATCACCTATCAAGTCAATTTGTCTCTTTTCATAAATACAAGCCTCGACGCTGACATCAGCTCTTATCTCTATCGTATCAGCCGATAGGATGGTATAAGACAAGCCCTCAATTTCTAAAATCGGGTCACAATAAGGCGAAATTATGTTCTCATCAACAGGTTTTTTATAAACAAAATCCAAGTTTCTTTCCTCATATATGACCTTGTTGTCCTCGGTCAGAATAACGCATCCCACAACCAAATTTGCGGTGATAACAAAATTTTCATCCTCAAATTTTGCGGCGATTCCTAAGATACTGCCCGAAATATCAATTACAGATGATATGCTCCTATCAAGCTTAACATTTCCTTTAAAGTGGTGTGTTTCGGCAATAGCATTAACAATTTTTTCAAATGCAATTTTACTTTTGAAAATTTCCGCCTCATATTTCCTCGAAAAAGCATCCTCGATAAGTGCTATATCGTCATTGCAAAAAGCATTGGCGCAAATCTCAAGCTTTATAGTCATAGCAAAGCTTCTATTTTCACCAAGCACCGAGGTTTTTGGTTTAATATCACAAAAAGCAACCGAAACTACTGCATCTGCTGAGCAGGTATCGCTTATACCCTCAATGTCAATTATTTGACTGTATGGTATTACTGTCTTCATGCTTTCGGGATTTTCGCTGTTTTCAGGGCAATAAAGAATTGATATTCTGCACTCACCCTTTACCATAACCTTCCCGCTTATAACCTTTGTTTCCTTCACGACAGCCGTAACATTATTTCGAATAATATTCCTTATTGGAGATTTAGATTCCGCAATTTTAAGCTCTTCTTCTATCATCAAATATTTCTCTGCACAGCCCATAGGTACCGTGGCTTTGGCAGTACCTCTTTTTACCTCAATATTTTCATCCTCAAAATCAGATAAAACCTCGCCGCATTTTCTTTTGACCACCTTAACTTTTAGTGAACAAGCTCCGTGAATATCTATTTTTCTTCCGCTTACTGCTCTGCAATTTATGTAATCATTTGAAATTTTAGCCTTTATAAACGCCTCTGAAACCTCCTCCTTCATTTCAAAGCTTTTCTCTATTGGATATTGGTACGAAAAGGAGGAAAATTTACCCTCACCATCACAATAAAATACCGTAAGCTCTGCCACACCGTCAATCGTAATTGTTTTGCCGTTAATTCCCTTTGAAGAAATGCGAGGATGCAGTACGCACTTGAAAATCTTTGAAATATCGGGACAATAATCGGGCAGGGTGAAATCTACATCAATAGCAACCTCCCCGTTTTCACAAAAAACGGTATCATTATAATAAACATTCGTCTTTAATATTTTTTCCATAAAAAAATCCTCTCTTTGCAAATTTTACTACTTAATAGTATTCTTTGAAAGAGAGGATTATGATTATTTTAGCCAAAGCATTTAAACTTGTTACCTTATTCCAATTCAAATGCGCCGGTGTAGAGCTGATAATATTTACCCTTTTGTGCGATTAGGTCATCGTGAGAGCCACGTTCTATAATTCTGCCCTTATCCAACACCATTATAACATCGGAATTTCTGACAGTAGAAAGTCTATGAGCTATAACAAATACCGTTCTACCCTGCATTAGTCTATCCATACCACGTGATACAATCGCTTCGGTACGGGTATCAATACTTGAGGTTGCTTCATCAAGAATCATTACAGGCGGGTCAGCAACAGCCGCACGTGCAATCGAGATTAACTGCCTTTGTCCTTGGGAAAGATTTGCGCCATTGTTAGAAAGCATTGTATCATATCCGTCAGGCAAGCGAGTAATAAAATCATCTGCACCCGAAAGG
>JAZNRN010000022.1:0-6280 GCA_045590775.1 Acutalibacteraceae bacterium
AAGACCAAGACCTGTGATTTCACGAACAGCCTTAATAACCTTAATCTTTTCAGCGCCTGCTTCCTTAAGGATTACGTCGAATTCGGTCTTTTCTTCAGCAGCAGCAGCGCCACCGGCAGCAGGAGCAGCAACAGCAACAGCTGCAGCAGCAGATACGCCAAATTCCTCTTCTACTGCTTTAACGAGCTCTGAAAGCTCAAGAACGGTAAGAGTCTTTAACTCTTCAATCATAGCTGTAATTTTCTCTGATGCCATTTTAATTTTCCTCCAATAAATGTTTTGTTTTTAAATTTTAATTATTCTGCTGCAGAATCGTCTTTATCAACGATAGCCTGTACAGCACGTGCAAAAGCTGCGATAGGTGCTTGGAAAGCACTGCAAACTGTTGCGAGAAGTACTTCCTTTGTAGGAAGCTTTGCAAGAGAATCGATTGTAGCAACATCTACAACCTTTCCGTCAAGGAAACCTGATTTTACCTTGAAGTTGTCGTGTGACTCTGCATATTTGCAGAGAATACGAGCTGCTACTGTGTAGTCCTCGTTTGAGAGAGCAATAGCAGTTGTGCCTTCAAGAACAGACTTCATTTCCTCTAAATCTGTACCCTCAATGGCACGACCTAAAATTGTGTTCTTTACAACAAAGTATTCAACACCTGCTTCACGAAGCTCTTTACGAAGCTTTGTATCGTCAGCAACAGAAATACCCTTATAATCAACAACAACACCGGTAACAGCCTTTGAAAGCTTTTCGGAAATTTCAGCAACCTGCTGTTTCTTTAATTCTAAAACTGATGCGTTTGGCAATGTATTCACCTCCACAAAACAATAAAATGCCTGTTCCAAAGAAAAGGAACAGGCATAAAAATAACATAATATAAAAGTTAAATTTAAGCACGCACCTCGGTAGGCGATAAACTTACGGCGCCGAACGCCACCTACTGTCTTTGGATTGCAACACGATGATTATACCGCATTGTGCATCCTTTGTCAAGAGTTTTTTTGTATATTTTTTCAAGCTGAAAATATATGAGCAATATTCCTGTTTATACATTTACTATTTTTGGGAAAAATTAAAAAATTTTCAAATTCCCTCTTGACATTTTCGCTTTAAAGCGTTAAAGTATAAAAGTAAAAAGTGTTACAACTCGTCAGAAAGGGGTTATATATATGAATACGACAGTTGCAATTACTATTCCTATGCTTATCTGCTTTTTTGCGCTGATGATTGGTGTCGGCTTTTACTGCCGCAAGCACGCAACAAATGTTGACGGATTTCTTTTAGGCGGCAGAAATGTTGGTCCCTGGCTTACCGCTTTTGCTTTTGGTACATCATACTTTTCAGCAGTAATATTTGTAGGCTATGCCGGTCAGTTTGGTTGGAACTTTGGTTTGGCCTCCACTTGGATAGGTCTTGGAAACGCATTTATTGGTTCTTTGCTTGCTTGGATGGTGCTTGGAAAGCGCACACGTTTAATGACACAAAGCTTAGGCTCTAAAACTATGCCCGATTTTTTTGAAAAGCGTTATGATTCCAAAAATCTGAAAATAATTGCTTCTTTAATCGTTTTTGTTTTTCTTATTCCCTACACCGCTTCGCTTTACAACGGTCTTTCTTCCTTATTCAATAATGTATTTGAAATCGACTATTGGGTAATCGTTGTAGTAATGGCGGTGCTTACCGGAGTATATGTAATATTCGGAGGATATATGGCAACTGCCATCAACGACTTTATTCAAGGTATAATAATGCTTGTAGGTATAGTTGCTGTTATACTTGCAGTTCTTCACGAAAACGGAGGGCTTACAAACGCTGTAGCCGAGCTTAAAGTGATAAATCCCGAATTTATAACAGTTGGCGGTCCCAATCCAATTTTCCTCGGCTTTGTAGTATTACTCACCTCGCTCGGCACTTGGGGACTTCCGCAAATGGTCGGTAAATTCTACTCGATAAAGGATGAAAAATCCGTAAAAACAGGTACTATAATTTCTACCGTTTTCGCACTTATTGTAGCAGGTGGTTGCTACTTCCTTGGCGGATTTGGCAGACTTTACACCGACAAAATGACGGATGGTGGTTTCATTACTGAAAAAGGCGTTTTATTTGATAAGGTAATCCCCACTATGCTAGAAAACCTACCGTCTTTAATAGTAGCACTTGTAATCGTTTTGGTTTTGGCAGCTTCTATGTCAACACTTTCCTCATTAGTACTTACATCATCATCAACCCTTACACTTGATGTCGTAAAGCCTTATATACTCAAAAAAGAAAAAATGAGTGATAAAAAGAGTATCCTTATTATGCGAATTTTCCTTGTATTCTTTATTGCTCTTTCAGCAGTAATTGCAATACTAAAGGATTCTATTTGGAAAGATTCGGTATTTATAGCTCAAATGATGGGAGTTTCTTGGGGCGCACTTGCCGGCTCCTTCTTGGCACCGTTCCTATATGGTCTATATTGGAAAAAGACTACACGTGCTGCAGTTTACACATCCTTTGTTTTTGGCACCGGGCTTGAAATTGTACAGTTGCTTATAAGTATGAAGGTCTTTACCCCAACCACACCTATACTTTCCTTTGTTTTCACAAATTCACTTTATTCCGGTGTTTTTGCAATGATAGGCGGACTTGTAATAGTACCTATTGTAAGCCTGCTAACTCAAAAAACAAAACCCGAAAATGCGGATAATAAATTTTCTTGTTTTGTAAAATAATAAACAGTAAAGCGGAGTTTTAAAAACTCCGCTTTTTTTAACGTTATTTTTCTTAAAGAATTACGTTCCGCTCTGCCGTATTGTGCTTAAAAATAACCTGACCCAAGCCAGGTGGGTGTCGGCTATACGGTTTCGCGCTCCCTTCTTCCGAACTCGGCACAGCCGCGGGAGGTCTGCAAACCCGCCGTATAAGCATAGACCCCATAAATAAAAGTGTAGGGTTATATAAGTCACGGTCCGCGAACAGAGCAGAACTGTTAGCCAAAAAAATTATTTGTTATCTATCTCGAAGAAATCTTCAAGTCTTTCGACAAAAGCTTCGGCTACCATCTCATATTCATCATCGTTTTCGATTTCGTAGTAGTATTCCTCGCCGTTTTCTTCGCCAACCTTGACGATTACCAGCTCACCACTGTCGTCAAGCATCTCCTGCGGATTTTCAAATGTCGGGAGCAACGCCAAATATCTTCCATCATCGGTTTCAATCGCATCCAAAACCTCAAAGGTGTATTCCTTGCCCTCATCATCAGCTAAAGTCACAATATCGGGATTGTAGTCATTATTATTTAATTCACTCATAATTTTATACCTCTTTTCAAGAATAATTTTAATATGCAAAACACTTTTAGTCAATAACTAATTGCTATTTTTTGCATTTTCGTAATCAATTACTCGTCTAAATTGTGTTTCATATAGCAGTTTATAGCTTTCACTTTTCTCCAACATTTCATCATGAGTGCCTGTCATACTTATTGTTCCGTTTTCAAGCAGCATTATTTTATCCGCCGCCATAATTGTAGAAAGCCTGTGAGCGATTACAATACTAGTTCTGCCCTTCATCACCTTTTCGAGTGCCGATTGAATAAGACTTTCCGAAACCGAGTCAAGCGATGAAGTCGCCTCGTCCAAAATAAGTATTTTCGGGTTTTTAAGAACAACCCTCGCAATAGATACCCTTTGCTTTTCACCGCCCGAAAGCTTTAGTCCTCTGTTTCCGACTATAGTATTAAACCTTTCGGGTAATTTATCAATAAAATCATAAATATTTGCAACCTTGCAGGCATTTTCAATTTCTTCCATTGTAGCATCCGGCTTTGCATATAAAAGATTTTCGAGAATTGTTCCGTTAAACAAATATGTATCCTGCGTCACAATGCCTATATTAGCACGAAGATATGCCAAATCAAAATCTTTTACATTTTCGTTTGCAACCAAAACCTTTCCCTCTTTCACATCGTAAAGACGAGGAACAAGGCCTATAATGGTTGATTTTCCCGCTCCCGAGGTGCCGACTATTGCATACATTTTGCCACTCGGCACGGAGAAATCAACACCCTTTAAAACAGGCTTTTCGTTTTCATAGGAAAACTCTACATTACGAAATTCAACCGTAGCCTGACTTAAATCGGGCTTTACGGCACCTTTTGGGCTTTCGATTTGCCTATCCAAATCAAGATATTCAAAAACTCTTGTAAAAAGCGCCAGACTTCTTATAAAATCGACCTCTAAATCAAGCAAGCTTCTGACAGGCTGATAAAGTCGGTTGACAAGAGCTACCACTACCGTTATATCACCTATCGTAAGGGCTGTGTCGGTTTTGGTTATTATAAGATAACCGCCCGCAAAATAAATAAGCAAGGGAGCCACTTGAATAAACATACCAAGCAGTACATGGAACCAGCTTCCTGCACGCTTTTCTTTTATTGTGATTTTTGTTGCCTCGTCGTTTATTCCTTTGAAATTGTTATATTCGGCCTCCTCCTTGCAAAAAAGCTTAACAAGCATTGAGCCACTGACAGACAAAGTTTCGTTAATTTGTTGATTCAGTACATCGTGTTTTTCCTGTGCTTCACCTGCTAACTTCCAACGCTTTATGCTGACTAAACGTGTGGGAATTATCATCACCGGCAAAACAAACAATCCGACTATTGCCAATCTCCAATCTGTATAAAATAAGTAAAACACCGAAACGGCAACTGTCAGAACATTACTCACTATCGAGGCTAAAAGTCCCGAAATTACAGTACCCACCCCGTTTATATCGCTGTTCATTCGGGTGATAATCTCGCCCTGTTTTTCATTTGTGAAAAATGAGTGAGGCATTCTCTGCAAATGGTCATACATTTCGTTACGCATATCGTATATAATCTTTTGCGAAATAAAGGAATTTATATACTGCTCTAAAACGCTGATTATTTGCGAGGAGGCAAGTACCCCAAACGCTATTGCTATTAACTTTAAAAGGCCGTTTAAGGTTGTGCTTTTGCTAACTAGTGAATCGACTATATATCCAGTTACAACAGACGGAAAAAGTCCCAACACAGCCGAAATCATAATGGCTATAAAAACTAAAAGAAACTGCCATTTATAGGGTTTTAAATACCTCAAAATCCTAAACAGCAATTCTCTTGTTATTTTTGGTTTATTCTTTTTTTCTTCATCGGTTAAAAAACCACGTGGTCCTCCTAAATTCATCGGTCCTCTCATACCTGCAGGAGGCGGCATCATAGGTCGCATAGTTTTACTCCTTTACCATAGTGCACAAGTCTTGTCATACTATCAACACTAATATATATTCTATCATACAAACTTCAAAAAATCAAAACATTTTCATAAAGTTGTGAAAAATTCCACATTTTAAATAAAAACTACGCTTGTCAACTGTTTATTTATACAAATTATATAAAAGTTATCAACTTTTTATTGACAAATTAGTGATTGTGCCTTATAATGAAGATACCAAAAGAAAGGAGGTCCTACTTAAAATGAAAGAGGCTACTCCACCTGAAAGGTATAATAAATCCTAAAAGAAAGATGTGATTCCAATGAAGTAGAATCGAGTACATTCGGACAAATAAAAAATTAACACGTTGAGTTAAATGAAATAATTTCACTACCACCGATTGTGAATGAATATAATAAGTGAAGGTACGGTCCAATGAGATAATTTCTAAACCTTGATTTTTTAAAAATGAGTAAAAATGGTGATGAATAATGAGAGTTGTCATTAGGAAAGATTTTAAAAAATAAAAAGAAAGGTTGACTCCAATGCACAGTTAATTTTGCTGACACTGTAAGATTTCCAATTAACTGCGGAAATTTAATATAAATAAAGGTGATTTATATGAAAGCTAGGTATAATGCTATCAAATAAATTATTAAGGGTGATTCCGATGTACGTATCAAATTGTAGCTCAGTTTGATAAAATGGCTTAAATTTAAAAGTGTATTAAAATATATTGTTAAATAATTATAAGAACATCGTATTAAATATCAATTATCGTGACAAAACGGAAAATATTAAAAGTCTTAAAAAGAATTGAGTGAGTTAAAATAAAAACTGAATACTGTTAAGAACGGCTGTTAATCAAAAAAGATTACAGCCGTTCGTTTTTATTCGTTATTAAGTGCGTCATATTCCCTTGCTACGCTATACCATGTAAGCGGTCCTACCGCCCCCGTTACAGGAATACCGTAAAGCTCTTGAAAACGTCTTACACTGTTTTCGGTCTCTTCACCGAATATTCCGTCAAGCGCTACTGTAGGGACTTCGTTTATGTTTGAAGCTA
>JAZNRN010000023.1:0-3927 GCA_045590775.1 Acutalibacteraceae bacterium
AGAAAGAGAAAACTGTGCATAGAAAGTAGCAACACCGTAAACCTTTTCAAGCGGTACATCCATACCTTCGGCAATCATGGTTTGTACTTCAATAGGAAGATAACCGTAAATATCCTGTGCTTGTTGCATAACAGCCATTAAAAAGCTCTTATCGTGACAGTGTTTTGCAATTACTTCCTTTAGTTCCTTCTCCTGTTCAGCCGTTCCCTTAAAAGGGAGTTTACTGATTTTCTTGATCATGAAACCAAATCCTCCTTTTTATAATCGTAACTATGTGCCTTCTTTTCTTAAAGACGCATATATACTAATGTATTATAGCATATCATTCTTAAAAAATAAAGTACTTTGTTAAAATTTTAGCAATTTTTATTTGCCGCTCAAAAAATAGTTTAAAATGTTGAAATTTTAGTAAATTTGTTATATAATATCCCCATTATCTGAAAGGAAATTTTTTATGAGATATATTTACAGACTAATCTCACTTTTGCTGACTGTGAGTATTCTTTTTTCGCTCACCGCCTGCAGCAAAAGCGAAGATGCATATATTTACTTTGAGTTACCTCAAGCCCCTATAAATCTTGACCCTCAATTAGCAGAAAGTGATGCCGAGCTTATAATTGTTCGAAACGTCTTTGAAGGCTTGCTTCGAACCGATGAAAAGGGTAACATTGTTCCGGCTCTTGCAAAAAAATATAATAAAAACGGTCTTGAATACACTTTTTATTTAAACGATGCCAAATGGAGTGACGGCACGAAAGTCACCGCCTCTGATTTTGAATTTGCACTTAAACGAGCTGTTGACCCAAAAACAAAAGCCCCCTTTGTTTCAAGGCTTTTTTCAATTAAAGGCGCACAAAAGATTTATTCACAAAATGCCAATTCCCAAGACTTGGGAGTCAAGGCGTTAAACGACACCACATTAAAAATAACCCTAACAGAAGATGACAGCGATTTTTTAGAAACCCTTACTACCAGTATTGCAATGCCCTGCAACGAAAAATTCTTTAATTCCTGTGACGGAAAATACGGAATTTCAGCCGAAACCTTACTTTACAACGGAAGTTATCAGATGACACGTTGGAGAAAAGACCCGTTTGGCATAAGGCTTTATAAAAGCGACACATATTTGGGTGATTTTGAAGCTAAAAATGCTGCCGTATTCATAACCTGTGAAACCGAAGAGGATGTCCTTGAACGTCTTGAAAAAGAAAGCATTGATATTGCCTTTATCGACTCAACAAGTAACTCACACGCAAAGTCTAAAGGACTTATAACCAAATCCTTCCAAAACATTTGCTGGGTGATGACGATAGGAAAAGAATTCACACCCGATATGAGAAAAGCTTTTTCACTTTTGGTGGGCAGCGAAATTTATTCCGATGACCTGCCCGAAGGATATAAAGCGGCGACCTCGCTATATCCCGACGCACTCAACATTGAAAAAATCGGAAATACAGCAAACAATTACGATAAAAATACCGCTAAAAAGCTGTATTTGCGTGAGCTTAAAAAATATGAAGACTCAAAATTCCCCACAGATAAACTCCTCTATTTCTACGATAATGGTCAAATAAAAAATGTTGTAACCGATATTGTAGGACATTGGCAAAGCAATTTATCTACATTTATCAATATAGAATCGGCATCAACTCCCGAAGTACTTCTTGCACAGTTGACAGACAACAGTTATACCTTTGCTGTATTTCCCATAAAAGCCGATTCCTCTTTTATGAGAGAATATGTTGACAAATTCGGTCTCAAATCCGTATCAAAAGACCCAAATGTCAATCAACAAAAAATCCTCGAAAAGAATACGATAATTCCCCTTATGTTCCAAGACACAGTAATCGCACACACTACCGATATAAAAGTTTTCAACGCTTCGCTCGGTAACGGATACATCGACTTTTCTTATATTGTTAAAGAGCCTTAAAAAAATCCCGAATGCAGATTGCATTCGGGATTTTTATTTGGAAATGTAAATTGTTTTATATTCTTAACCCTCAAATATTCAACATCAAAATCTTTGATAATCTTTCTGAACTTATCATCCTTTTTTGAAAAGGAGGGTACGTTCTGTTTTGCTGTTTTTAACCTGCTTTTTTTGTCGCCATTCGTTTTGCTCTTCCACTAAAGTCGGAAATATAAGTTTGCCATACAAACGAGGCACACTTTACAAGAAAGTGTGCCTCAACAAAGCTATTTTATCTGATTCCGTACTTTTCAATTACGTAATCCATATCCTTGTCGCCTCTGCCCGAAAGATTGATAAGCACAGAGCCCTTGCCCATCTTTTTAGCAAGCTTAATACCATAAGCTACTGCGTGAGCACTTTCGATTGCAGGGATAATACCTTCAAGACGTGAAAGCTCAAAGAAAGCATCAATAGTTTCCTCATCGTTAATTACGTCATACTCAACACGACCTAAATCGTGCAAAAATGCGTGCTCCGGTCCCGAAGAAGGATAGTCAAGCCCTGAAGCCACGGAATATACGGGTGCGGGCTCACCGTTTTCATCCTTGAGCATTATGCTGTTAAAGCCGTGCATAATACCTTCCGTACCATACTTTAGGCTTGCTGCGTGGTCACCAAGCTTCTCACCTCTACCCAAAGGCTCAATACCGTAAAGGTCAACCGGGTCATTAAGGAAGCCTGCAAACATACCTGCAGCATTTGAACCACCGCCAACACAAGCTACGACTGCATCGGGAAGATGACCTGTCATATCCAAAAATTGCTCTCTGGCTTCAATTCCTACAACACTTTGGAAATCACGAACCATCATTGGAAATGGATGCGGACCTAAAACCGAGCCAATACAGTAGATGCAGTCCTTATATTCCTTTGCATACGCCGCAAAAGCCGCATCAACCGCCTCTTTGAGTGTTGCAAGTCCTTCTTTAACTTCTATTACATTGGCGCCCAAAATCTTCATGCGAGCAACATTCGGAGCCTGCTTTGCAATATCCACAGAACCCATATAAATGTCACATTCAAGTCCGAAATAAGCCGCCGCAGTAGCAAGTGCCACACCATGCTGTCCGGCACCTGTTTCAGCAATAACCTTCTTCTTGCCCATATATTTTGCAAGTAAGGCTTCACCCATACAGTGATTTAATTTATGTGCGCCCGAGTGATTTAAATCCTCACGCTTAACATAAAGCTGAACATCACCATATTTATTCGAAAGTCTTTCAAGATGGCTTATAGGTGTAGGTCTTCCCTGAAATTCCTTGCGGATTCGGCGAAGCTCGGCAATAAACTTTCTTGACTGACAAATTGAAAAATATGCGTCGGTTATTTCCTTCATAGCCTGCTTTAAATCATCCGAAATATAACAACCGCCGTATTTTCCAAAAAATCCGTTTTCATCGGGATAATTTCTAAAATAAGTTTCAAAATTTACACTGTTTAAAATCATAATAATTCTCCTATTTTTTTACTTTTTTATTATTTAACAGTTAAATTTTGCCATCGCTTAACTAATAAAAACATAAAAGCTTTGCTCCTTTACACTTAGCTGAAAAATTGTTCATACCAAACAAGAAATGTATAAACTGTCCAAATCTTACGGCTAACATCTGCTTTGCCCGATTTATGAGTATCAAGAAGCGCCACCAATTTTTCAGTATTAAAGAATTTCTCGGCATTTGCGCTTGTAAAGATTGCTTTCACGGTGTTATAATATCCGTCCTCCTTGAGCCATACTCTAATCGGCACGGGGAAACCTAATTTATCCTTTGTAGCGGTACGCTTTGGCAAGGTTTTTTCGGCCGCTTTACGAAGCGCTAACTTTGTGGTAATGGTATTTGCTCTGCATTTAAGCGGAATAGTCCCAGCAAATTCCATAACCTTTTTATCAAGAAAAGGAACTCTAAGCTCCAAAGAGTTTGCCATACTTGTCTTATCGGCTTTAAGCAAAATAT
>JAZNRN010000024.1:0-5151 GCA_045590775.1 Acutalibacteraceae bacterium
GCCAAGCGGTCTTAGGAAGACAATGACTAGACCCAACTCCTTGGCCCACAGAACGACATGGCTACGATCCGACTTGTTCTGTCATATTTTCAGCTTTTCTCGAACACTTTTTACTGCAATATTTTGCAGATGTTCTTGTAGCTTCAAATTCATTACCACAAATAACACAATTTACAATTACCATTTTCATATCTCCTAACAGATTAAAATTTATATAAAGCAAGTAATCAATGGTTAGGCATTGAAAAGGGAGCTACCCTCTGTCCTTGCAATATATCACATTATGCACAAAAGAGCCGACACAATCGGCTGTGTTTGGTTAGCATATTGTATCAACTCCTTGTATAGTTATTTTGGTGGATAGACAAGGATTTGCACCTTGTATGTTTTGGATTGTCGGTGGTTATCTTATTGCGACCATTCTCGAGTATGGTTATTATCGCAACCCCTCACTTCCACCTTGCGTCTACCTTTTCCGCCACTATCCATATATTTCGCACCGATGGTCTAAATTTCACCCATCGGCACTTCTCGTCTATTCATCCCACCGAACAGGAAGGACTTCTCTTTTTCCGAGCCGTCAACATTTAAAAGAAAGGAGATGCTTATGAAAAGACATCTTGGCAAGGGTGAATGGAATCGAACCAATTCAAATGAGGTCAAAGCTCATTGTGCCACCATCGCACCGCACCCTCATGTTTTGGCAAGTCTAAATTTCACCTTGCCAAAATGGTAAAAAAAGAAAGGAGGTTAAAAAAATGAACGTCTAATATATATTATAATCATTTTTCACTTTTTGTCAAGTTTTGAAACTCTGTCTGCCCATCTCTTTAATTTCCACAATTTTAAGTGTTCAATATCGTTTTTCACTTCTTCTTCGTTGCCAAAAATCAACTCCAAACAAGCTAAAACATCCGCAGTTTCTTCAACTAAATTCGCAAAAGCCATATCATATGTTTGTGGCGTGGGATTTGTTTTTATTGTTGTTCTTCTCAATTTCAATGCAGCCTGCGCCAATTCAGAACATTCTTCCGCAAGCTGACAAAATATTTCGTTTTCCGGGACATTTTGGCTTATCACGGTTGCATCATCTCTTTCAATGCCCCATGCTGATTTTATACTTTCCCTTACTTGTTCAAATTTCATTTTTCCAATCTCCTTTTTTCTTTTTCAAGTTCATTCATCTGTTGCAAAGATAACCCTTTTGCGTTCCTTATCCCTTGTTCTTTTGCTTTTTCTCTTTGATATTGCTTTTCCTCAAATTCAATTAAATCATCAAAAAAGCCATCCAAACAAATTCCTGATTTTTCAAGATCGGAAACCATAACAGTTGCAAGCACGCAATCTGAATTAAGTTCATGCGTTTTCTCATTGCAATCAGCAAATAAATCCAAAAAATCCATGAGCCTTTTTTTGAATTGAAAATCAAATCTCAAACAATGCAATACACGAAGAAGCATTCTTTTTTGCGACATCAATCCAGCTTCTGATATTAGATCTTTAATTTCTCGTTCCGTTGCTTCTTGCACCGCTTGCCTTTGGCTAACACTAATTCTGTTGGCTTTCATTTTCCACGTTCTCCACTTCTTTTACCCGGCATCTTATTATAGAATTGCTTTTAACGCTCTGTAAGACCGCAGAAAGCTCCATTTCGCCTTTTTTAGTAAACCACTCTACCCTTTCCAATGGGTAATACGAATCGCCATTATAAGCCACCACAACGCTTTTGGGATAAACTGCATTTTTTTGGCATA
The DNA here is from genome assembly GCA_045590775.1 of Acutalibacteraceae bacterium. GTDB lineage: Bacteria > Bacillota > Clostridia > Oscillospirales > Acutalibacteraceae > UBA737. The sequence goes on from JAZNRN010000024.1 coordinate 1,755, forward strand.
ATCGCAGGTAATCAAGTTTGTCCATTTTTCTTTTCTTCGCTCCTCAAGCAATGCCAAGAACACACCAATTTTGATTTGTATTTGTAAACGTGTTCAGATGTTGGATAATATACTTTGCCATAAATTGGGCATATTTTCTTGACTAAATTAGCCATTTAATTTTCTCCTTTCTTTGTCATTTCCTGCACAATATTCTCCGCTGTTCTTGCCACAAATTCGGGGTATATGCCGCCTTTGGTGCAACGTGCTTCAAGTTCCTTTAAAAACTCTTTTATGGCTTCGGATTTTAAACCTTTTCGCATATCGTTATAATCTTTAAGATTTTTACTATAAACAAGAACATTTCCAAGCAAATTGCAAAAACCAAATTCTTTGTTATGCTTCCGCATTCTCTCAATCTCTGCCTTTTGGCTGTTGATGAGGTTGAGAGCACTTTTTATTACCGTTACAATACAATTTTCGCAAATACTAAGATGAGGACAAACTTTTTCGCAATTATTTTTGTTCCATTCTTCCAAAGCCTTTATAATCTCGTTGTCGGTCATATCACATAATCCTCCCCATTTGTTATCTGTTTATATCCGTCAAGCAACCTCTGCCACTCCTCATCGGTTATTCTCGACTTGCCGACACCGAAAACGTGCTTTTCATAAAGATTAGCCATACACACTCGCAGATATTCTTTGTTATGCCAATATTTGAATACTGCACCGCCCTTTTCACACATTGGCAAATAATCGCAAAATTCCATAAATTCAGCCAAATAACCTTTTGGAAATTTGCTATATCTTCTCATATATTCATTTTCATAGTGCATATAATATGCGGTTAATTCGCCTTTTGGATATTCCATAACCCTGTTAATAAGCAAATGGTTTGTTTTTCCCTTATCTCTCCAATCGTGCATAATCGACACCAACTCACGCAACTGTCCTTTAAACTGTGCATCAGGCAAATATGGTAACAATTCTCTGTGCCATAACCTCATCATTTATCCCTCCTCAAAGAAAATGTCAACCGTTCCATTAACAAGGTCATTGCCCACCGAAGTAACCTCACACGAAAATCCTGTCTTAATATTCGTGCAAAACACCACATTATCTTGTGGGCATTTTTGCAACGCTTCAATCAATTCTTTTATAGTGTACATATCTAAACACCTCATTCTTTATCGCTTATATCATCTTCTGCCCAAACATTACCATTGTATTCAATCTCATACTTTGGAATGTTGTCAAAAGTGCCATCAAAATATATGGTTATAATTTCGCCTTTTCTTCTATCGTCTTTATAACCATAATATACCTCTTGACCTAAATCATACTTGGTTGTAAATACCGCCATTGTTTCCCCTCTCTTTCCGTGTCGGTTTTGCCGCCATTTTTTATAATAATTTTATGATTCCAAAAATTCCCAAAACAAGTACGCAAAACATTAAGGTAATCCCTGTTAAAATACAACTTTTTGAGAAAAAATCAAACAGACAATCTAAATCAAAAACGAATCCCACCATAAACAAAGACCAAGAGATAATGAATAAAATCAAAAAAATAATTGTTATTATTAGCATTTTATTCCTCCATCAATTCAGGATTATCATAAATATTACCGACAACCTCATACTCAATATTGCACAAACTCGTGAACGGATTAAATTGCTCAACATCTCCACGATGCCAAAGCAAACCGAAAGAACCATTTCGGAATGTTACCACCGCAGGCTTCCGCCTTTCAAGCCAATAAACCGCACCATATACGATGTCGCCCTCGCACATTTCAAGGTTGTTTTTGTCGCAAACACAAGAATATTGACCCACAGAATTTTCTTCCACTTCTTCTATTTTAGGCAACCCCTTCGCCATTTCATATATAACAAAAGGTGAATCATTTATATAGGCTAATCCGCCATATATCCACTCATTTTTGTCTTTGATTTTCCCTCTAAACTTTTTACGAATTTTCATTATATCCTCCTTCTTTTGTGGGGCTTAACCGCCCCACTCGGTTTATATTCACTTATGCAATGGCTTGAATTTCCATTGCTTCGATTTCTTCCCAAGAGAAACCGAACTGATTATGCAAGCGGTCAGCTTGTTCGGAACAAGCGATACTCGCTTCCATAGTCATATGACTTGCGAAAATCTTATTCAATTTGATAAATCTATCAACAGCCTGTTTCTTGATAAAAGCATCAATTTCAGCCTCATTATTGAAGACAACTTTATCAATGCAATAACCTTTGTACTTTTTCATTTATGTTACCTCTTTCTTTCTTGGGGTGTTCCCTTAATTATGCCAACTCAAAACGATCGGCAAACTGTTCATCCAAGAAAACGTGGATGTCAGAAAACTTCGCATCTTCCCAACCCATATCGGGAATTAAACAAACTTGATATCCACCCAAAACGGGGCAGATTGCGTGTTCTCTCTTTGTTACCTTATCAATAGCTTTCATTTTGATTTCTCCTTTTTATTGGGTGTTCCCCTTACTGTGATTATATTATAACACATAAAAATCAAAATGTCAATAGGTTTTTGAAAAGTTTTTGAAATATTTTTGATATTTTTTACAGGGGCAATTCGTCAATGTCGGTTATATCTTCCCATTTCGGAGCAAAACAAGAATATTCTTTGTTCTCATACGGATTTGCGGTAATTCTCTTTGACTTTTCGCTGTAATACAATTTTATGGAATTTTCGCCCGTGAGGATTTTACCATTCAAGCGGTTTTTGGTTATCATCAATTCGCTGTCGTGTTCTGTTCCGTCTTTTGCTCTTTGATAGTTAAACACAAAAGAAACGGCATTTGTAATATCGCTTGAACCGCTGACAGTATCATTATCAAAATCGCCCTGTGTTTTCTTTGGGTGAGCCACAAGAATAATTGCAACATCGTACTGCTGTGCCAATTTTTCAAGGCTCTTTACGAAAGAGGACTGCTGCCGGTAAAGGTCGGTATTTACATCGCAATCCATAGCGGTCATAAGGTTATCAATGCAAACAAGCTTTATATCATATCGGCAAATACTGTCAATAATTACCTTCAAAAGTCCTTCATACTCATTATCGGTAACGGCTGAATTATCGAATATAAAAGCTTTGTCATAGTACCATTTATTTATCTTTTTAACCGCTTCTTCCGACAAATAATATTCATTGTCGCCATACTCATTCTGCCTTGTAGATACGCACTTGTTTCCTGCAATCTGCAAGTCAAGCCAATTCTTAAAGTGATAGTTTGGCAACTCTCCCGAATACACAAACACAGCATTGTCCTAATCTATCACCTCTACCACAATCTGCGACATAAATGTTGACTTACCTTCGCCACGCTTACCACTCAGCAGCACAACGTGTCCTCGCAACAATCCGCCGCAAACACGGTCTAATTTTCGTA
>JAZNRN010000025.1:0-17399 GCA_045590775.1 Acutalibacteraceae bacterium
CGTCAAGAGCCTTAACATAAACCTCAACTGTGTCGCCAACCATAACAACCTCAGAGGGATTCTTAATACGGCTCCAAGAAAGCTCAGAAATGTGAACCATACCGTCAACGCCACCAATATCAACAAATGCACCGTAGCCTGTCAAAGACTTAACTGTGCCTGTGAAACGGTCACCTACAGCAATATTTTCCCAAACCTTAGCTTCTTTAGCCTTCTTTTCTTCGATAAGTACACTGCGGATAGAACCAACCGCACGTCTGCCTCTGCCAATTTCGATTATACGGAAGGAAACCTCCTTACCCTTTAAATCCTCGAGAGAATCGTTGCGTGAAAGTGTAGCTTGAGAAGCAGGGATGAATACTCTTACATTGTTGGTGTAAACTACAACGCCGCCCTTGATGATTTCCTTAACATAGCCGTTAAGAATTTCACCTGAATCCTTGGCAGCAACTATATTATCCCAACCGGCAATAGCATCATAACGACGCTTTGAAAGCATTGCGGTTCCTTCCTGGTCGCTGATTTTCATAATGATAAGATTCATCTTATCATCAACCTTAACTTCTTCCATCATATTAGCATCAGGATTAGAAGAATATTCAGCAGCGGAAACATATCCTGTAACTCCTCTGCCAATGTCCACTGTGATTTCAGTGGAGTTAACAGCAATAACTGTGCCTTCAACTTTTTGGTCGCCTGTTAAACTGCTAAGTGAAGCCTCGAATGCCTCTTCATCGGTCATTTCCTCGAAGCTTTTTTGAACAGATTCTTTTACCTCCATCTGTTCTTCAACCGGTTGTAAATTTTCTGACATGGTTTTAATAACCTCCTTTATTATACCGGCAGGTGTGGAAGCACCCGCCACAACCCCTATAAAACCACAACTTGTAAAATCAAGGGCAGATAATTCTTTTGCCGTTTCTATCAAATAGGTCTTAGGACAATTTTTAAGACAGACATCAAACAACTTTTTGGTGTTTGAACTGTGTTTTCCCCCAATAACGACAACCGCATCGCTTTTTTGGGATAAAGAGTCTGCCTCCTTCTGTCTGTTAGAGGTAGCATTACATATTGTATCAAAAATTTCGGCATTTGTACACACTTTTTTTATATTTTTTTGCATTTTTGCCCAAATTTTCGAATTAAAAGTAGTTTGAGAGACAAAAATTATCTTTTTTTCACAAAAATCGCCTTTTTTTTGTAGCAACTCATCAAGCTCTACGTCATCCGCTGTAACATAACACTCTCCAAAGCAGTGTCCAACAATTCCGATAACCTCTTGGTGTGAAGCATCACCAGCAATAATTGTGATGTATCCCTGTTTACTTTTTTCGCTGACAATTTTATGGATTTTTGCGACAAAAGGACAGGTGGCATCGCAAATTTTTATGTTTAATTCCTGCGCTTTATCCAAAACCGACCTTTCGACACCGTGTGAGCGAATAACAAGAGTTTCTCCTGCTTTTACCTCCTCTGGAGTTTTGACAATTCTGACCCCTCGTCCTTCAAGCTCACTAACAAGCTGTGGATTATGAATAATAGGACCTAATGTAGCAACCGCTTCGCCACTTTCAAGTAGGTCATAAACCATATTTACCGCTCTGTCAACACCGAAGCAAAACCCGGCGGTACGTGCTAGTTGGATATTCATTTTAACCCTTAATTCCCTTTTCAATAATATCTAAAAGTAATTCCAATGACTGCTCAAACTCAAAACCGGTAGTATCTGCAAGCACAGCATCCTCTGCCTGCTTCAAGGGAGCTATGTCACGATGCATATCATTATAATCCCGTTGTATCATATCCTTATAAACAGATTCAAAATTGGCATCCATACCTTTTGCTATCATTTCATCATAACGTCGGCGTGCTCTGTCCTCGGCCGAAGCAGTAAGATAAATTTTTATTGTCGCATCAGGTAAAACCACCGTGCCTATGTCTCTGCCGTCCATAACAACATTATTACTGCGAGCTAATTCTCTTTGTTTTTCCAGCAAATACTGTCTGACCTCGGGCTTTGCAGATACAGCCGATGCCATCATAGAAGCCTCTGCCGTTCTGATTTTATCAGATACATCCTCACCATCCAAAAAGACACGTTGCTCACCGTCAACAAAACGAATATCCGCCTTTGTTTCAGATAATATTGAGGCTATATCGCAGTTAAGTTCCCTATCAAAGCCGAGGCGGGAAAATTTAAAGCCGACCGCCCTGTAAAGAGCGCCTGTATCAACATAAATAAAGCCGAGCTTTTTAGCAACAGTACGTGACAGTGTACTTTTTCCGGCACCTGCCGGTCCGTCAATAGCAATAGAAATCATATTTTACTCTCCTATATATTCATACCTGCAAGATAGCCTGTAGAAAAAGCTATTTGCAAATTAAATCCGCCTGTAAAGGCATCTACATCAATTACTTCCCCCGCAAAGAAAAGTCCTTTTATAATTTTCGACTCCATTGTAGCGGGATTTATCTCTTTAACGCTAACTCCACCCGAAGTGATAATCGCTTCCTCGATAGGTCTGGTACCTGTTATATGAAGCGGTAGTGCCTTCAAAAGCTCTGCCAAACTCCGTCTTTGCTCACGACTGATTTGATTAACCTTTGTATTAGCACCTATACCCGAGAGCTTGACTATTACCGAAATCATACTTTTAGGCAACAGCTTGTCCAGGCTGTTTTGAAAATCCTTGTTCTTTGCGTTCTCAAAATCTCGCAAAATTCTATTGTCAAGCTGCTCTAATGTAAGAGCCGGTTTTAAATCTATATATGCTGTATATTCCTTTTTGTCCAAATGTCTTATATACGCCGAAGCTGACAATACAAGCGGTCCGGAAATCCCAAAATGAGTGAAAAGCATTTCGCCCATTTCCTTAAATATTGGTTTTTTCTTTCCATTTTCAAATACCGAAAGGCAGACATTTTTAAGGGATAGCCCTGAAAGGTGGCTGCAAAATCCCTCGTGACAAACAAGCGGTATTAAAGAAGGTGAGAGCTCGGTTACGGTATGCCCTGTTTTCTCGGCGAAGCGATAACCGTCACCCGTCGAGCCTGTAAGCGGATAAGAGGCACCCCCCGTTGCAACAAGCAGACAGTCAGCAAAAAATTCCTCACCGTTATCGAGTAAAACTCCCTTTACAGTTCCATCTTCGAGTAGTATCTGTGTAACAGAATTATTTGCTATTTTTACATTTTTTTGCTTTGAAACTTTAAAAAGTGTGTCAACAATATCGACCGCCTTGTCTGATACGGGAAAAACTCTGTTTCCCCGTTCTGTTTTAAGCGGTACTCCCGCCTTTTCAAAAAAGGTCATTAAATCCGATGGAGCGAAGGCATTAAAAGCCGAATACAAAAATCTTGGATTTTTAGGAACATTGGCAAGAAGTGTGTCAATATCGCAATTATTTGTAAGGTTACATCTGCCTTTACCGGTAATCATCAGTTTTCTTCCGATTTTTTCGTTTTTTTCAAAAACCGTTATTTGTGCATTACTGTTGTTATCGGCTGCAGTTATTGCCGCCATAATACCTGCCGGTCCTGCTCCTATAATCACAATTTTTTTCAACACGCTTCACCTCACATTTACCAATAAATAATTTTACTACTTTTTTGCCAAAAAGTAAAGTGAAAGCAAAAGTTTTTTAGCCGCTTTTCAATCTTTCTATTTTAATGCCCTTATAATAGTGGGTTAAAATTTCCTTGTAGGTCTTTCCGTTTTGTGCCATACAGTTAGCTCCGTTTTGGCTCATTCCAACACCGTGACCATAGCCTATGACGGTGAAAACTATTTTATCATCCTGTATCTTAACCGTAAAATTAGAGGAACGAAGGTCTAACTTTTCTCTGATTTGTGCTCCCGTAAAGCTTTTGGAAAAAAGCTTTATATTTTTTACGGCACCAACATCCGTTCTCTCGGCTTTGCCGATTATCGTATTTTTCTTGCCGTTAAAATTTTTAATTGATAATTTTTCCTTTACTTCGGTTATTGTAAAGCTTGCGCTTGATTTGTAATTTTCGCTTTTTTTATCCCAACTACTGTCAACAGACTGTAAATATGCTGCTTTGCTCCCCCAAATGTCCTCGGCCTTTTCAGTTTTGCCCGATGATACTGCGTGATAAACCGCTGTAATTGGCTTGTTATTGTAGGTAATGATTTCACCAATAACGCTTTTAACAGCATTATCAATTTTTGCTTCATATATATCGGCAGAGCTACCCCACCTTTTGCGTGCGTTTTCCCTCGAAATATAAGCTTGGTCAATGGTAAAATCCGTAGTTATGTCATAATCCTTATCCTTGTTTGCTAAACTTTTAGTATAAGCAAAGGTATAAGCCGCTACGGCTTGAGCTTTTAGAGCCTCCTGTCCGTAAAGTGCCGGCATTTCGGCAGCCACAACCCCGAAAATATAATCACTTTGTGACATAGTTATTATCTTTTGACTGCTTTTGTCAAAAACCCGAAATTCACTTTTTAGTTCGGTTTTTTCGTTCGTGGCGGCATTTAAAACCTGTGTAACCTCTTTTTTAACATTTACTTCCTTTCCGATAACACATAGCGGTAAAATCAACATTATTATCGACATTAAAAATGAAATGATAACCGTTTTTTTCATTTTCTTGGCTCCTTTTATTTTTCTTTATATTGACATTTAATTTAAAGCAATATAAAATTAGTACAGTATATGAATTTGATTCTTTTTTTATGTATTGGAGCGTAAAATTATGCGATATAAAAAACTTATGTTGTTTTTCTCGGTATCACTTCCGTTTGCTGTATTGTTGAGATTTTTCCAGTTGGAATTTATAATCGACTCCACAAACGGTTTTTTCACAACCGATAATCAAACTTTTGGACTTATAACAACCATACTTTTGTTTGTTATAGCCCTTTTGCTTTGTGTTTTTTCTTTTACTACACACCGTTGTCCCGAACACCCTCCGAAACCGAATTTGTATTTAGTGATTTCCTCACTTGCATTATCGGGAGTTATTTTTTATGACACATTCTTTGTCAAAGCGGTAAGTGAAGTCTCACCTATCTTTAATACTTTAAGACTTATTTTTGCAATTTGCACGATTATTTTCACACTTTGCTTTGCAGCACAAAACTTTATCACAATCAAAATTCCCTCTTTCTGCTATTTACTTCCGTGCTTTTATATGATTTTGAAAACAATAATTGAGTTTACAAGAATTTCTACCATTGCCGTTATCACAGATAACCTTTTTCTTATTGCCGCTTTGTGTTCAATTACAGTTTTCTTTTTACAGTTTGCAAAGCTTTATAACCAGGTCGATACAGAAAAGAATTTCAGAAAAATTTTGGCATCAGGCTTAGTTTCAATTTTCTTCTGTCTTTTGCAATCTGTTGCCTTCTTCTTTTTCAATATTGTATCAGGCTATAAAAATATTCACACATCTGTTTCAGCCAATATAATCCTTTTTTTCTTTGGACTTTTTTTGCTTTCCTTCATCCTTTCACATTTCAGCAAAAAAAATTCTTGTGATAAGTAAAAATCCATATTTTTGTGTTCTTATTTCTTGACATATCCAATATATAGTGGTAAAATTGTAATGATAGATTGAGAAATGTAATTATTATACTGATAATTGCTATCTTTTTGCCGTTTTGGTGGCGAAAAAACGGCGAAATGTATTGATTATATCCGGGAGAAACGCACGGCTCCCGTTTGTATAACTTGTTTAATATGTGTTATACGTCCCTGATTTGAAGGGTTTTTCCGTGCTTTATCATATTTTGGAGGTGCTGTAATGCCTTATATTATTGGCGGTGCAGTTGCCGTTTTGACTGCTGTTATCGGTTTTATTTCCGGTTCGGTATATCGTCGCAAATCTGCAGAGGCTACCATTGGCTCTGCCGAGGATGAAGCAAGACGAATTTTAAACGATGCAATGAAAACCGCAGAATCAAAGAAAAAAGAAGCTTTACTTGAAGCTAAAGATGAAATTCACAATTTAAGACAAGAAACCGAAAAAGACCTCAGAGAACGCAGAAGCGAGGTTCAACGCCAAGAGCACAGAATTCAGCAAAAAGAAGAATCTCTTGATCGTAAAATCGACAATCTCGAGGCAAAAGAAGAAAAATTGGCTCAAAAAGCCAAGGAAATTGACACTCGCATTGAAGAATGTGACAGATTAAAACAAAGTCAGCTTGATTTGCTTGAAAAAATTTCCGGCTTTACAAAGGAACAAGCCAAAATGCATTTGTTAGAGATGCTTGACAATGAATTAGAGCATGAAAAAGCTTTAAGAATTGTCGAATTCGAGCAACACACAAAAGATGAAGCAGACAAAATCGCCAAAAATTTGGTTTGTACCGCTATTCAGCGTTGTGCGGCAGACCATTCTGCTGACTTCACTCTCACAACCGTAACCCTTCCAAATGATGAAATGAAGGGCAGAATTATCGGTCGTGAAGGTAGAAACATTCGTTCATTAGAAGCTGCTACAGGTGTTGACCTTATTATTGATGATACACCTGAGGCAATTACTGTATCAAGCTTTGACCCGATTAGACGTGAAATCGCAAGAATTGCGCTTGAAAAGCTACTTGCAGACGGAAGAATCCACCCCGTTAAAATCGAAGAGGCCGTTGCCAAGGCTACTGCCGAGGTTGATGCCGTTATCAAGCAGGAGGGTGAACGTGCAATGCTTGAAACCGGTGTTCACGGACTCCATAACGAGCTTGTTCGCCTACTCGGACGCCTTCGTTACCGTACAAGCTACGGTCAAAGTGTATTAAACCACTCGATTGAGGTAAGCCACCTTTGTGGTCTTTTAGCCGCCGAAATGGGTGTTGATGTAACTCTTGCTAAACGTGCTGGTCTTTTGCACGATATTGGTAAAGCACTTACCCACGAACAAGAAGGCTCCCACGTTATGCTTGGTGTCGAGGTTGCCAAGAAAAATCGTGAAAACGATATTATTCTTAACGCTATACACGCACACCATGGCGACGTAGCTCCCAAATCTGAAATCGCCTTTATCGTTCAAGCTGCGGATGCTATTTCTGCCGCACGTCCCGGCGCTCGCAGAGAGAACATTGAAAACTACCTAAAGCGTCTCGAAAAATTGGAGGAAATCGCCAATTCCTTCGGTGGTGTAGAGGCTTCCTATGCTTTACAAGCAGGTAGAGAAATTCGTATTATGGTTAAGCCCGAGGCTGTAACCGATGACCAAATTGTACTTATGTCACACGATATTGCAAAGCGTATCGAGGAAGAATTACAATATCCCGGTCAAATCAAGGTTAACGTGATACGTGAAAGTCGTGCCGTTGACTTTGCAAAATAAAATAAAAAGGTGAAGATGGTTATGAACGAACAAATAAACCGTGTTATAACCGCACTTCGCAGAAACAATATGGAGGGTATTTACGTACCCTCCATTTCCTGTGTTGCGAAAACGGTTGAGCATATGCTTTTTGAAGGATGTGTTATTACTGCAGGCGGTTCTGTCTCCCTCAATGAAAGTGGCGTTTGGGATTTAATCAACAAGAATTGCTACAATTTCTATGATCGAAACCGCCAGGGTATCACTCCGCAAGAGAAACAGGATGTCTTCAAGCAAAGTATCGGTGCTGACTTTTTCTTTTGTTCGGCAAATGCAATTACCGAAAACGGAGAGCTTATCAATGTTGATGGCTTTGCAAATCGAATCAGTGCAATTTCCTTTGGTCCTAAAAGGGTAATCGTAATTGCCGGCATAAATAAAATTGTAAAAGATATTGATGAAGGCTTTTTGAGGGTTAAAAAAATTGCCGCTCCCAAAAATTGTGTGAGACTAGGCATTGAGTCACCTTGCTCCAAACTCGGTCATTGTGTATCACTACTAAAAAGCGAAAACCCCTCAATTACAGACGGTTGTGATTATGAAAGAAGAATTTGTCGCACCTATCAAATCACTTCAAAGCAAAGCGAACAAAACCGAATAACCGTAATTTTATGCGGTGAAAATTTAGGATATTAAAAATAAAGAACAGACTTTTTTAAACATTATATTTTGCAGTTTTGTATTGTAAAAAAGTTTATAAAGTGTTACAATACTATTAAATATTATTAAATATTATGAGGTCTATGATAATGAAAATTATTGTTGTTGGTTGCGGTAAAATCGGTGTCACTTTAATATCAAGCTTGGTTGAAGAGGGTCACGATGTAATCGCCATTGATAAAAATCCTGATGTCATTTCCCAAATTACCGATTTGTACGACGTTATGGGTGTTTGCGGAAATGGTGTTGACTGCGAGGTTTTGGAAAGCGCAAATGCCTCTGATGCTGAGCTTTTGGTTTCCACTACCGATTCTGACGAGTTTAATATGCTATCCTGCTTTTTAGCAAGAAAGCTCGGTACTCACCATACTATTGCCCGTATCAGAAGTCCTCAATATAACGACCAAAGCCTTGGCTTTATGAGAGAACACCTCAATCTTTCTATGGTCATAAACCCTGAATATTTGGCCGCTAAGGAGCTGTATCTTTTATTGCGTCTTCCTTCAGCCGCAAAAATAGAAACCTTTTCTGCCAAAAACTTTGAAATGATTGAATTAAAGCTAAAGGCTGATACCATGCTCAACGGATTGTCGCTTTCTGCTCTCCGCTCAAAGTTTACTGCCCAATTCCTTGTTTGTGCAGTTGAGCGTGAAAATGAAGCCTATATCCCCGACGGTAATTTTATTCTCAAAAGCGGTGATAAAATTGCTCTTGCCGCAAATCACAGCGAAATATCAAAGCTTTTAAAAGAAATGGGAATTTTGCATAAAAAAGCCCGCAATATTATGTTGCTCGGTGGCAGCCGCACCTCTTATTACCTTGCAAAAATGCTTACGGCAGCCGGCAACAAGGTTACAATCATAGAAAGAAACCGCAATATTTGTGAAGAACTTTGTGACAAGCTTCCCAAAGCTACTATTATAAACGGCGACGGCGCAAATCAAGAACTGTTGCTTGAAGAGGGCTTGCGCTCGCTTGATGCTTTCGTAACTCTTACGGGTATAGATGAGGAAAATATACTTCTTTCCTCCTTTGCAGCAACAATGGGTGTACCCAAAGTAATAACAAAAATCAACCGTGACGAGCTCATACCTTTGGCAGAGCGCTGGGGACTTGACTCATTTGTGTCACCTAAAAAAACAATTTCAGATGTCGTAATTCGCTATGCCCGTGCGCTTGAAAACTCACAAGGCAGCAGTGTTGAATCACTCTATAAGATGATGGATGAAAAGGTTGAAGTTTTAGAGTTTATTGTAAAGCCCGATTTCCCACAGCTTAAAATTGCTTTCAAGGACCTGAAAACAAAACAGGATACTCTTATTGCCGCTATTATGCGTAACCGAAAGGTTATTATTCCTTCCGGTTCTGATTACTTAATGTCAGGTGATAAGGTTATTGTTATTGCCGCAAATCAAAGAATAAACAATCTTTCAGATATTTTAAGATAGTGAGAGAAATATGAATAAAAAAACTGTTTTTAATATACTCGGCCGAATCATTTTAGTAGAAGCTGCTCTCTTAATACTTCCAACTGTATGCGCTGTTATTTACAAGGAAAAACAAGCACTCATTTCCTTTTTAATCACCATCGCAGTTGCAATCGCAGTAGGTACTCTGCTTACAATATTTACCAAAACCAAAGACCTTTCTCTTTACGCAAAGGAAGGGTTTGTAATTGTGGCACTTGGTTGGATTTCTCTTTCTGCCGTCGGAGCGCTTCCCTTTTTTATAAGTCGTGAAATTCCACGCTTTATTGACGCTTTCTTTGAAACAGTCAGTGGTTTTACGACAACCGGTGCATCAATACTTACAACATATAATTTAAGTCGCAGCATGTTTTTATGGCGAAGCTTTACTCACTTTATAGGTGGTATGGGAATACTCGTGCTTGTTATGGCGATTATACCTACACATACAGGCCGCTCTATGCACATGATGCGTGCTGAAATGCCGGGACCTATAATTGGAAAATTAGTACCCAAAATCAAATCAACCGCAAAAATTCTTTACACTATTTATATAGCCCTTACCTTTTTGCTTGTTATATTACTTTATCTCGGCAAAATGCCACTATTTGAAAGCCTTGTATATGCTTTTGGCACTGCAGGCACAGGCGGCTTTGCGATAACAGCAGAGGGTATTGGCGGATTTTCACCTTATATTCAATGGGTGATAACCATATTTATGCTTATTTTCGGCATAAACTTTAATCTATACTATCTATTGCTGACAAAAAAGTTTATTTCAGTTTTCAAAAGCGGAGAGCTTTGGACCTACATCAGCATAGTTCTTGTCTCAACCGGCTTAATCGCTTATAATGTACACTCTTATTACAATTCATTTGAGGAGCTTTTGAGAACATCAGCATTTCAGGTTTCATCAATTGTTACAACAACAGGCTACGCTACTGCTGACTTTAACCTTTGGCCTACCTTGTCTAAAACAATACTGCTGTTGCTTATGATATCGGGCTCTTGTGCCGGCTCAACCGCAGGCGGATTTAAAATTTCAAGAGTTATTATTATGTTTAAAACAATAAAGGCACATCTCAAGCATTTGCTTCACTCACGCTCTATCGAAACAATACGTTTTGAGGGAAAATCGGTTGATAAAACAACCTCCATCGGCGTGCTTTATTACTTTGCAATCTATATGATTTGCATCTTTGTTGTATTCTTTATAGTTTCATTTGATGTCTTTGATTTTGAAACAAATATGTCGGCTACAATTTCTTGCTTCAACAACATAGGTCCTGCCTTAGGCGATGCCGGCCCCGCATCAAATTATGCCGCTTTTTCAGATGTTTCAAAGCTGACCTTGTCAGGTGCAATGCTCCTCGGCAGGCTTGAAATTTTCCCCATTTTACTACTCTTTTCTCCGTCTGTTTGGGGCAAACAGAGAAAAAATCAAATTTAAGGAACCTACCATGCGAAAATTTACCAGCTTGCTTTTAACAATATTGCTTTTGATACTTTTTCACAGTGGATGTACTTCTGCCGAATTTTCCGGCGATATTCCTTTTGCAAACGACAGCTCACCTATAGTCAAAGCACACGGGATAGATGTTTCAAAATGGCAAGGCAAAATCAACTGGGAAAAGGTCAAAAATGACGGCATTGATTTTGCTATGATTCGTATCGGCTATCGTGGTGAAAACGGAAAGCTTTACAAGGATGAATATGCCGACTACAATATACAACAAGCGCTAAAACAAGGTCTTCTTATCGGTATTTACTTCTTTTCTACAGCTACAAATGCAAATGAAGCCGAACAAGAAGCTACATTTTGTGCCGAAAACATTAAATATTATCCAATATCCTATCCCGTTGTATATAATTGCGAAGGCTATGACAAGCAAAGCAGTCGAATGTTCAATCTTTCTTCTACCGCACGTACCGAAAACGCAATAGCTTTTTTAAACAAAATAAAAACTTACGGTTATGACCCTATGATGTACTCCTCGGTCAAGGAATATCTGCTTTATTGGAACACAAGTCTTTTGGAAAAGGACTTCAAAATTTGGGTTGCACGCTACTCAACCCCTACCTACCCGGAGGTTGAAACGCCTTCTTACAGTGGAAAATATGATATGTGGCAATATACAAATCAAGGAACAGTCGATGGTATAAAAGGAAATACCGATATGATAGTTTCCTACTTTTTGCCAAAAATTGCCATACCAAAATCAAACGAAAATCCCCCTTCGGCCGTTTTGCCGGGCTAATAAAAAGGACGTCGTCTTATGAAATCAAATTGCGAAAATTGTGCAAATTATGTTTATGATGATTATAATGACTGTTACTGCTGCGAAGCTAATCTTGACGAAGATGATATGAGCAGATTTTTAACAGGGCGGACCGATTCTTGCCCGTATTTTTCTTTTTATGATGAATATTCAATAGTCAGAAAGCAAAATTAGAGGTGTAAAATGACTTATATCTATTACGTTTATTTAATTGTCTCGGCAGTGTTAGTACCCTTGCTTGATAACTTTTTCCCGATTTTAAGGCAGAGTTATTCTTGGTGGCTTGTTCCGCTTTTGCTTGTTGGATTTTTCCTCTCATTTATTATTATCCAGCTTTTAATTCTAGTTTTAACAATTTTACTCACAAGCACAAAAAAACCGGTTTCACTTAAAAGAACCCGAAATTTCAGAAAACAGGTGCGCATTCTTTTACCCTTGCTTTTAACTTGTGTAAGAGTTAAGGTGGATTACGAGGAATGTGAAAAGGTACCTCACGACAAGCGTTATCTTTTAGTTTGCAATCACCAGCACGATTTAGACCCTGTTATAATGCTGTATTCTCTTATTGAATCAGAAATAGCATTTATCGGAAAAAAGGAAATTTACACCGAATTGCGTTTTATTGCAAAGGCAATGCACCTTATGCAATCACTTCCTATCGACCGTGAAAACGACCGAGAAGCCGCAAAAACGATTATAAAAGCTACAAAACTTATAAAAGATGATGTTGCTTCTGTAATGCTTTTCCCCGAGGGTTATACAAACCGCACGCCGCAAAATGGTATCCTACCTTTTAGAAACGGGGCATTTAAAATTGCGACAAAGACAAATGCACCTATTGTAATTTCGGTAATCAATAATACTCGTGCAATACCGAAAAATATGTTTTGGCGCAAAACCATTATCACCTACAAGGTTTTAGATGTACTTTATCCCGAGGATTATGAGAGTCTCAACACACAACAAATCGGCGATATGATTTACAAAAAAATGGAAAATGCACTTTCAGATATTATGAAATAAAAAAATGCGTATCAGGTTTTAAAATCTGATACGCATTTTTGTTTAGTCAATTTTGACTGCAATATTTTGATTGTTTCTTGCAGCGGCCGCACGCATTACCACACGAATAGCAGTGGCTATTCTGCCCTGCTTTCCGATAACACGTCCCATATCGCTTTCAGCTACACGTAAACGATAAACGATTACGCCATCAGCGTCTGGCTCCTCAACCTCTACCGAAACCTGCTCAGGATTTTCTACAAGTCCTGTAGCCAAAGAGATTAAAAGCTCTTTCATTTGCTTATCCTCACAATATTAGAGTACACCGTTTTTCTTGAGTAAAGCCTTAACGGTATCGGTGGGTTGTGCGCCGTTTGCAATCCATTTCTTTGCTTTTTCTGCATCAATGTTTACTGCTGCAGGGTCACGAGTAGGATCATAAGTACCGATTTCTTCGATAAAACGACCGTCTCTGGGGTATCTTGAATCTGCAACAACTACACGATAGAAGGGAGCACGCTTTGCACCCATTCTGCGAAGTCTGATTTTTACTGCCATTTAAATTACACCTCCGTATGTGTTTTTCAAAATATATGTTTTAAAAGATAAATCTTAAAAACCAAAATTATTAAAGCCACCCGGCATACCTCCGGGCATATTCATACCCTTAAGCAATTTGCGTTTGCCGCCCTTTGCGTTCATTTGCTTGAACATCTTTTTCATTTGCTCATATTGGCGGAGAAGGCGGTTTACGTCCTCTACCTTAACACCTGAACCTGCCGCAATTCTTTTTTTGCGGGAAGCATTTATTATATCGGGCTTTGCCTTTTCCTTTTTGGTCATTGAGGTGATAATCGCCTCAATACGAAGAAGCTGTCTGTCATCAATATCAACATTTCGTATTTGCTTTTCCACACCGGGTATCATTGAAAGAATACTCTTTAATGAGCCCATCTTCTTTATCTGCTTGAATTGGTCGAGCAAATCGTTCATATCAAATTTGTTTTCTTGAAGTCGTCTTGCTGCTTCCTCGGCTTTCTTCTCGTCGATTTCACTTTCAACCTTTTCAATAAGGGAAAGCACGTCGCCCATACCCAAAATACGAGATGCCATTCTGTCAGGGTGAAATTCCTCTAAATCATCGAGCTTTTCACCCACACCCGCAAACATAATCGGCTTTCCTGTAACCGCTTTTACAGAAAGCGCCGCACCACCACGGGTATCACCGTCAAGCTTGGTTAAAATAACACCGTCAAGCTCTAATATATCGTTAAACGATTTCGCAATGTTCACCGCATCTTGACCGACCATTGAATCAATTACAAGCAAAATGTTGTGAACCTCGACCGCCTCGGTTATGCGCTTTAATTCGTCCATAAGCTCGGTATCGATATGAAGTCGGCCTGCGGTATCGAGAATTAAATAGTCATGACCATAATCTCTCGCATACGCCACCGCTTTTTTTGCGATAACCTCGGGCTTTTCGGTTCCCATTTCAAAAACAGGCGTATTTACCGCTTTGCCCACAACCTTTAACTGCTCAATAGCAGCGGGACGGTAAATATCACATGCCGCAAGAAGCGGTCTATGTCCCTTTTCTCTTAAATGTTTTGCAAGCTTTGCCGAGTGGGTGGTTTTACCACTACCCTGCAAGCCACACATCATAATAACTGTCGGAATTTTATTTGAATTGTTAAGGCGAGCCTGTTCACTTCCCATCAAAGCGGTAAGCTCTTCCTTTACAATTTTAATAACCATTTGTGGAGCAGTAAGGCTCTCCATAACATTTTCACCGATACATTTTTCGGTGACGGTATTTGTAAAGTCCTTTGCAACCTTATAGTTAACATCAGCTTCGAGCAAAGCCAAACGCACTTCACGCATAGCAGTTTTAACGTCCGCTTCGCTTAATTTGCCACGTGAACGCAGACGTTTAAATACACCGGCCAATTTATCGGATAAATTGTCAAATGCCACTATAAGTCACTCCTTTACAAAGTATCAATTATAGAAATAATTTCGGAAATATCGCTTTTTTCCTCGGCAAGCTTTTTAAGTTTTGAAAACTTTTCGCAATATCCACATTCTTCCTCAAAAGCCTTTAACTGTGCTACCGAGCGTTTGATTAAATCACTCGCACCCTGACGAGTGATTCCCTCGTTTTCGGCGATTTCCGAAAGGGATAAATCATCATCATAATAATATTCGGTGAGTGCTCTTTGCTTTTCACTTAAAGCAAAGCCGTAAACATCAAGCAAAGCCGAAACATATAAATCCTTCATACACTTCACTCCCCACCGAGAATAGAGTATATCATACTTTTTAGCGTATGTCAAGTTTTTTTCTTGACAGATATATATTTTTTTTTGCAATTATGTCACCATTTCTTATGTAGGGAACGACCTATGTTGTCGTTCCTCGAAATTCGTGCAATAATTTACGGGCGAGCACACAGGCGTCGCCCCTACAAAATATTTTCTACTTTACAAGATTGTTTTTAAATGGTATAATACATAATGCCAAACAAATTACATAAGTCTTAGGAGGATTTTATTTTTTTATTGGGGTATTATACCCTTTTTTAGGTGCACAATAATTCGTGAATTTGGTAAAACCGCAAATTCCTACGAATTGTTGTGTGCGTAAATCCTCACGACTCGTAATTTGTTTGGCGACAAATCGGGGTTTGCGTTTTTCGGTGCGTTGACTTCGGTTGGCGCACTTTTTTTATTTTGTAGGGAACGACCTATGTGTCGTTCCGCAAAATTTGCACAATATTTTTTACTTTACAAGATTATTTTTAAATGGTATAATATGCTTGCTACACATCTGAATATTGTTCTACGTTGGGTAAATACTATTTGGTAAAAATGTATTCTCTCTCCCTGACGTAGTGCAGATGTGTAGCAACATTGAGGGAAGCATTTTTCGGTGCGTCTCTCAATGGGGCGCACTTTTTTATTTTAGGGAGTTTTTTTATGGGAAGTGAAATTAACAAAAGAGTTGTCCTTTACCGCAAATCAAAAGGATATACCCAATCCCAAATGGCAAATCTGCTTAATATGAAATGCAACACTTATTCACAAATGGAGCGAAGCGGAAATATTACATGCGATAGAATAGTTGAAATTGCAAAAATTTTAAATGTCGATGTGAAAATTTTGCTATATGGCGAAATTGAAAATAAATCAATTAAACCTTACGAGAAAACAAAGCTCAATCGCTATTACCACTCATCAAAGCTTACCGATAGCGAAAAATATTTGATTATAGTTTTAAGAAATCTTTCAAAACAAAAACGAGACAAATGTATTTCGTTTATTGAAAATGAATTAAAAAGTAAATAAATAATTTATATAGAAAAAGAACCTTTGCGAAATCGCAAAGGTTCTTTGTATTTTGAAATAATACAGATTATCTCTTTGAGAACTGAGGTGCACGACGAGCGCCCTTGAGACCGTACTTCTTTCTTTCCTTCATACGAGGGTCACGAGTGAGAAGACCTGCTTTTTTGAGTGTAGCACGGAGTTCTGAATCATGTTGAAGAAGTGCACGAGAAATACCGTGACGGATAGCACCAGCTTGACCGGTAACACCACCGCCTGCAACACGGCAAACGATGTCGAACTTGTCGAGTGTGCCTGTGAGGTTGAGGGGTTGACGAACGATAAGCTTCAAGGTTTCAAGACCAAAGTAATCGTCGATTTCTCTATCGTTGATGGTAATTTTACCAGTACCTGCATAAAGACGAACACGGGCAACAGAGCTCTTTCTTCTGCCTGTACCGTAGAAATAAGGCTTTTCATTAAACATAACTTCTGTCTCCCTTCTTAAAATTCATACTTTTCGGGCTTCTGAGCTGTTTGAGCATACTCAGTGCCACTGTAAATGTGAAGTCTTGTGAGTGCCTTGCGGCCGATTGTAGTATCGGGAACCATGCCTTTAACAGCAAGCTCCATAGCGAGCTCGGGGCGAGTTCTCATAAGGGTTGAATACTGAACCTCTTTAAGACCGCCGATGTAGCCTGTATGACGACGATAATACTTGTTTTGTAATTTGTTTCCTGTTAAAACTGCCTTGTCAGCGTTGATAACGATAACGTGGTCGCCACAATCTACATGAGGTGTGAATTCGGGCTTGATTTTGCCACGGAGAATATCAGCAACCTTTGCAGCTGTACGGCCGAGCGGTCTGTCAGCCGCATCAATTATATACCATTTGCGCTGGATGTCAGCAGCCTTTGCCATAAATGTTGACATAAAGTTTTGCCTCCAAAATTAAGATTTTTTTGCGGAAAAGACATAGCTTCCCCACAGTCAGCTTGATTATAATACCATACCAAAAAGCCTTTGTCAACACTATTTTTTCTAAAATTTAATTTATTTTTTAAAAGCTCTCGTTTTCTCTCATTTGCTCGTTTTTTCTTCCATTTCCTCACTTTCGATTTTTAGTTTTTACTCATAAAATATCGTTTTTTAAGGGAATAGAATAAATATCTACCCGCATAGCGGGTGGTATTTCATTTTCGGGCATAGCCCTAAACGATACTGGCTACGCACAAGTGCGTTTTTAGGTTGGCCTGCCAGCCATGCAATAACTACTTACTACCCATAAATGGGTCCCGAGGGTCGAAAAGACT
>JAZNRN010000026.1:0-7634 GCA_045590775.1 Acutalibacteraceae bacterium
AAAAATCCAATATGCGTTGAAGAAACAGTATATAATTATATGAAAAGTATGCAAATAGATTTTTATGATGATGTTGATTCTTATGATTATGATTCAACTTTTCCTGTTTCGATTATTGGTTTTAAAAATATTAAGGTCTATTATAAATATACTTATGTTTTATATGATTCAAATGGTGAAACGCTCGCAGGTTGCAAAGATGTTGATACTTTGCTAGTTGTTGATTTTATTGATGGCAAATTTACTATTATTGACATTATAGAGAGCGTTTGAGAAAGACAAGACACAAGGTGACGGTTCTTTTGTGTATGATAATTATATGATAAAAAAGAGAAGACCTGTCTGGGTCTTCTCTTTAACTATATTGCGAAATTATTTCAACATATCAATTAGTTGTCCGAGGCATAGTTCAAATTTTGCACCATACCAATGATTGCTTCCATCATCGGTAGCTTTCATACACGCACAGGTGTAATCGGCGGCGATTTTTGCCGAGTCGAGAGCTGATTTTTCAGATTCAAAAGCGCCAACAAAAGCGGAGGAATAAATATCGCCTGTACCGTGGCAGCTGTTGGGGAGTAAATCGTGCTCGTAATAGGAGCGTTTACCGTTTTCAACAACTTCGATGCCGGTTTTGTTTTCTCTATAAGAAATGCCTGTTAAAATAATGTTGTTTGAATATTCGCTATTTAGTTTTTTGATTATATTATCAATGTATTCTTTGTCATAGTCTGCTTTATACTCGGTATCGGTTAAAAGACACGCTTCGGTAAGATTTGGGATTATGAAGTCAGCCACCTTGCAAAGTCTTTTCATAGCATTAGCATAATTATTATCAAAACCCGGATAGAGTTTTCCGTTATCAGCCATAGCAGGGTCAACGAAAATTTTACCACCGTCTTTAAGGCAGGTGTTAAAAATGTCAGTCACATAGTCGATTTGCTTTTCACTGCCTAAATAGCCGGTGTAAATTGCATCAAACTGTATATTCTCTTTTTGCCAATGTTCCTTGATTTTTGGCATATCGTCGGACAAATCACGAAAGGTATAGCCTGAAAATCCGGCAGTGTGGGTTGACAAAACAGCGGAAGGGAGTACGGCTGTTTCGTGTCCGCAGGCTGAAATGATAGGTAAAGCGGTAGTAAGTGAGCATTGACCTACACAGGAAATATCCTGAATAGTAAGTATTCTTTTATACGACATTTAAAATTCCTCGCTTCAAAAATTTAATCTTGCAAAATTTACCTTTTACTGATATTATTATACATATAAAGTGTCCACTTTAAAATAGCCAATTTTAATTATTTTTGAAAGGACAGTTAATATGCTGTTTGATTTTATTGAATTAAAAGGAAACGATAATTTATATATTGAGCTTTATGCTAAAATCAAGTCTGCAATTAGTGAAAATATTATCAAAAAAGGCGAGAGACTGCCTTCTGTCAGAGAAGCCGCAGCACAATTGTCTGTCAGTCGAACAACTGTTGAAAATGCCTATTCAAAGCTTTGTATTGAGGGATATGTAGAAAGCTATCCGCAAAAGGGGTATTTTGTAATTGGACTTCCTCATACAGAAGAAATTGTGGATTTTAGCCGGAATGAAAATTTGCCTAATATCAAATATGATTTTTCCTCAAGGCGAATAGACACGGAAAACGCCGATACAAAAACCTGGAAAAAGACTGTAAGACAGATTTTGCTTTTAAATGAGGAGTTAACATCTTATGGTGATTCGCAAGGTGAATACCGCTTGAGAAAGGCATTGAGTGAATATTCTTATAAGGCTCGAGGAGTAAAAGCAAACCCACAAAATATTGTAATTGCGGCGGGAATAGGTCCACTTTTGAATATTCTTTGTGGACTTTTGGGAAGGGATATTACTGTCGGATTTTCAAGCGATGGTTTTGAGAAAGCGGAAAATTTGTTTCGTGACTATGGAATTTCAACTCAACTTCTTCAAAGTGATATAAGCGGGGCAACGCTCAAAGCAGTAATGCAAAATGATATTGATATTCTATTTTTAACACCGTCTTCATTATCGAGGATAAGCCGCAACGCACTGTCAAAGCGGCGAAGCGAATACTCACATTGGGTGAACGAGGATAAAAACCGTTGGATAATTGAGGATGATTATAACGGTGAGCTTCGTTTTACTGCAAGAAGTATTCCCGCTTTTCAGGGCGGTTATCCGCAAAAAACAGTATATATAGGCTCTTTTTCAAAGCTATTATTGCCGAGTGTGCGACTTGCCTTTATGGTTCTACCTGATTTTTTGGCTGAAAAATTTAGATTGAGAAAATCCGATTTCAACCAAACCTGTGGAAAGATAGACCAGTTGTCCCTTGCAAGTTATATAAATAGCGGCAATTTAGAAAAGCATCTAAGGCGCCTTCGCAGATTATATTATGCAAAGAGTAAGGTGTTACTTGACGAGCTTGAGAGAAATTTCCCAAAGAGTGAAAAGATATTGTTTGAATCACTTTTGACGGTCAGAGTTTTTTTCTCATTACCTTTTTCTTCAAAGGAGCTTACAGAAAGACTTTTAGAAAACCAAATTTGTGTTATAGAAAATAAGCATAAGGGCTCAATTGATTTGTGCTTTTCCGGCATAAGAACAGAGGAAATAGGAAATGCTGTAAGCAAAATAAAAGAGGTGCTTGAGTTATAAAAAATTCAATATATAGTTGCAAATTGGTATAAAATGTACTATAATTAGACAAGAAACTTTAGGAGGTTCAAATTATGATTAAAAGATTATTTGCTTTTGTCTTATGTTTGGCATTGCTTTTTTGTGCGGGATGTTCAAACAAACCGGAGGATTTGGCAGTTGAAAAAGACGAAACAACTGGTGAGGTTGAAACAGAGCCCGTCAATCCTTTTGTTGTTAACTCTCTCACCGGCGTTCAGGATTTGGACCGAGAAAAAGAATTTTTAAGACCCGTCGCAATTATGATTGATAACGACCGTTTGGCACAAAATGTTCAAACAGGTGTCGGAAAAGCCGATATAGTTTATGAAACAGAAGTTGAAGGCGGAATCACTCGCTTGATGGCTGTTTTCAAAGATTTCCAAAGTGTAAAACAGGTTGGTAATATCCGTTCTGCACGTTATCCCTTTATTGAGCTGGCTCTTGGACATAATGCAATTTATCTGCATCACGGTCAGGATAATACTTATGCGGCACCTCATTTACGTGATATAGACCGTATAGTAGTGTCTGAGAATAACGGTGGTGAACGTATTTCAAACGGTGCTATGGGCTGGCAAAATTTGTATGGTTATCCAAATAAGCTTTGGAATACGATTAAGAAAAATGATATTGATACCACTTTGAGTGACGCCACTCCCTGGCAGACCTTTGGTACAGATATTGCATTTGAAAGTCTATCCAACACTATCACAGTTCCTTTTTCAAATTCATCTATTTCAAAATTTGTTTATAATCCCGAAACTAAAAAATACATAAGAAACAGCGATAGAATAGAGCATAAAGATTATGTGACCGGTGAAAGACTTGAATTTAAAAACATTTTCATTTTAAAAACTACTATACGTTATTATCCCGACGGAAAACACAAAGAAGTTTTGCTCAATTCCGGAAGCGGATTTTATTGTGTAAACGGTACCTATGTTAAAATAAAATGGGAAAAGGGGAAAGGCTCTAACACTTTCAAGTTCACCTTGGCTGACGGTACACCTCTTACAGTCAACGAAGGTAATTCCTGGGTTTGCATTATGACCAAAAACAATAATATTTCATTTAAGTAAACATAAATTTTAAGACCACGATGTGCGTTAGAATATCGTGGTCTTTATTATTTTCCCTTAAAATCATTCACCGATTACAAGATTAAAAATGCAAGTGAAATTTGTCGATGGAAAAAATATTATTTTGGTTTATATAGGAAGTCAAAAGGTAATAATTTTAATGAAAAGAAAATTATTACGGGGATGATTTTTTGTATAACAAGGTCACA
The DNA here is from genome assembly GCA_045590775.1 of Acutalibacteraceae bacterium. GTDB lineage: Bacteria > Bacillota > Clostridia > Oscillospirales > Acutalibacteraceae > UBA737. The sequence continues at coordinate 3,978 of JAZNRN010000026.1, forward strand.
ATTTGCGGTGTAGATACCTCAAAACTGCCACTGCTCAAGGAAAGGGAAAAAACCGAGCTTTTAAAACTTGCAAAAGCAGGAAATGAAAGCGCACGAAGCGAGCTTATAAACGGTAATTTGCGACTTGTTTTAAGTGTAATAAAGCGTTTTCAAAACAGGGGCGAAAATCTTGATGATTTGTTTCAAGTGGGATGTATCGGCCTTATTAAGTCGATAGATAATTTCGATATTACACAGGATGTTCGTTTTTCGACCTATGCCGTTCCGATGATAATTGGAGAAATACGCAGATATTTGAGGGATAACAGTGTGTTGAGGGTTAGTCGTTCAATAAAGGATACCGCCTACAGGGCAATGCAGGTAAAAGAAAAGCTTATGGTCGATAGGCAGACAGAACCGACTATCAAAGAAATAGCGAGTGAACTGTCGCTGCCCGAAAGTGAAGTGGTCATTGCTCTTGAGAGTATAGTCAGTCCAATGTCACTTTATGATCCGATTTATTCTGACGGAGGGGATACTATATATATTCTCGACCAAGTAGGAGATAAAAATGACGATAAAAATTGGCTTGAGGAAATTTCCTTTAAAGAGGCTGTAAAAGACCTTACAAAGAGAGAAAAATATATTCTATCCTTGCGCTTTATTAAGGGTAAAACGCAAATGGAGGTATCACGTACAATAGGTATCAGTCAAGCACAAGTGAGCCGACTTGAAAAATGTGCAATAGAAAAAATCAAGGGTTAATATGTATTGGTTTTTTAAAAAAATCAATTGCAAAAGACCGCAAGAGAATCTTGCGGTCTTTTTTTATATTAAGGGGTGAAAAATCGGTAATTTTAAAGATAGTAAATTTGCTACCGCCGAAAAAGGAATATTCCCAAGAAAAAGCCCCTGTCATATATTATGACAAGGGCTATAGAATGTTACAGTAAGTTAAGCTATCGGGTTTTTTCTGATAAACAGAACTCCCAATGTATCAGCGCCGCAATGTGATGAGACGGTGCATCCGGCACGGGTTATAAATACTTCTTTGAAAAGACCGAATGATTTTACTTGTTCAACAACAGCGTTAACGATTTCCTCGTCACAACCGGCGTGTGTCACAAAAACACGGTCAAGGTCAATGTTGCTGCCGTCAACGATACGCTCGTTTACGTAGGTTTTAAGAACATCGGCGAATTTTCCTCTGTACTTTTTGCCGACGCCCATAGAACCGTTTTTAACCTCAATACAAGGCTTCAACTTTAAAAGGTTGGCGCCAAGCATTGCAACAGCAGAGCAACGACCACCTTTGTGTAAATATTCGAGATTGTCAATTACAAAGGAAGCATCAACACAGGGAACTAACTTTTCGATTTCATCGACAATTTCTTTAGGCTGCATACCATTGTTTGCCATTTCTGCAGCAGCGACTACTAAAAGTCCGCCACCGGTTGAAAGGTTTTTAGTATCTATTGCATATACATTTTCAAATTCCATTGCCGCCATACGAGAGTTGTTAAATGTGGAGGACATTTCGGAACTGATAGAAAAGTGAATTACAGCGTAGCCCTCATCTGTAAACTTTTTGAAAAAGTCGATGCAGTCGCTTAAATTAGCGGCAGAGGTTTTCGGCAATTCACCTGTTTTTTCGTGATGGGCATAAATGTCATCGGGAGTAATATCAATGCCGTCTTGGTAGGTTTTATCCCCTAAGGTAACACCTAAAGGAAGAATTGAGATATTATAACGTTCAATAAGTTCTTTACCTAAATCGGTTGTACTGTCACTTGTGATTTTAATTTTCAAAGCTTTTAACCTCCGAAATTTTATTTTAAAATATTATATCATCTTTCACTGAAAAAGGCAATGAAAAAATTGTTAAGAATAATTTCTATTTGCTTGACAAGAAATAAATTAAAATGTAAAATTAACTGTAACAAACTAAAAGGATATAGGTAATAAAATGAAATCAAGACTAAATAAACATTTTTTGCTTGTTTTTTTTGGTGCGGCTTTATGGGGACTTATTGGAATATTTGTCAAGGCAGCAGAAAAATTTAATATTTCCGAAATGCAGTTGGTTTTTGGTAGAGCGATTGTGACCTCGGCGGTAATTGGACTTATAATTTTATTTACTGATAAAAGCTTATTTAAAGTTAAGCTAAAGGACATTTGGATTTTTATTCTTGCCGGAATTATAAGTATTATACTTTTCAACTACGCCTATTTTAAGACAATACACCTTTCTTCATTTTCCGTTGCGGCGGTGCTTTTATATACTGCTCCGTTTTTTGTTATGATTATTTCTGCCTTTTTATTTAAAGAAAGGCTAACCGTTAAAAAATTGATTTCCTTACTTGTGGCTTTTATTGGCTGTTGTTTTGTAACAGGTGTTTTTTCAAACGAAAGCAGTATAACCTCTACAGCTGTTATTTACGGACTTTTAACCGGATTTGGCTACGGTCTATATACCATTTTCAGTAATTTGCTCTTAAAACGTGGATACAGGACACTTACAATAATTTTTTACGTATTTCTGTTTGCCGGACTGTTTTCTATTGTTTTTGTTGATTTCAAAGAGACTACTGCTTTGATTTTTACGGATTTTGGGGCATTTTCGGTTGTTTTCTTAATGGCATTGTTTAATTCGGTTATACCATATATTTTATACACAGCCGGACTTTCAGGTTTAGAGCCTTCTGTTGCACCAATAATTGCAACTGTTGAGCCTGTAGTAGCGACCGTTGTCGGAATTTTTTATCAACAAAGCCTAACTATTTGGGGTACTTTCGGAATATTGCTTGTGCTTACTGCGGTATCTATTTTAAACATCAGGCATCTTAGTATCAAGGCAAATGCTAAAATCAACCTTTCTCTCGGTGTTTTAGGTAAAAGACAGGACGGTTATCATTTGATTGATACTGTCATGCAAAACATATCGCTTTATGATAGGATAACTATTTCTTGTTCTAAAGATTTGAAAGTTATTTCAAAAAATGCCAAAATCGAAAAAGAAGATAATATTGTTTATAAGGCAGCTAAGCTTTTCTTTAAAGAAACAGAAATTAAAAGCGGCGCAAAAATTAAGCTCATAAAAAAAATTCCGTACCCTGCTGGGCTCGGGGGAGGTAGCGCTGATGCGGCGGCTGTGCTTTTGTGTCTTGATAAGCTTTATGGCACAAATCTTTCTTACGAAAAGCTTTGTGAAATGGCACTAAACCTTGGAGCAGATGTTCCTTTCTTTATAAAAGGCGGTTGCCAACGAGCAGAGGGTATTGGTGAGATTTTAACATCTATAGAGCCTTTAAAAAGTGGATATTTCGTGTTGGCAAAAGCAGGTAATAAGCCTTCGACTAAAGAAATGTATCAAAAGATTGACAGTATGGCCTTGGAAATTCCAAAGAGCGAAAGGGTTATTTCTGCTGTTAGAAATGATGATTTGAATTTGCTGTCGGAAAATATTATAAACTCTTTCTCAACTATTTGGGAGGGGGATTCTATAAAGCAAAGACTTTTAAAATCAAATGCACTTACAGTATCTCTTTCAGGCTCGGGACCAACTTTTTTTGCTTTGTTTGAAAATAAAAAGGACGCAAAGGCTTTATTTTATGAACTAAAATCTGAAAAAATCGAAGCATATATTGCAAAGCCGGTAAGTGTTGGTGTAGAAATCGA
>JAZNRN010000027.1:0-4825 GCA_045590775.1 Acutalibacteraceae bacterium
CTTTAAGGTCACAGAATTTTGTAAATAAAGGATTTTTTGATGTGTAAGGCAAAAACACAGTAAATCCTGACGGATTTACGAGTATTTTAACAATGTCACAGCGAAAAATACTTGTTTCAAAATCTGATTCGAGTTTAAATGCTTTGGCTAGCCAAAGCATTGACAAAATTGTCTTTTAAATATATAATTTACCATATAAAACTTTAGAAAAATGGTGAATTATATGAAAGAATTTTTGCGTGTTGTTAAATTTGTTTTGTTCTCCGCAAGTGCGGGAGTTATACAGATAGGCTCTTTTGCACTTCTTAATGAGGTGGCAAAATTATCTTATTGGCCCTGTTATTTAATCTCACTTATTTTAAGTATTTTATGGAATTTCACATTAAATCGTAAATTTACCTTTAAATCTGCCGCTAATATACCTATAGCTATGCTTAAAGTTGCTTGCTATTATGCGGTATTTACTCCTGTTACGACAATACTCGGTAACTACTTGGTTGAAACACTTTTATGGAACGAATATCTGGTAACAGCTATAAATATGCTTCTCAATATTACAACCGAGTTTTTATTCCAAAGATTTTTCGTATTTAACAAAAACATAGATAATGCAAAAAAATAATAAATGGGCTGTCTCACAAAGGGAAGTGGGACAGCCCTTATTGCATCAAAAGGCAGTCACAGGAGAGCGATTGTTTAAAAAAAATAATGCACCACCGAACAGCAAAGAATTATTTAGTGTTTTTACTAATAATCAGATATTTTATAGGTATGGCAAACCATCATTTAATCGGTGTTTTTGATTCTAATAAAAGCCTTTAAAATTCATAAAATATTAAAAGATAAATACTTGACATTAAGTAGTAACGGTTTTATAATAGTTAGCAGGCTAACAATTTTGAAATTTGCATAGCAAGAGGTGTGAAATGCGGCACGAAAATGATATTGGCTTTGCAGTAAGACGTCTTTCAAATTTAATAAAGCGTGATGTAGAAAAATCAAAAGTCAAGCTCGGAATTGACCAAATTCAAGGGATTAACGGTTGGGCTATTGATTATTTTTATGAGAATAGGGAAAAGGACATTTTTCAAAAGGATTTTGAAAACAATTTTTCAATAAGGTCCTCCACTGCAAGTAAAATTTTAAAAACAATGGAACAAAAGGGACTTATTAAAAGGGTCAGTGTTGAAAATGATGCACGACTCAAGAAAATAACTCTTACAAAAAGGGCAATACTTCTTCACGAAAACGTGATTTTAACTATTAACGAGCGTGAGAAAAGGTTGCGTGTAGGAATTGAGGAAGATGACCTCAAAGTGTTTTTTAAGGTTATGGACAAACTATCGGCAAATATGGAGGCAGATTTATGATTAAAACATTGGCAAAGAGTATTAGGGAATACAAGCTTCCTTCAATTTTAACACTTATATTTATTATGGCTGAGGTAATAATCGAGGTAATAATTCCTTTTATTACCGCTGACCTTGTGAACACAATAAAAGCAGGTGCCGAAATTGGCGAAATTTTAAAAACCGGCGGAATGCTTGTTGGCATGGCGCCTTTGTGGTTGGCGTGCGGTGCTATTGCGGCAAAGACTTGTGCAGATGCTTCGACAGGCTTTGCAAAAAATTTGAGAAATGATATGTTTAAAAAAATTCAGGGCTATTCCTTCTCAAATATTGACAAATTTTCATCGACATCCCTTGTTACACGTCTTACTACCGATGTCAACAATGTTCAGATGTCATATATGATGATTATAAGAACAGCTGTCAGAAGTCCGATGATGTTTGTTTTTTCAATCGTTATGGCCTATGTTATGGGTGGCGCTTTGGCAACCACCTTTGTTGTGGTAGTGCCTGTTCTTATTTTTGGACTTTTAATGGTGGCAAAAAAGGCTATGCCCGCCTTTAGACGAGTGTTCAAAAAGTATGATAAGCTTAACGAATCAATTGAAGAAAACGTTCGTGGTATGCGTGTTGTAAAAGGCTTTTCACGTGAAGAATTTGAAAAGGAAAAATTTGCAAATGCAAGTGACGACATTTGTGGTGATTTCACAAAAGCAGAGCGAATAGTATCACTTAACGCTCCGATAATGCAGTTTTGTATGTATTTTAATATGGTTTTCATCCTTTTTGTTGGCTCAATGCTTGTTATAAAAAGCGGTGGAACAACTATTGATATAGGTCAAATTTCCGCAATGCTGACTTATGGTATGCAGATACTGATGTCACTTATGATGCTTTCTATGATTTATGTTATGATTACGATGTCGCTTGAATCAATGAAGCGTATTTGTGAGGTTTTACAGGAAGAGCCTAATCTTAAAAACTGTGAGGACGGAATTAAAGAGGTAAAGGACGGTAGTGTTTCTTTCAAAAATGTCAGCTTCAAATATTCCGAAAATGCAAAAAGAAATGCGCTTGAGAATATCAATTTAGAGATAAAATCGGGTATGACAGTCGGAATTATCGGCGGTACGGGCTCGAGTAAATCATCTCTTGTGCAGTTGATACCGAGACTTTATGATGTGACAGACGGCGAAATTTTAGTTGGCGGTGTTGATGTCAAGGATTACGACATAGAGGCACTTCGTAACAGCGTTGCAATGGTGCTTCAAAAAAATCAGCTTTTCTCGGGAACGATAGCAGAAAATTTGCGTTGGGGTAACGAAAATGCAACCGATGAGGAAATCGAATATGTATGTCGTCTTTCTCAAGCAGAGGAATTTATAAATTCCTTCCCCAAAAAATATGATACTTATATTGAACAGGGCGGAGCAAATGTTTCGGGCGGACAAAAGCAAAGGCTTTGTATTGCAAGAGCGCTACTTAAAAAGCCTAAAATCTTGATTCTCGATGACTCGACAAGTGCTGTTGACACAGCAACCGATGCAAAAATCAGGCGTGGCTTTAAGGAGTTTATCCCCGAAACAACAAAAATTATCATCGCACAGCGTATTTCCTCCGTAGAAGATGCAGATATGATAGTTGTACTTGACGGCGGTAAAATTTCGGATGTGGGTATTCATAAAGAGCTTTTAAGCAGAAGTGAAATTTACCGTGAGGTATATGAGCAACAGACAAACGGAGGTGACGAAAATGAAGCAGAATAGTATGCCCCAAGGTCCTAAAGGGCCCAAAGGAGTACCGATGGGCAAGAAACCGCAAATGGGATTTTCGTCACTGAAAAGAGTTTTTAAAATGCTCTTTTCGTATTATCCCGTTTTGTTGCCGATTACTTTGCTTTGCATTTTGTTTGCTGCAATTACGGCGACATTACCTGCTATTTTCCAACAGCAAATTTTGGCGGTCATAGAAGAATTTTTTGTGCAGCGTGATTGGACAGGAGCAAAGGCGGAAATACTCCCAAAAATCATAACCTTAGGTTCAATTTATCTTGTTTCCTTGGCTGCAGTGTTTACTCACACACAGCTTATGGCTTATATTACGCAAGGCTTTCTTGCAAATATGCGAAAAACGCTTTTTTCAAAAATGCAAAATTTGCCCATAAAGTATTTTGACACCCATAAGCACGGCGATATAATGAGTCATTATACAAATGATATTGATACACTACGTCAACTCGTTTCTCAAGCGGTTCCTTCACTTATGCAGGCAGGTATCGTTGTTGTCAGCGTTTTCTTTATAATGCTGTGGTACAGTGTTTGGATGACGGCGGTCGTTTTGGCGGGTGTAACGATGCTTTTCTTTATTTCAAAGAAATTTGCCGGCGGTTCAGCAAAGTTCTTCATTCGTCAGCAAAAATCAATCGGTAAGGCCGAAGGCTTTATTCAGGAAATGATGTCGGGGCAAAAGGTTGTTAAGGTTTTTTCTCATGAGGAGCATGCAATTGCCGATTTTGAAAAGGTAAATGCCGAGCTTTACGAAAACAGCAGAAAAGCTCATACCTATGCTAACTGTTTAGGACCGATAAATATGAATATCGGTAATATCTTGTATGTAATCGTAGCGACCGTTGGTGGTGTTTTTCTACTTTCAAATGCTACAAATTTAAGCCTCAGCGGTACCGCATTTAGTCTGAGTATTGTTGTGCCTTTTCTTAATATGACAAAGCAGTTCACAGGTAACGTAAACCAGGTAACCCAACAAATAAATTCAGTTGTAATGGGACTTGCGGGTGCAGAGCGCATTTTCTCTCTAATGGATTCCGAGCCCGAGGCAGACAATGGTTACGTAACACTTGTTAATGCTCAAATAGATGAAAACGGAAACATTAGTGAAAGCGATAAGCGTACAGGTGTATGGGCTTGGAAACATCCTCATACGGATGGAACACTCACCTATAAAAAGGTTGAGGGTGATGTTGTGCTGGATGATGTTGATTTCGGCTATATCGAAGAAAAAATTGTTCTTCATAACATTGACGTTTATGCACGTCCGGGTCAAAAGGTGGCCTTTGTCGGTGCTACGGGAGCGGGCAAGACCACAATCACAAATCTTATAAACCGTTTTTATGATATTGCCGACGGAAAGATAAGATACGACGGAATAAATATAAATAAGATTAAAAAAAGTGATTTAAGACGTTCGCTCGGCATTGTACTTCAAGATACAAATCTATTTACAGGAACAATAAAAGAAAATATCTGTTATGGAACAGAGAATGTTACAGATGAAGATGTTATAAAAGCTGCTAAAATTGCTAATGCGCATAATTTTATATCTATGCTTCCAGATGGATATGATACATATTTAACAGGAAATGGGGCTAGTTTATCACAAGGACAAAGACAATTGATTTCCATTGCAAGAGCTGCAATAAGCAATCCACCAGTAATGATATTAGACGAAGCAACATCATC
>JAZNRN010000028.1:0-2698 GCA_045590775.1 Acutalibacteraceae bacterium
CTGATAATAAAGACGACCAGGATATAAAGCTTAAAATTAGAGATGAAATTCTTGAAAAAAGCGGCGATTTATTCTCGGGTGTAACCGACCTTGAAACTGCTAAAAGAATAGCAGAAAATAAATCAGAGGAGTTTGCAAATACCGCAAACGAGGTTTTAAAGAAAAACGGATTTCCATATACTGCAAAAGTGAAAATCGACAAATCTTATTTTGAAACAAGAGTATATGAAGATTTTACACTTCCTGCAGGAGTTTATGAATCTCTTATTATTACTTTAGGCAAAGCACAAGGTAAAAATTGGTGGTGTGTCATTTTCCCTGAAATATGTCTTCCAACCTCAAATAAGGGTGAGTTGACAGATACTGTTAGAAAAGATTCTGCAAGTATTGCGCAGAACGACAACAAGTATGTTGCAAGGTTTAAAATAGTGGAAATTTACGAGAAAATAAAAAAAATTTTAAAATAGAAAAAAAGACTTGATTTTTTATATTGTTTGTGGTATTATTCTAATGTTATCGAGAAAGAAAGGAGTGACAATGATGAAAGAAGGAATTCATCCTCAATATGAAAAGGTAACCGTTAAGTGCGCTTGCGGTGCGGAATTCGAGACACGCTCAACAAAGAAGGATATCCGTTTGGATATTTGTTCTAAATGTCATCCGTTCTTTACAGGTAAGCAAAAGTTGGTTGATACCGGCGGACGTGTTGACAGATTCAAGAAGCGTTTCAACATTAACGAATAAGCCTTTATCCGCAGTTGCATATTTTTATGCGACTGCGATTTTTTTTAAAATCTTAAAATTGTGAGGTGTGAAAAATGCAAAGCTTTTTGACCGTTATCGGCGAAAACACTGCTTCATACGAAGAAAAGCGCTCGAAATTTATTGCAACTATCAGACATTGTGAAACAGAAGAGGAAGCAATTTCTTTTATAGAAGAAATGCGTGCAAAATATTGGGATGCAAGACACAACTGTTTTGCTTACAGTGTTGAAGGTGGAAAGCTTGCACGTTTTTCAGATGACGGTGAGCCTCACGGTACGGCAGGAAAGCCTATTTTAGATGTTATACTTGGTAATGAAATTAAAAATGTGGCGATTGTCGTAACAAGATATTTCGGAGGAGTTTTACTCGGTACTGGGGGTCTTGTGCGGGCGTACAGTACTTCATCAAAAGAGGCACTTTTATCTGCTGAAATTGCCGAAATGATACCGTGTTATACCTTTAATGTTACTTGTGAATATTCTGAACATCAGAAATTGGAATATTTAATTACAGGACAAAACGGACACATAGAAAAGACTGATTTTACGGATAAGGTTTCTGTAGTTGCAATTTTTCGTGAGTGCGATGCCGAGGGATTTTTAGACAAGCTTCGTGAACAGTTTTCTGCAAGAATTGAAGCTGTACTGACCGAAAAAACAGTTTCACCCTTTAAGATAGAAAAAACTTTTTAAAAAAAGAGGATTTTTGATTTTTTTGTCTAATAACATTATTAAAGGGGGAATTTTTGTGACTGTAAGAGAACGAATCGAAAATAATGAAGAACTGATTTTATCAACTAAAGCTATGCTTGCTAAAAACAGTTCGGGACGTGCTGTGGCTGAAGAAAAATGTCAGCATCGTACTGATTTTCAAAGAGATCGTGATCGTATAATTCATTGTCGGGCTTTTAGACGTCTAAAGCACAAGACACAGGTTTTTTTGGCTCCCGAATCCGACCATTACAGAACAAGACTTACCCACACCTTAGAGGTTTCGCAAATTGCACGCACAATTTCTCGTGCTCTTTTCCTTAACGAAGATTTGACCGAGGCGGTAGCACTTGGTCACGACCTTGGACATACCCCTTTTGGCCATGCAGGCGAAAGAGCTATTGATGATTTGGTCGATTTCAAATTTACCCACTATGAACAGAGTGTTCGTGTTTGCAAAAAGCTCGAAAAGGGCGGAAAAGGATTAAATCTCACAAACGAGGTTATTGACGGTATAGCCAATCATACCTGCGGTGAGTGGGCAAAAACTCTTGAGGGTAGAGTTGTAAGACTTGCCGACAGAATTGCCTATATAAATCACGATGTTGACGATGCAATTCGTGCGGGAGTTATTTCTTCTTCCGATATACCAAATGAGATTACCGGATTTTTGGGCAATTCCAAAAGTGAACGAATTACAAAGCTTGTTAATTCTATTGTTTCAAATAGTGATTCTGACATAAAAATGGACCAAGAAACCGAAAAATATTACAATCTGCTTCATTCTTTTTTGTTTGATGCGGTTTATAAAAATCCTGTTGCTAAATCTGAAGAAACAAAGGTTTTAGGGCTTGTATCGGGGCTTTTTGATTATTATGAGAAAAATATTGACAAGCTCCCTGAAGAATATTTAGCTGTTTATGAAAATGAGGGCAAAGCACGTGCGGTTGCAGATTATGTAGCGGGTATGACAGACCATTATGCAACAAGTGTCTATTCAAACATTTATATACCAAAAGGTTGGACGTTATAACCTAAACTAATTACTAAAAATAAGGAGGAGAATTTATGGCAATACCCGATAATGTTTTGAGCGAGATTAAATATCGCAATGATATTGAGACTGCAATTTCGCAGTATGTCAATCTAAAACGCCGTGGCAAGAATTTAGTCGGTCTTTGCCCATTTCACAGTGAAAAAACTCCTTCTTTTACGGTTTATCC
>JAZNRN010000029.1:0-8017 GCA_045590775.1 Acutalibacteraceae bacterium
AATAATCCATTAAATGCTACAATGATTATGCCAAACCAATTGAATATAAAAAATAGGGGCAATTTTTGTCTTTTTTAGGATATTTGTACCCTTTTTTGAGCATATTCGTATTATGAATTTGATAAAAACGCAAATTCTATCAATACGATTGTGCTTATTGCCCTTTATATTGAATTGGTTTGGCGACTATCGGAGTTTGCGTTTTTTGTGCGGCTGCTTCGGTGGTCGCACTTTTTTATTTTAAAGGAGACGTTCAAAATGGGAAAAATTAAAGCGGTAGATATTATATCTAATTTTATTCAAGTAATTATATGGATTCGGTATTTTATCAATGCTACAAATTACAATGATGAATATAATATGTGGGCAGAAAAAGAAGATTCCAATCCTTTCTTGATTATTGCAGTCATTTTTGTAATTATACTAATTGTAGGATTTTTGTTTTCTTTGTTCGATGATAAAAAGTTGGATTATTCTATGCATCGAAAAAACAGTCGTTTTTATATTATTGTAAATTTAATAGGAATTTTAATTTTGTTATGCATCACAGAAGATAATGTATTTTCCTATCTTTCCAATGATTATAATTCAAACTTGTCGGAGGCATCATACGGAGTCGGTCAATTTAAAATTTTTAAAGAACACTTTTTGATAATTCAAATCTTATCCTTAACCGAACATTTGATAACTTATTTTATCGCAAGTGATTACGTAGAATTACACGTACCATCTAAAGAAAATAATAATTTTGTAAATTTGGAAAATTCCACAGAGACATCGATTCAAAGGTGTGAACACTGTAACTACATAATAACAAACGAGCAAACGCACTGCAGTATGTGCGGAAACAAAATAGACAGACGTCTCTGAACAAATGTGTAATCCCTAAAAAACAACGGACAGTGTTAAACTGTCCGTTGTTTTGGTATTATTTTAATTTTGGCAAAGATGCAGCGGCTACCGACTGACCAACTCTGCGAGAGTTTTCATCAGGGATATTAAGCTTAATCTTTTTTGCCAATTCGGGAAACTCTTTATCTAAAACCTCTTGAGCTTTGTTAAGTAATAAAGCACCGCCTTCGCCGGAGGTAACTCTGCCCATAATGAGCACGTGGTTTATATCGTAAAACTCGGTATAAAAAGCGATGGCATAACCAAAGCACACACCTATTGTCTCGTATATTGCCTTTGCTCGCTCATCCCCCTTAGCCATAAAACCTTGCACAACCTTTAGCTTTTCGGCGGGAGAAAGATTTTCGTCAAGCTCGATTCCGGCTTTTGGCGCTAGCTTTATTACACCGTCTTGTGAAAAATACTTAACACCGCAACCATAGTCGCCCGACCACTCGTCAACCATAGCATTCTTACAGTTGTCTATTGGTACGAATGCGAGCTCGTTAAGCCAACCTGTGATATTACCGTCGGCATCAACATAACCGCCGGCTTCAGAAGTGCCCATAGCAACACCCAAAACGCCATTATCATTTAAGTTCATAGCACCTGCAAGCGCAGTAACGTCGCCATCGTTTGCGACCTCTATCGGAATATTTTCGCCGATTTCACGTGCTACATCAAGGTACATATTCTTAACCTTTTTATCAAAATCCTCTTCACTTACCTTTAAGAAAAGGGACGCTACCATTATTCTGTTATCAACATAAACGCCCGCACTTGAAACACCTATTGCATCAACTCTCGGCATATGAGAAGCAGCAGTTTTCATAGCATTTAAAATGCCTTCATAGTGGTAATCGGGATCAGAATTGATTTTCGGGAACCAAACAACCTCTTCAGAGTAAACGCTTTCACCGTTTATAACTGCACTTACCTTACGGTCACTGCCGCCGGCGTCAAAACCGATTCTGCAACCGTCTAAATGTCTGCCAACAGGCGCCGCCGATGATTTATCTTTAGGAGCATCCTCTAAAGAGCATACAAACACCTTAAAGGGATTTTCGTAAACCCTTTCCATAAAGTGAACATCAAAATCACGAAGACCGCCATTAGTATAAGCCTCTTTAATGCGGTTTCCAATAAGCTCACTTCCGGCAATATAAATTTCATAACCGCCTGCAACCCATAAAAGAGCCTTTGTCATTCTTTCGATAAAGTTAAAGTTTTCCTCATCGTGACCTGTGTTGTCCTTAAATACACGTGTTTTGTATGTAGTGGTATATCCTTTATTGCGCTTAATCGCAATAATTATATCCTGTCCATCCTCTTTGGTCGCCTCTCTCATCTCACGACAAAGAAGGGATAAAGGGGCAAACTGTTTATCGAGAATTGCATCAACCTTAAGCTTCATATCTGATTTCTCCTCCTATGATAGTTTTATTTACATTAAATTCATTATCGCAAATAATAATATCTGCGTCTTTTCCTATATCAAGTGAACCCTTTTTATCGGCCATACCAATGGTAGTAGCAGGGTTGAGTGAAGCTGCATTTACACACTCATAAAGCGGAATATTTGAATTTTTATAAACATTCCAAACACCCTTGTTAAGCGGTAAAACACTACCTGCAACTGTGCCGTCTTCAAGTCGGCAAACTATATCACGATAGATAATTTTTGCACCGCCTAATGTATATTCACCGAAAGGCAAACCGCCCGCAGGCAAGCAGTCGGTAATAAAGCAAAGCTTTCTACCCTTTAGTTTCCACAGCATATCATAAAGTGCCGGATTTACGTGGAAAGTGTCAACAATCAACTCACAGCTGACGTCACTGCTAAGAGCCGCACCCACAACACCCGGAGCACGATGTGCCAAAGGAGTCATCGCATTAAACAAATGGGTTGCGTGCTTTACACCGTTTTCGGTGCTGTTGTACGCTGTATCATAATCAGCAGAGGTATGGCCCATAGAAACCACCACATCGGTTTTTTCAGCAATTTCTCTGATAGCCGAGAAACCCTCTGTATCCTCTTCGGGGGCAAGCGTAATAATCTTAATTATATCGGCATATTCTTTTACAAACTCGGCATCGGGCTTGAGTATATATTTAGGGTCTTGTGCGCCCTTTTTTGATTCGCTTATAAAAGGACCTTCAGCATGACAACCGAGAATCTGACTGCCACACCAGGTTTTGCTTTCCTCTTTCAAGCTCCTCAAAACACAAAGAGCTTTTTTAATAACCGCCATATCGACAGTCATTGTGGTGGGCAAAAAGCCGGTAACACCATTTTTTACAATGCCGGAAGCTATCGTACGAATGCTTTCCTCCTCACCGTCACAAACGTCCTTACCCAAATATCCGTGAATATGAATATCAATAAGTCCCGGTGAAACAAATCCACCGTTAGCATCTATAATCTCTGCTTGCTTCGGAATATCCTTTTTATCAACTATTCCCTCAATTTTTTCAGAAAAAAGTAGCGCTTTGTTTTCAATTATTCTGTCTTTTAAAATGATTTTAGCGTTTACTATTGCCTTCAACACAATCCCTCCAAAATACATTTTTACTAAATTCATTATATCACGCAGCGCATTTTCAATCAACGTAATTATTAAGTGTTTATAATAAATTTATAGTAAAATCACTAATGTTATTTTGTTCTTTCTTTTTCTTCCAATTATCACATTTTGTTATCTTTTAACCCAACTTTGTTTGACAAAAAATACATCGTGCAGGTTATACAATAAAATTACAATACTTTGCTTTGAAAGGAAAACAGTAATTTTATGAAAGAGATTGTCAAAATTTCGAGCAGAATCGAAAACTTTACACCAAAGGAAATTATCTTTGCAATATGCTGTCACTTTTTTATGTTTTTAGGCGGAATATCGGCAACCAGAGCAGTGGTTTTGGACAAGCTGTTGCCTTTTGGAATAAGCTTTTTAGCCGCCGCCTCGCCAACCTTTACACCGGCCGTTTCAATAGGTGCTTTTTTTGGATATTTCTTTCCAATAGTCGGCAATTCCGGATTTAAGTATATCGCCGCTTTATTTGCGGTCCTATCAATAAAACTGCTTCTTAGCGGATATAAAAAAATTGCGACAAATCCTATGTTTTTATCGGTTGTAGCACTACTTGCTTCCTTTATGACATCTGCAGTAAACCTGAAAAACGGCAGCACAAATTTTTTAAGTGCCACCACAGAAAGTATTCTTTGCTTTATCGGAACATATTTTTTATCTAAAAGCTTTGGCCTTTTAAACGGTATAACAGGCGGACTGTCTGCCGAAGAAATGACCAGTCTTTTAATTTCTGTATCAATACTTATAATGGGGCTTAATGCTTTTTCTGTCGAAGGGGTATCGATAGGCAGAATTTTATCGGCAACCCTTGTTTTAATTGCCGCCAAGCAAGGAGGAATACTGAGCGGTGCAATAGCCGGAATTACAACCTCGCTTTGTATCACTTTGTCTCACACAAGCAGCTTTTCGGGAATAGGCTTTGCATTTGCGGGTCTTATGGCAGGGGTATTTTCTCCTCTTGGAAAATATGCTCAAATAATTACTGTTATTCTGTTTGCCTTCATCGGTGCTGTACCCTCGGCAGATGTGAATTTAATCGCAATAAGTGTTTTAGAGGTTTCACTCGGTTCGGTAATTTATCTGCTTATTCCACGTAAAGTAAACTCTATTTTTACAAAACTTTTTTCCTATAAAACAAAGCTCAATATCCCTGAAAGCTTTAAAAAATCTTTGACATTGCGTCTTGAACTCGCTTCTAATGCCTTAAAAGACGTATCCCAAACCGTAGAACAGGTCTCGAGCGAGCTTTCAAAAATCAACTCTCCCGATTTCAACAAGGTAATCTATAATATTGAACAAGATGCTTGTCTTGGATGTAAGCTGCGGGTGCATTGCTGGGAGTCACGCAAAAACAGCACTATTGACGCTGTAATCGCTATGACAAATGCCGTAAAACAGGGTGAAATTTCACCCGAAAGCGCTGTCAGTCAAGAATTTAAGGGTAGATGCTTACGCCTTTCAAAAATCGGAAGTGCCACATAT
This sequence comes from Acutalibacteraceae bacterium, assembly GCA_045590775.1. GTDB lineage: Bacteria > Bacillota > Clostridia > Oscillospirales > Acutalibacteraceae > UBA737. The sequence goes on from JAZNRN010000029.1 coordinate 4,962, forward strand.
AAAAGATATTCCGACTATGCTTCAAAAATAGCCGCCGAAAACAGAATTGACGAAGTACGTTCTGTGGTATCTGACCAATTTGACGGTATTTCCTCAATGCTTTACGATTTAAGCCTTGATTTTAAATGTGATGAGCAATTCGATACCACCGCCGCCCAAACCGCAGTTTGTGCTCTTAAGGATATTGGTATAAATATCGACGAAGTGTGTGCCAGAGTTGATAAGTTTGACCGTATGACCCTTGAATTTAAGTTAAAGCGTGAAAACGAGCTTGTCATCAATAAAATGCAGATTATTCGTGCACTATCGATTGCGTGTGAGCGCAGTTTCGATGTTCCTGTCATAAGTGAGCTTGGCAAAGAAATTTATATTACCGTCTGCGAAAAAGCCGACATAAAAATCGATTTCGGAGCTCATCAGATTTGTTCCGAAAAATCAAGTATGTGCGGTGATGCTTACAAAGAGTTTTATGACGGTAAAGGACATTTTTTAATGGTGCTCAGCGACGGTATGGGTACGGGTGGCAGAGCAGCCGTTGACGGTGCTATGGCATCAGGGCTTATGTCAAGGCTGTTGAAATCTGGATTCGGCTACAACTGCTCTCTTAAAATTCTTAATTCCTCAATGCTTTTTAAATCGACCGATGAGTCTCTGGCAACACTCGATATTGCAAGCATCGACCTTTATACAGGGCTTTTGGAAATTTACAAGGCAGGTGCCGCACCTACCGTTATCCGTCGTCAAGGAAAAGCGATGAAAGCAGAAAGCACGTCACTACCTGCCGGGATTTTGCGTGATATTTCCTTTGACAAAGCACACATAAAGCTTAAAGTCGGAGATATAGTGGTTATGATGTCAGATGGTGTCACCTCAAGCTCAAGCGAGTGGATAAGAGCCGAAATTGAAGCCTTTCGTGACGGAAATGCACAGAGCCTTGCCACGCATCTTTGCGAATGTGCAAAACGCCGAAATGAATCTCAAAATTGTGATGATTTAAGTGTATTAGTAGCAATTTTGGAAAAAGCCAATTAAAATGATTAAGAATAAACCTCTTTAAATTTAAGGGGTTTATTTTTTCGGTTTTGTGTAAAAAATCTAATGCGTTTGTCCATTTGACATACACATATTCTTTATGATATAATAACTTTATATTTTTAAATATCAGGTGTTCTTTATGAAAAATACAAAATACAAGGTTGCTTTCTTTACTTCAATAGCAATATTTTTAATAGCAGTTATTCTTTTATTGCTTTATCTTTTTCCAACACTTTTCGAAGAAGATAAAACGGTAGAACAGCCAAAGCCTGTCGTACAAAAACAGGAAGAAATACTGCCGGAAAACCCAAAAGATTTCGAGGCTTTGCAGAAAAAAAACCCAAACATTTACGCTTGGATTACAGTTCCCGGAACCAAGGTTGACTATCCCGTCTTGCAATCAAGCAAGTTGCAACCTGAAAATTTTTATATAAACCACGATTTAAAAGATAAATACTTGTTTGCCGGTTCTATTTACTCGCAAAAGCTCAATTCAAAGGATTTTTCCGACCCCAACACCGTCCTTTACGGTCACAATATGCGGGACGATTCAATGTTTGGGTCGTTACACGAATTCAGAAGCAAGAAATTTTTCAATAAGCATAAATATATTTACATTTACACTCCGGGCCACGTTTTAACCTACAAAATATATGCGGCATATCGTTATGATAATCGGCATATATTAAATTCATTTAACTTTTCCGATCCTGATGTTGTAACAGATTATTTTAATATGACCCTTGATCCAAAAACTACAATGCGAAACATCGACGACTCGGTATCTCTCACAAACGAGGATAAAATTATCACCTTGAGCACCTGCATTACAAGCGATGCTTACAGATATTTAGTACAAGGAGTGCTAATTGATGATGAACGAACACAATAACGAAGAAAAAGAATTTTTTCAAAACGATGAAGAATTAAATAATTCCTTTGAACCCGATAATTGCGAAAATCCTTCCGGAATAACCGAAGGAAGCCGTAATGAGGACTTCGAAACAGCGGAGCAAACTCCCCCACCAAAAAAACGCAAAAAGAAAAAAATGAAGTTGTGGAAAAAAATACTTCTGATAATTCTTTGCATTTTTTTGAGCCTTATTCTCTTGTTAGTAGGAACATTCGGATATTTGGTATTATCCGGCAAAGCAAAGCTTTTAGAGGATAGTGCAGAAATTAAAATTCCCACCAATATTGATGCACATATTGATGATGAAGACATACTCACCTACAAAGGTGAGGAATATATTTATAACGAAAACATCGCTACAATTCTTTGTATGGGAGTTGATACTGATCTCAAAAGCTCCGGTCCTGTTGCAAAAACAGGCACAGCCGGTCAAGCAGATGCACTTTATCTTATAGTTATGGATACAAAAACCGGAAAAGTGACCGTCATTGCTATACCTCGTGATACTATGGCAGAGATTGATATTTATTCCGAAAGTGGTGTTTATTCAGGTGTCGAAACCAAACAAATTTGCCTTGCATACTCTTATGGCGACGGAAAGGATAAAAGTTGCCAAAATGTATCAAGGTCTGTATCACGACTTCTTTTGGGTATGCCGATAAATTCATATTTTGCTGTTGATTATCGCTCAATACCCGCAATTCACGAGGCGGTAGGAACTGTGAAGGTTACCCCAAACGAAAATTTGGAGTTAATGAAAAACGGGTACACCTACTACTTCAAAAAAGGCAAGCCCACAAATCTGTCTTCACATTTAGCATTTAATTATCTTCAAAAGCGTGACTCAACTTCCTTAAACGCAGCATATCTTCGAATGGAACGCCAAATCGACTATATTAAAAGCTATGGCAGAACCGCTTTCAAAAAGACGAAGGAAGATATAACTTTTCCTGTTACCCTTTACAATAAAATCAAGAAAAATTCCATTTCCAATCTTGATGTTTCAAAAATAACTTTTTTAGCAACCTGTGCTGTTTCAAACGTTTTAAATATTACCCTGAATTTTGTCAAGCTTCAGGGTGAGTATAAAAAAGGCGAAAACAGCTAT
>JAZNRN010000030.1:0-13065 GCA_045590775.1 Acutalibacteraceae bacterium
ATTTATTGTTGTAATCACTTATTAACACACTTCCCCAAATAAACAAGGCAAAAACGCCTAGCAAAACGGAAAAGGCAAATATAGATATTAAAACTTTATATTTTTTAGTTCTTACTTTTTCTTCGGGCACAATAAGTAGCATTAACTCAAAGTATGTCTCAAAAATTATCTCGAATATATATTCCATTTCATCGTTTCCTTGGGCGTATTATATATTATTGTGAAAATAATATAGTGTCATGTTTTCTGTATTATAAAAATAAATATCATAGTTTCCAAATTTCGAATAATCAGGATCATCATAGATATATAAGTAATCATCATCGGAAATTACAGAAGCATCGAAGTCGTACCCCAATACAAGTTCATTTTTAGAATCCGAGTTTTTAATTGATTCAATACATTCCTCAAAATTGTCAATATGGGCTTTTAGGTCTTTTTCGCTATCAGTTGATATTAATTTGAAGTATTTGTTATCACTAAACTCGATTTTTTTATAAGTATATTTAGCATAATCTGTGTAATCCTGAAAGCCGCCGCTTGTAAAATATACTTCTGTTTTATATTCGCCAAGTGAAGTTAAAACCTTATCATTTTGGGTGGAGCAACCACTAACGCTAAGAGCAATTAATGCAAATATGATTGCAAGTATTTTTTTCATAATATCACCATTAGTATTTAACAAAAGATTTTGCAAAGTTCATCATATAACGATTTTATCATATCATAATACCCTTTTGCGAAGAAAGATAGTAATATGATTGATATTACCAATCCGGCTGTTTTACCGGTGACTGAGATAAAAACAGCGGCCAAAAGCAAGATAAGTAATTCTGTCATTTTCGGGTAAATATAAACCTCAAAAAATAAATCCCCATTTACTTCTGTAAACTTTCCTGTAAAACATACACGAACAGGTGAGCCTTTATGTGTTTCTTCTTCGGATTCCTGTAGAAAGAAACCCTCAATTTTATCTTCACAACGTTTAATATGAATCCCTGATTCATATAATCTCATACCAAATATAGATTTTATGTAAGTTGAATTTTTTGCTGATATTTGTTTTATTTTGCAAAGAATAACTTCTTTATCAGTGCACTTAAACCTATATTTAAACATTTTATCACCATGTTAGTTTCGTTTCATAAAATACGGTCCACACATATCCTCATGAGTTTTTATGTATGTCCACTTAAAATCTTTATCAACTACATACACCTCAGCAAAGCTGTCTAAAGAATTTGCGGATTCTAACTCCCAAGTAATATCTTTAGTTTCTTCATCTTCAAACCAATCGATAAAAACAGCTTCACTTTTATCGATGTTGTGATAAGCCTTTTTTGCAGACTCTCCGGTTAAATAAAGACTTTTATCTAATAGTACCCAAGAAAAAACATGCCAAATATAATTACCTGTTGCCTTGACGTATTTTTCAATCTCCTTATTAGGAATATCAGAAGAAAACGCTTCAAGCCATTTATTATAAAATTCATTTTTAGTCATCGTTGTTTACCTTTTCGTACGACCAGCACTCACCGTCAAGAGATATTTTTTCACGATGTCCTTTAAGATTATCTCCGTTATAATCTTCTTCATAATGAATACAATTAATACATTTACTTTTTACGACTTGTTCAAGACGAATATCGTAATCCAATCTACAAAGAACGGTAGCTTCAACCTCGGATATTCTTTGGATGTTTGCAATGTTAATAAAAACTGGTTTAGTTTCCTCGCTAATGAAATAGGGAAAGATGCAGTTTTCTGTTTCAAGACATGTTAATTTAATAAACGAATTATAATTTTCGTTTGCATATGTAATAAAATCATCAATGCAAGAAATATCATCCGGATAATAATAGTAATCGTAATCAATTTCAAGAATTTTCATATCAGTTCCTCATTTAAATTTTTCTAATAACTTCATTTTAATTCTGTTGTTTTTATTAAAGGCATCCCACCATTTAAATGCGTTCACCATTTGTTTGTTTACTTCATTGCATACTTTTAGATAGATATTTTTATCTGCTTTTTGAATAAGAACTTCATCTTTCAAGGGAATATATGTCTTTGCTTTTGTTTCGCTGATTGAATTATAAAGTATCATTGATTTTACTTTTTGCTTATAAACATCAGTATAATAAAACCACCCATCATAAGTCCCTTTTAACCGATAACGTAAATTGGTATCCCAAACAGTCGCATTTTCAATTGTTTCAAATTCGTCGCTATAAAAGTTGCTATCACGCTTGCTTTCGGGCAAAAAAACGGTAGATACTTCAACAGTAAACGAATTGCCTAAATTATTGGTTTGGAATACCAACAACTCAATTCTATTTTCATATAACTTTTTATAATGTGGATATTTACCTATAAACCCTTTTGCTGTTAGGTTGGGTATAACATACTCATATAATGCCTTTTGCATTTTTTGTGATTGAGACATTATTTCACCGCCTTGGAACCGTATTCTAAAATTAAATATTATTTTTTGAAACCCAATTTTTTATATCATCCCAAAGATAACAATGATTATCAGGAATATCAATTTTTTCAATCAATGTGTAGTCGGCAGAAGAGTATTTAAATAATACATATTCATAATGACCTATTTCTTGCTCTTTATTATCGTAAACATATCGCTCTGCCGGTATGTTTATTGTCTTACCTTCTTCAGAATAAAAACCACATACATCAATAGATTCATAGGTTCGTGGTAGGGTAACTCTCTTCCTTAATTCTAGGTTTTTCAAAGAATAAACATAAAAATGCTTTCCGTTTTCCAAAGCAAAAAACTCGGTTTCATTAGGATTAATGGCGCCTGTATATAAATATGTATAGCCTTTAAATTCTTTTTTTAGAGTGTTTGTGTTTTTATCAAAGATCTTAACACTACCACCGGTGATTTCAATTTTATATAAATTAGATTCGATAAAGTATTGCCACATAGAATCACCTATCACATTATTTTCTCTTAGCCTTTGTTTCCACTATAGCCATTGGAATGCCGAAGCCGAAAAAGCAGAACAAAAAGCATAACCACCACGGCATCATTCCGATTGTTTCGGGAACTGCACTAAAGCCTTCTTCTATAATCGTCATTACACAAACGAACAATATCATTGCTACTGTCATTAAAGCAGCAAACAAACCACCGGCAAAGAATAAAACCGTAAGAAAATTTGCCCAAGGAATAAAGTCGTTTCCAAAGAGTTCTCGCTCGTATTTATTAAGTTTTATACATTCAGCTTTTTTGGCGGCTATTTTAGCGTATCGGTCTAGTAAATTGGCTTCAGAATCGGGGGAAAAATAAACCGTTTTATATAATCTTCTTCCTTTTGCATTAAAACAGCAGGAATAAATATCTGTAACAGCTTCGTTCTTTTTTAGAAGTGCAGTTCCGCAAAGGAACTGTATTCCTAATTCGCCGTTATTGATACTTTCTGTGCAATGAATTATATACTCAACGTTTTTCTCAAGCCCCACAAAATAGGTCTGGGTATAGCTTTCTTCTAATCGAATTCCTTTAAGCGCACCTTTTTTATTAAAGGTTGGATATTTACCCTCATAACCTAAATTATGAAAGGATTGCTCTATTTGCAGTCTGATTTTATTTAATTTCTTTTGATTGTAAGAAAGTATTTTGTCAGGATAGCCTTTTTGAGTTTCTGCTATTAGTCCATACAATTCTCGCCACAAGGGTTCACACTTTTTATCGTTCAATTTGTTATCGAGGCGAGCCAAGAGCATTTGTCTTGACGTGATTTTAGTAAAATGTTCTTTAACCTTATCAAGCAAAGGAATTAAATGGCATACGTTATGCTTATTTATATATTGCTTTAGAATTTCAAAGCTTTGAGGTTCATCATCCAAAAGTCGTGAAAACAAAGATAAACCGCTGATTTCCTTTATAAGTGGCATTAATTCTTTTTCTTGTTCGTTGAAATATTTATCTCCAAGCTCTTTTTTACTTAAAATTTCGGTTGCTATAGAAACTAAAGTGTTCCAAGGGGTAAGACCGAATTCAGTGTTATCAGCACGATAAATATTAACTTCAACCGTTGCATTATCAAAAAAGATACCTATAGGAAAAATTGTTTCCTCCTCAAAATTTGCCGCTTCACAAATTAGCTTATAACCGCTTTCTTCTTTAAAAATTTGTGCATCTCTAAATTGCAGCATATCAAATTTAGATAAAGCATTTTCGGCAGAAGTATATAGCACTAATTTTCTTGTGTGGGAATCGGATTCATCAAGTGTGAATATGATTTTGTTCTTTTGTTTTTCAATATTTTCACAATCTTCTATCGTTTCAAACAAATCAAGAAACGCTTTTTTTACATCCTCCGAAAAATCCTCTGATACTTTATCAAAACGTTGTCTTTTTAAGGTTCCTTTTTCCTTAATGTATTTTGAACATTCGGCCATAAATTCTATGAATTCAAAATCGGATTTAGATTTGTCAACAAAGCATAAAACTTTTTTAGGTAGTTCTTCAAGATCAATGTAGGTCTTATTTACCCACTTACGTATTTTCTTCTGCTTTTTTGGACTTGCTTTTATAGGCTCTATACCAAAAACCTGTTCGGCAACTGTATTAGCAAGGTCAAATAGTTCAATATCGTAAATATCAAGTTTTGTTATATCCATATAATAACTTCCTCGTTTAAATTACTAATAGTGCTACAATAATAAACACTATGAGTTCTGCTGCAGAAAGGGAAGCTCCGATAATGCACATTTTGCGGTAAATTTGCTTTGAACGAATTGCAAATATCGTAAATGCCACAAGCAAAGCAAAAGGCAATATACCGAATACTAAAATGATAAATATATCAGAAATCTTTTTAGTGAAGTTATCATCATAAAAAAAGCCTAAATCGCTGTCGTAGTATTTCTTAATTGCTGCGTTAAGCGATTCGATTGCTTTTGCATCTGTGATTTTATGCGCTGTTACAGAAACTTCATCGTAAATAAAGTACATATCTCTGCTTGTACCAAGCTCTTTGTAAGAGGCGTAATAATAATCACCTTCTGAAAGTATCACGATACCGATTTCGACAATTAAATTTTCATCCGCCGAGCTTGCGAGAACAGGGAAGTAGTCATCCACATTGATTTCAATGTCCTTTATGGTGACCGTTTTTCCGGAAAGAAGATTTGCTGAAAGCTTTACGGTATTGTATTCGGGGTAAGCAAAATCGACCACACACTCATTAAAATCATTTTCAATGATTTTGTTGTACTCCTCTAAATATTCCGCTTTGATATAAGTGCTGGATAAAGTCGCACCATCAACGTACTCTATATAAGCACCAATAAGTACACCTTTTTTATCAGCGTTTAGCATGATTTCTTTTATTTCCTTTTCCTGTTTGGGTGAAAGGATAATTTTGTTGTTAAGCTCCGCCAACATATCATTGTAAATGTTTTGACTAGAAAAACGAAGATATTCATCGTTTCCGAAATATAGTGTTTTAAAATCATCTGAAAAAGTAATTTCTGTCTTTTCGCTGAGAATTGTAGTATATTCATCTTCAAAATTAAAAGATGGTTCTTCCGTTGCAAATGCGGTAAAGGAAAAGCTTGAAATAAGCAATAAAGCGGTAATAAATAAAGCAATAATCTTTTTCATTTTTCTTTTCCTCCTTTATATCAAATTTAACTTGCGGTCAATCATATAATACTGCAAATTATAAAGTATAGAGCAGAACAAGCCTATAAGCAATATAATACCAAGACCCGACAAGCAAACAATCGGCTCAAGCATTTTATCGCTGAGCTCCAGAAAATAATCTGTAATTGTTCCTATGCCGAAAAGCATAAATATTTGCATTGCAAATGAGATAACCATATTGACACCATAGTATATTCCGATTGCGGTAATTACACGTGCTTTTTTTGTGATGATCGATGCAAATGTGATACAGCAAAACAAAAATAAATTACTGAAAATCACAGACAGAACTATCAGAATTAAAGCTTCGATTATATATGCAACTCGGCACAGGACATGGTCTTTAAAATAGAACTCAAAGATTTTACATATTGTATCCCAGGTTTTTGCGGTCCAAAAATCTTCCCAAAATCCAATTATAATCATAAAGGCTACACTAAGCCCTATAAGCACAAAGGTTGCAAGCTCGATAATAACCGAGGTGATTATTTTTGAATTTATAAGATGGGTGCGCTTTACGGGTAGGGTAAAGGTGAGATAACCCTCATCACTGAAAAAGTTTTTGTAAAATCTTATAAATATAAGGATCATAGCAATGATTGAAAATGCTATATAGGAAATAATCGAAAGTGCAATTACAGATGTGGCAGACGAGTTTACCACTGCAGGCAGTTCACGCTCGGTTAAAGAAGTGTCGAGCAATCTGATACAAAATCCGCTTGCGACGGATAGAGACAGAGAAATCACGGCACCTATCCACCAATATTTAAAAAGAAATTTAAAGTCATATTTTAATATTTTTCTTAACATCTGTATACCTCCCTGAAAAGCTCATCAAGTGACTTGCCGTATTCGTTGCGGGTTTCTTCGGCATTGCCAAGTCTCAAAATTGCACCACCAAAGCCCATAAAAACAAAATCATCAAGAACTTGCTCAACATCGGAAATCAGATGAGTTGTAATGATGATTGAGGCTTCGGGATTGTAGTTGCTTACTATTGTACTTAAAATATACTCACGTGCCGCAGGGTCAACACCTGCTATGGGTTCATCTAAAAGATAAAGCTTTGCATTTCTTGACATCACAAGTATTAACTGAACCTTTTCTTTATTACCCTTTGAAAGTGCGCTAAGCTTTGAGTTTGGATTTATATTAAGGTCACTTAAAAGCTTATTGGCACGTGCTTTGTCAAAATCCGGATAAAATTCACTAAAGTATGTTACGAGCTGTGATACCTGCATCCAACCGTTAAAATATGTACGTTCGGGCAGATATGAGATTAGCGCCTTGCTTTTTTCTCCGACAGGTGAGCCGCCTACTGTAATTTCGCCCGAATCGGGTTGTAAAAGACCGCAGATAAGCTTCATAAGTGTTGACTTTCCGCAGCCGTTAGGACCAAGCAGTCCGATGATTCTTCCTGATGGTATTTTCAGATTAAAATCCTTTAATACCGGATAATTTTTTCTATATGATTTAGTTAAATTTTTGCACTCTAAAATATTCATTTATATACCTCCTCAATGATATTTATGATTTCGTCTTTACCTATAGACAAGGTTTCGCATTTTTTCAAAAAATTGCGGACAATGTCCTCTGTTAACTGTTTGCGACATTTTTCAATAACAGCGATGTCTTTTGTAACATACCGCCCGACAGTACCTTGCGATACTATAAGCCCATTATTTTCGAGCTCCGAAAAAGCGTGTTGTATTGTATTTGGATTAACCGCTGCCTGCATTGCTAATTGCCGCACGGTAGGTATTTGCTCTCCGGGTTTGTACTTTCCCGAAAGGACAGATGCTGTTACACGCTCTGCTATTTGCAAATATACAGGTTTATCGGAAGTAAAGCTCCATGCCATAAAATCACCTCTTGTATTATTGTACTATCATAATAATACAAGAGGTGTGTTAATTTGTCAAGTAAAAAAATTCGGATGACTGATTTTTGTATTTTTGCCTATTGGAGATGTCAAAAAATAAAGGGCCTGGAATAGCATCCAAGCCCTTTTGTTCTATAATTAGATATTATAATTGAGTGCAGAGACAATCAGCAAATATCAATTTTTTCGAGTGCTTTTATATGTAGTCGCTCTATTTGTCTTATACTGTAATTAAGGTCAAATGAAATTTCCTCCAAGGTTTTACCAAGGATATATTTTTCGTACAAAAGCTCCGAAAGAACCGGATCATCAATCTTTGAAATTTTGTCTTCAATTTCTTTTCTCAAGTTTTCACAGGCTTTGATTTCATTTTCCCACTTGGCGACCTCGTTGGGTTTTTTGATTATCATTTCAGTCAAACGTTTGATTTTATTTTCCTGCAAAAGATATTGTTTTAAATAATTTTTCTTATCTGTCATATTTTTTTCTCCTTTATAAGTGATACATATTGACCATAGCTTAATTTTGTATTATGTTTTTTATTATATTCAGCAATTTCCTTTAAAACTAAATTGAGAGGGGAGATAAGCGATAATCTTCGTCGCCTTCGTTCTCGTTCCCATAAAAATTCACCCTTCTTTTTACAGTTATCAGAACAATATTCCCTCTGTCCTTGTACGAGCTTTGCTCCGCAGCATCTGCAATGCGTAAAATCAGCAATTCGGACTCTTTTACTCTCGCAAAAGGGACATACCTTTTTTTCTTCAAAAAAAGAGCCACAAGATTCACAAAAATACATAAAAACTCCTTGACAAATTATAATTTTCAGCGTATAATTATTACGTAATCACGTAAACCATTGTAATTTTAATACGTGATAATCTGCTTGTCAAGGACAAAATTACGAAATTTCGAAATTTAGGAGCCGTTTATGATTTTTGTGTACGATTTAATAGAGGAGCTGTGTCTCAAAAAGGGAATAAACGTGACAAAGCTATGTCGAGACTGCAAAATACCTCGTTCAATTCTCACCGACTATAAAAAGGGAAGACTTAAAAGCTTATCAACTGATACACTTTGCAAAATTGCTGATTATTTTGATGTTAGCGTTGCCTACTTGTGCGGGGCACCAATGACTGTCGGTGACGAAGAGCAGCTTAAAGCTGTACTTTTTGGAGAGGGTGTTGTTGTCACTGATGAAATGTGGCATGATATTAAGGAGTATGCCAAGTTTATAAAGGTAAAGTATAACAAATAAAAAAACTGCTGTAATTATTTACAGCAGTTTTTGATATATGTACTATTTTGTGTTTTTGCGATAGGTTAAATAATCCTCTAAAATTATTACCGCCGCCACGGCATCTACAACATCTTTACGTTTCTTACCTTTAGTATTTGTATAATTCAAAGCTGTGTGTGCTGAAACGGTTGTGCATCGTTCATCCCATAAAATCGTATCCAAGTCGGATTTTTCACGGATTTTATTTGCAATTTCCTGACACTCGGCAGAGCGCCAACCCTCGCTTCCGTCCATATTTTTAGGATTGCCGACAACGATAAGCTCTGCACAATACTCTTTTGCAGAGTCAATAATTTTGTCAATCAGTTTTTCTGTATTATATTCTGTAATTACTTTTTTAGGAAAGGCAAAGCTTTCAGAATTGTCCGAAAGTGCAATTCCGGTTCTCGCTTTTCCTAGATCAACCGACATTATAAGCATCAAATTTCTCCGTTAATATATTGTGAAAATTTACCTTTTCTATTTAGATAAAGATCAGGCAGGTGTCTTGAATTGTTCATAGATATTAGCGTAGGATTTCCGTTGTTATCAAATCTTATGTGAGTAATTCCTGTGTTATCACTTACTGGAATATCCTTTAGTTTTGTTATATCATTATAAAGAATACGACAGTTTAAACATCGGATAACTCCACCATGGGTTGCAAGAGCGATAGTTTTATTCTGATTTTCACTAACAAGTCGTAAAATCGTTTCCCATATACGTTGGTATGCGTGGCGCATACTTTCGCCGTCCTTTGGCGCAAAATCTTGTGGATGATTTTCCCAAGCGTCGAGCAAATCTGGCATTTTGCCAAAGGTTTCTTTAACAGATTTTCCTTCTATAATGCCACCGTGAAGCTCGATTAAGCCTTCTTCGGTAATAATTTCCATATTTCTGTTGCCGATAATCGCCTTGGCGGTTTTTTGTGTTCTAATAAGAGGGCTTGAATATACTTTATCAAGATGTATGTTTTCAAAACGTTTAGTAAGAAATGTGAGCTGTGTAGCACCAAGGTCACTAATATCCAAATCGGAGGTTCCCTGAAAAAGGCGCATAACATTTCCCATTGCCTCACAATGCCTTACTAAATATATATCAGTCATTTAAGTACCCCTTCATAATAGCATTTTTTCTATTATATCACTTTTTTGTAATTTTTACAATAAAAAACGTTAAAATCCACACAGTTTAGTCAAAAAAGATATTGTTTTGATGAGATATTAGTAGTATAATACCTATTAAGAAATTATTATTTGCAGGAGGAAGTTTAATGGTTAAGAAGTATTTGAACAGAGTTTTTATTGACGGACTTTCCGGTATGGCGTACGGATTATTTTCGACGCTGATTATCGGTACGATTCTTTGTCAAATCGGTGCGATTGTCGGCGACAACACAGTCGGCGCATACATAGTTGCTATGGGTAATGTTGCAAAGACACTTACAGGTGCCGGTATTGGTGTGGGCGTTGCTTGCAAATTAAAGGCATCACCCCTTACTACCGTTTCTGCTGCAGTATGCGGTATGATTGGCGCTTTTCCTTCAATCTTGACCCAAGCGTTTGCTATCGGAAAGCCCGGTGAGCCTCTTGGCGCATTTATTGCGGCTTACGTTGCAATAGAAATTGGAGCACTGGTTTCGGGTAAAACAAAGGTTGATATAATCGTGACACCGCTTGCTTGTATTTTGTCCGGTTCAATTGTAGCTTATTTCGTGGGTCCTTATATTTCAGAAGCTATGATGTGGCTTGGAAATGTTGTAAATGTTAATGTTGAAGCACATCCGATTTTGGGTGGTATAGCAATTTCGGTACTTATGGGTATGATATTAACATTGCCGATTTCCTCCGCCGCTATAGGTGTTTCTATGGGTATTACAGGTTTGGCTGCCGGTGCCGCTACTATTGGATGTTGCTGTAATATGGTAGGTTTTGCGGTAATTAGCTATCGTGAAAACAAATTCGGCGGTCTTATAGCACAAGGTCTTGGTACTTCAATGCTCCAAGTACCGAATATTGTAAAAAAACCTATTATTTGGCTTCCTGCAATTCTTTCAAGTGCGATTTTGGGTCCTGTATCTTCAGCAGTACTTAAAATGGTAAGTAATCCAGTGGGTTCAGGTATGGGCTCAGCAGGTCTTGTCGGTCAGTTTATGGCTTATGACAGTATGGTAGCAGGTGGTATGACACCCGTAACTGCGCTTTTGCAAATCCTTTTAATGCACTTCGTTTTACCTGCAGTTGTAACCTTAGCTATTGCCGAAGGTATGAGAAAATTGGGTATGATAAAGTCAGGCGACTTAAAGCTCCAAAGTGCAAATGCGTAAGAAGGATTTAGCAATAAAAGCAGTTGAAGCTCTTGAAAAGCTATATCCCGATGCTATCTGCTCTCTCGAGTATGACGATGCTTTTCAGCTTCTTATTGCGACAAGACTTTCAGCTCAATGTACCGATAAACGAGTTAATATGGTAACTCCTCAACTATTTGAAGCGTTTCCAACCGCTGACAAAATGGCAAATGCCGATTTGAAAAGGGTGGAGGACTTAATTAAAACTTGCGGTCTATATAAAACAAAGGCAAAAGATTTAATTGGAATCGCTAAAATGTTGGTATCAGATTTTGACGGTATTGTTCCCGATAATATTGATGATTTGACAAAACTTCCCGGCGTGGGTAGGAAAACTGCAAATTTGGTAGTTGGTGATATTTATAAAAAACCGGCAATAGTTTGTGATACGCATTTTATAAGACTTTGCAATCGTTTGGGATTTGTAAACACCAAAAATCCTTTAACTGTTGAAAACGCTATGAGAAAGCTGTTGCCACCCGATAAGTCAAATGATTTTTGTCACAGGGCAGTGCTTTTTGGACGTGATATTTGCACATCACGTACTGCTTTTTGCGAAAGATGTCCTATGAACTCGTTTTGCCCAAAGAAAAATGTTAAAAAATAGCAAAAAATTCTCCCAAAACTTTGGGAGAATTTTTTTGTATATATTTGATTTTTTATTTAAAAAACAAAGGTAGCTTTTCGAGGAAGATAATGTCATCACGCTCTGCAGCATCGCCTTCAGCCAAGAATGCACAGGTAGCAGCCTCTAAACCGCCGGCTTTTTTCACAAGCTCTCGTACTGCCGCTAATGATTCGCCTGTGCTTATAACATCATCTACGATAAGCACACGTTTACCTTTAAGTCTATTAACCTCTGTTTCGCCAAGGAAAAGTTTTTGCACGTTCTTTGTCGTGATAGATTGAACAGACACCTCAAGCGGATTTCTCATATAAACCTTAACACCCTTACGTGCAATTATATAAGGTTTATTTGATTGTCTTGCCATTTCGTATGCAATAGGAATACTTTTAGCCTCGGGAGTAATTATAACATCAAATTCGGGGACTTTTTTTAGTAACTCCTCACAGCCTTTTACAGTTAATTCAACATTATCAAATATGATAAATGCTGCAATATCGAGGGTATCACTTACAGGAAATTTTTCAAGATTAACATCAATTCCTGCAATTTTCATTGAATGAAATTCAGCCATTTTATTTCCTCCTAAAATCAACCTGGAGGCCAAGCTAAATTTCTGCGAGCGAGGAGATGGAAATGTATATGGTGAACAGTTTGTCCGCCGTCCTCACCACAGTTATTTACAACTCGGTATCCGTTTTCGAGATTTTCCAGTTTCGCAATTTTTGCTATTGCTTCAAAAACCTTGCCGATTAGCATACTGTTATCCGCTGTGATTTCATCAGCAGAGGCAATATGCTCCTTCGGAATTACGATAGCGTGAAATGGAGCTTGTGGTTCAATATCCAAAAAGGCATAAACAAATTCATCTTCATAAACTTTTGTTGAGGGAATTTCACCCTTTACTATTTTGCAAAATAAACAGTTATTCATTTTGAACACTCCTTATTTAAGTAATGAATTTACAATTTCGGTGGCAGAGTTTAATGCTTCGTCAACCTTTGAAATATCCTTGCCGCCTGCCATTGCGCTGTCTGGCTTGCCGCCGCCATTACCACCGCAAAGCTTTGCAATTTCACGAACAATATTACCTGCATGTGCACCATTTGCGATAGCAGCTTTACCACATGCAGTACAGAAAGTGAGCTTTTCACCGTTTACTGCTGCTAAAATGATTACAGTGTCATCATTTTCTGCCTTAACTGTGTCTGTCATTTTGCGCAGTTCATCAGGAGATGTTCCATCAAAACGAGCA
>JAZNRN010000031.1:0-6070 GCA_045590775.1 Acutalibacteraceae bacterium
TCCTTTTATTGCTTTGGTTGCGGTGTCGGAGGTGATGTTTTCACCTTTACGGGACTTATCGAGAATCTTGATTACATTGAAGCAGTCAAGCTTTTGGCCGAAAGGTCGGGTGTTACTCTTCCACAGGATGGTTATGATGATTCACTGACACGGCTTAAAAATACTATTTTTGATATAAATAAAGAATCTGCACGGTTTTTTCACAATTATTTAATGTCACCCGATGGAAAATGGGCGCTTGATTATTATTTGTCAAGAGGACTTTCCTTAAAAACCATAAAGCGTTTTGGATTGGGCGCCGCTCCTGACAGTTGGGATTCGCTTATTAACCATTTAAAAACCAAAGGCTTTTCTCTTTCGGACATGATGACCGCTAATGTTATCGGTAAAAGCCAAAGAGGAAGCTATTACGACCGATTCAGAAATCGTTTTATGTTTCCCATTATAAATATCAGGGGTAATATCATCGGCTTCAGCGGTCGTGCAGTACCGGGGCAGGAAAAAGAGCGGGGCAAGTATGTGAATACCTCCGATACTCCTGTTTACAAAAAGAGCGAAAACCTTTTTGGCATGAATTTTGCAAAGCTTTCTTGTGCCGATAGAATTATTTTGGTTGAAGGAAATATGGATGTAATTTCACTTCATCAAGCCGGCTTTACAAATGTTGTAGCACCGCTCGGCACTGCTTTTACAAAGGAACAAGCTAATCTTATTGCGAGATACACAAAAGAAATTGTCCTGATGCTTGATGCTGATGCAGCAGGTCAAAAGGCATTAAAGCGTGATTCAGAGCTTCTTGAAAGTACTGGTCTTAAAGTTCGTGTTGTGGTGATTCCCGACGGAAAAGACCCTGATGAATTTATCCGTAAAAATGGCCCCGAAAGATTTAGAGCACTTCTTGAGGGTGCTGTCAGCGATATTGAGTATAAGCTTTTGATGGCGGCAAACAATATTAACCTTGAAAGTGATGACGGCAAGCTTCAATATCTGTCAAATGCAGCCGAGGTATTAGCGACAAGTGACGACGTTATGACACGTGATATTTATATTGGCAGGCTTTGCGAAAAGTATGGGGTTTCACGTACAGCCCTCACGGCAAAGGTTGAGGAATTGCGCAAGCGAAAAAAACGCACAACACAAAAAAAGCAAATTGCTGATGCTATAAAACCTAAAATTTCACGAGATGATGTAAATCCCGAAAGACGCATTTCGCCAAAGGCTTGTGCGGCGGAGGAAACAGTTATTGCGATACTTTTACAGCATCCCGATTTTTATAGAACTGCGGCAGAAAGCTTACCGCCTGACAGGATGATAACATCCTTAAATCAAAGGATTTATGAGATGATTATTGATACTTTAAACGAGGGCAGAACGCTTGATGTTTCGACCTTTGCGCAACGACTTTTACCTGCAGAATTAGGATTTTTGGTTTCACTACAAAACAGTGATAAAGCAGATAAAAACTCGGCTGCGGTATTAAGCGACTGTATTAAGGTTATATTAGATGAAGGAGAAGCTCTCAAAAATTCTGATATTACTGATACAAGTGTTGAAGATTGGGCAAACAATTTACAAGATATTATTAACAAAAAGAAGGAGAAATAATATGGAAAAGAACAATAAGGATAATCTCGCTTGCGAGGAAAATATCAAAGACCTTCAAAAAGAGGAAAGAGATACAACTATTGATGATATAGAAAATGCACCGGAGGATTTAGATGAACTTTTTTCCGAGCCTCCGATTTTAGACCTTGATTTTGAGGACGAACCTACCGATGACGAGTTAAAGCTCGAAGAAATGGATGTTGACAAGTTAAGTGAAGACGACACATCTTTTGAAAATATTTCGCTTGATGACCCGGTAAAAGTATATCTTCGTGAAATCGGTCGTGTGCCGCTTCTTTCAAGCGAGGAAGAGATTGAGCTTGCCGTTAAAATCACAGAGGGCAACGAGTATGCAAAACAAAGACTTACCGAAGCCAATCTCCGTCTTGTTGTTAGTATTGCTAAAAAATATGTCGGCAGAGGTATGTATTTCCTTGACCTTATCCAAGAGGGAAATGTAGGTCTTATAAAGGCTGTTGACAAGTTTGATCATACAAAGGGCTTTAAGTTTTCTACCTATGCTACTTGGTGGATAAGACAAGCAATTACACGTGCTATTGCTGACCAAGCAAGAACAATACGTATTCCCGTTCATATGGTTGAAACCATCAACCGACTCAAAAAAATCCAAAGCCAATTACTTCACGAAAACGGTTTTGAACCGAGTGAGGAGCTCATCGCTGAAAAGATGGATTTGCCTGTTGAAAGAGTTAGAGAAATTATGCGTGTAGCGCAAGAGCCTGTTTCTATGGAAACTCCTATCGGTCCTGAGGAGGATTCACGACTTATGGACTTTATTCGTGATGAGGACGCCTTGGCTCCCGATGAGGCGGCACTTAAAACTATTACAAACGAGGATATTGACGGCGTTTTAAAGACACTTACTCCTCGTGAAGAATCTGTAATAAGACTTCGTTTTGGTCTCCAAGACGGAAGATGCCACACTCTTGAAGAGGTTGGCGCCGAATTTAATGTAACCAGAGAGCGTATTCGCCAAATCGAGGCAAAAGCTCTCCGCAAATTGCGTCATCCGGTACGCAGTAACAGATTTAAGGATAAATAAGGTATAGTTTATGGAATTTACTTATAAAACAAGTGGCGTATGTTCAAGAAATATCATAATTGATATTGAGGACGATATAGTGAAAAAAGTTAAATTTCAAGGCGGTTGCGCCGGCAACACGCAGGGTATAGCTGCTTTGGTTGAGGGCATGAAGATTGAGGATGTAATCAAAAGATTAGAAGGAATAAGGTGCGGCTTTAAATCAACCTCATGTCCTGATCAATTAGCCAAGGCCCTTAAATAGCTTTAATTTTTTGAATTTTATTTTGTGAGGTGATTTAATTGTATAACGATAATGACATTAAAATCGCAGGTAACAGACCTTCTGTCGATGTGAAAAGGAATAAGGAACTGTATAATGATGATTTAAAGCTTGATAAAAGCTTGACAGAAAAAGCTAAACTTTTTGGAAAGACTGTTGCCGAAAAATTTATCAAAGACGCTAAAGAATCTGAAAGTACCGGTCAAAATAATATTGATATGCTTATTCAAAGACGACTTTTACTTTCCTTTACGGCAACCATTGGTTTTGAGCAGTTTATAACCGATGATACATTAAGCGGTATCGCACAAAAAAGCTTTTTGGATACGATTAAATCGCTCGAACCCGAAATTTTCAAAACGAGTGAGGATACGGGCGCATTTTCGTTTTATTATTTAGCCTTTAGACGTGGCGGCGAAATAGAGCGAAGAATCGGACAAACCTTTGCTATGCTTTGTTCTCACGATGGCGACCCAATTTTTCAAGAGCTTGGAGAAGCGCTTTACTGTTGGTTTTTATCGCAGGTAAAGTCCCAAGCTATAAAGTTTGAATTTATAAAAGAATAAACTTTTTCCTTTCTGTTTCATACAATATTAGTGTGTTATACTAAATTGAAGCAGAAAGGATTTTTCTATGCCTATAATTTATTTAAGTCCATCAACCCAAGAGTTTAACCCATATAACGGAGGCGGTAATGAGGAGCAGTATATGAATCTGATTGCCGATGCTATGGAGCCTTATTTGGCAGCAAGCGGTATAAAATTTGTCAGAAACACTCCTGATATGACGGCAGCCTCTTCCATAAGGGCTTCAAATGCCGGTAATTATGATTTACATTTAGCGCTTCATTCAAACGCAACGGGAACAGGGGATGGCAGTCGCAGAGGAAGCGAGGTATATTATTACCCTACAAGCGAAAAGGGTAAACGCTTCGCCGATATAGTCGCTAAAAACCTGAAGATTATTTATCCTATTCCTCAAAATGTGAAAACAGTACCTACTACCACACTTGGAGAGGTTCGGCGTGTGCGGGCTCCGGGTGTGCTTATTGAAATTGCATATCACGATAATTTAGAGGATGCAAATTGGATAAAGAATAACATTGAAGCAATCGCCGCAAACATAGTTTATTCCTTGACCGAATATTTTGGTATTCCTTTTAATACGCCGCAAAATATCTTTACGGCAACGGTCGCTACAAATGGTTCAAATCTTAATATTCGCACAGGACCCTCTACTACCTCACCAATTATCGGTTCTGTTCCAAACGGAAGTGAAGTAACGGTTTTTTCAGTTGATAATGGTTGGGCAGTTATCAGTTATAATTCGTTTACAGGATACGTAAGTGCTATGTATTTGAATTATTAAAATATTCCTCTTTACAAAACAGGGAAATTGATGTATAATATAAGAACAGATGTTCGAGGAGGGAAAAGGATGCATGACAGAGTAATACTTCATTGTGATTTTAACAATTTCTTTGCATCGGTTTCACTTCTTTTTAATCCTACATTAAAAGAAATGCCTGTGGCGGTTTGCGGTGATAAGGAAAACCGCCACGGTATTATTTTGGCTAAAAATGAGATTGCTAAAAAATTTGGTGTCAAAACTGCAGAGCCGATTTTTGAAGCAAGAGGCAAATGTCCAGATTTGGTTTTGTTGCCACCGCTTTATGAAAAATATGAGGAATATTCTAAAAAAGCTCATAAAATTTATTCCCGCTATACCGATATGATAGAGCCGTTTAGCATTGACGAATCTTGGCTAGATGTTACGGGAAGTACGCTTCTTTTTGGAAGTGGGGAGGAGATTGCCGAAAAAATCAGAAAGGATATTAAGCGGGAACTTGGTATTACCGTTTCGATTGGCGTAAGCTTTAATAAGGTTTTTGCAAAGCAAGGCTCTGATATGAAAAAGCCCGATGCTGTGACGGTTATTTCTAGGGAAAACTATAAACAAAAAATTTGGACAATGCCGGTTGAAAATATGCTTTTTGTGGGCAAAAAAACCTGCGAAAAGCTTAAAAATTCGGGTGTCAATACAATCGGTGATATTACCTGTTGTGATGATGCAACACTTAAACGTCTTCTTGGAAAAAATGGACTCGAACTAAAAAAGATGGCTCTTGGCGAGGATGATACACCGGTTGTCACTCCACGTGAAAATGACAAACCAAAAAGTATCGGAAAATCAATTACCAAAGGACAAGATTTTAAGACAAAAGAAGATGTTTGGAAAGCTTTTCTTTCTTTTTCACAATATATTTGTGATATTTTGCACCAAAAAAATCTTTATGCCTGTGGGGTAGGTGTTCACATTAGGACATCTTCTTTAAAGGTTAAGGAATTCTGTATGAGCTTTTCTGTTCCTACTAATTCAACTCTTACCTTTGCCAAAAGGGGCTTCGAGCTTTTTCTCAAAAATTACGATTTTTCCGAACCACTTCGTTCAGTAGGACTTCGTGCAATAAATTTAAAAGAAGAAAAGCTTGCGGTACAACAGGATATCTTCGGTAATGAAAAAATTGAAACCGAACAGGAAATAATTGAGGACAAGCTGTATAAAGTTCGCCAAAAATTCGGAAAATCAAGCATAAAGCGTGCAACTAATATCGAATAATATATAAAAACTTTTCATATCCTTTAACATATATTTTTTGAAATTTGGGTGCGATATGAAAAAAGCTTTTGTTGTAATTTTGACTTTTGTTTTCATAGTTTCGGTTAATCTAATTTTTAATAGTGAGGAGGCCACAAGCGTTTCTTCACAAAATACGGTTATACCTAAAGTAATTATTGACGCAGGCCACGGCGGGTTTGATGGTGGAGCAACGGCAATTGATGGTACACTTGAAAAGGATATTAACCTAAAAATTGCTCTTAAATTGGCCTTTTTTCTTGAGCAAAGCGGTGTTGAAGTTATTTTGACAAGAAATAGTGATGCTTCTACCGAAAAAGAAACCGCAAAACCGATTGCAAGTCGAAAAAAAGACGATTTAAACCAAAGACTTCAGCTTATGAAAAATAATCCCGATGCACTGTTCGTAAGTATCCACTTGAACAAATTCACGACATCAGCGGCCATTGGTTCACAGGTTTTTTACAGTGCTAATAATGAAAATTCGAAGAAATTGGCTGACG
>JAZNRN010000032.1:0-9667 GCA_045590775.1 Acutalibacteraceae bacterium
CGATTTTTTGTGGGGATTTTGGTGAAGCGAAGCGTATAAGGCTAACGCCTATACGTGACAATGAGCCGAAAGCCACCTAAAAACCGCCCTTTAAGGCAGGGTCTTAGTTTAAATGCTTTGGCTAAAATTCTTTCGCTTTATTACAAATATCAAAAAGTATTTGCATTGATTCTATCGGAGTTAGAGTATTGACATCAATAGCTTTAAGCTCTGACATAATTTCGTTAGCATTTATCATTTCAAGTGGCAACTGCATACTAGACTCTTTAACAGTTTTATGGGTTACAAGACCTTCACTTTCAGTCTTTTTAAGAATTTCCTTGGCACGCTCTGTAACACTCGATGGAATACCGCTTAATTTTGCTACTTCTATACCATAGCTGTCATCGGCACCACCCGGAACAATACGACGCAAAAAAGTAATATCATCGCCACGTTTTTTAACAGCAATGTTATAATTTTTGACATCTGAAAGCTCGTTTTCCATTTCACAAAGCTCGTGATAGTGAGTTGCAAAAAGTGCTTTTGCGCCAAGCTTCTTTTTATCGACCACATACTCCAAAACTGCACGAGCAATTGACATACCGTCAAAGGTTGAGGTGCCACGTCCAATTTCATCAAGAATTAAAAGACTATTCTTGGTCGCATTTTTGAGAATATCGGCAACCTCACTCATTTCAACCATAAAAGTAGATTGTCCCGAAGCTAAATCATCTGAAGCACCGACACGGGTAAAAATCGCATCAACAATACCAATTTCACAAGAAAGAGCCGGAACAAAGCAACCCGTTTGTGCGAGCA
Source organism: Acutalibacteraceae bacterium (assembly GCA_045590775.1). Taxonomy (GTDB): domain Bacteria; phylum Bacillota; class Clostridia; order Oscillospirales; family Acutalibacteraceae; genus UBA737. Next base: position 802 of record JAZNRN010000032.1, read on the forward strand.
GAGTAATAATAGCAACTTGTCGCATATATGTAGATTTACCCGCCATATTAGGACCTGTAATTATTGCAGTTCTGTTTTCCTGCATATTAAGGAAGGTGTCATTTGCAACAAAGGGAGTTTTGGACACCTGTTCAACAACAGGATGTCTGCCCGACTTAATTTTAATATTACCACTATTATTAACAAGAGGGCGACAATACATATTGTTTGAGCTTACATTTGCAAAGGAGCAAAGAACATCAAGCTGTGAAATAGCTGATGCGGTTTTTTGAAAACGTACAAGCTCGTTTGCGGTTTTTTTTCTGATTTCATCGAAAAGCTCATATTCAAGCTGGAAAGAACGGTCTTTAGCCGAAAGCATTCGCTTTTCGAGCTCTTTAAGCTCTTCGGTAATAAAACGTTCCGCACCTGTAAGTGTTTGTTTTCTGATATAATCCTCCGGCACTTTATCAAGGAAAGAATTTGTAACCTCTATATAATAGCCAAAAACCTTGTTGTATTTAACCTTTAGATTTTTAATACCTGTGCGTTCCCGCTCCCTACTTTCAATATCAGCGAGGAAATTTGTACCATCAGTCATATCACCACGAAGCATATCAAGCTCGGTGTTATAGCCTTTTCTTATAATTCCGCCCTCACGGATTGTAGCAGGCGGTTCGTCTGCTATTGCTGAACGAATAAGAGAAGATATGTCCTCTAAGGTGTCAATAGAATTGTAAATATCTTTAAGCATTTTGCAATTTGCATTTACCAAAAGACTCTTAATTTGCGGAAATTTTTCTGCTGTATCGGCAATGGCGTTAAGGTCACGAGCCGAGGATGTACCATAAACAATTTTTGTCATTATACGCTCAATATCACGAATACCGACAAAACTTTCACACAACTCTCCCCGAAGCATTGTGTCAGAAACCAATTCTTCAACAGCATTTTGACGAAGTGTAATTTGCGTAATATTAAGCAATGGATTTAAAAGCCAAGAGCGAATAAGACGTTTACCCATTGCGGTTTTAGTTTTATCTACAACCCATAAAAGAGAGCCTTTTTTTGACTTTGTACGCATTGTCTCAACAATTTCAAGATTGCGAACAGCCGTCATATCAAGGCGCATAAACTGCTTGTCGGAATAAACCTCAACCTTGTTTATAGAGGTGTTGTCAGAAAGCCCTGTCTCGTAAATATATTCGAGTGTAGCACCCAAAGCCCGAGACACACCGCTTTGCTTTTCAATGCCGATATTTTCGGTACTGATTACAGAAAAGTGTGAAAGTATTCTCTTTTCCGCTGACTGTGCGTCAAAATACTCATCGCTTTTGAGCGTAATTACACAATCAAAATTATTGTCAATGGTTTGCTTTAAGGATTTTAGTTGTTTTAAATTCTTTTCGCTGATTATTATTTCACGTGGCTTAAAGCGTGAAATTTCCTCGACAACTTTTTGTTCGGACTTTCCGCTTGGAACAGCGGTTACAAAGCACTCGCCTGTTGAAGCATCGCAAAAACAAAGTCCCGAACCGTTTTTTTCATAAACTACTGCTGCCAAGTAATTGTTTTTACCCTCTTCGAGCATACTGTCCTCAATTACAGTACCCGGAGTAATAACACGGATAATATCACGCCTTACAAGACCCTTGGCAGTAGCAGGATTTTCGGTTTGCTCACAAATAGCAACCTTATATCCCTTTTCAACAAGTCTTGCAATATATGCTTCACAGCTATGAAAAGGCACACCACACATAGGTGCTCGCTCTTCAAGTCCGCAATCCTTACCCGTAAGGACAATATCCAATTCTTCAGAGGCGGTTTTTGCGTCTTCGAAAAACATTTCGTAAAAATCGCCTACTCTGAAAAAGAGAATACTATCCTCGTTTTGAGACTTTATATCCAAATATTGTTGCATCATAGGTGACAAAGACACTTTTCCCACCCCTTTCTGATATTTATATAATTAGTGACAACCGCCACAGGTCGAGCAAGAACCGGTACAAGCGGTAGTTTCACAGGTTTCGGGGTCCTCACCGTCTAATGCTTTTGAAATAACTGTGTTTACTTCGTTTACTAATTGGTCAAGCTCTGCTTTTGCGGTGTTGTATTCCACCATAGCATCAGATGCCATAATCTTACCATAAACATCACGAAGCTTTGTATTAAGCTCATCAATCTTTTCTTGATTTTTTTCTTCCTGCTGGAACTGATTGTCAAGCTCCATTCTGATGATATTAAATTCACCAATTTGAGCCTGCAATTCTTTATCGTTATCATTAGCAAGTCGAGCTTTAGCATATCTTACAAAGCGCTCATCTGCCTGAATTGCTTTTCCTAAATTTCTTACACTTTCAATAACGTCCATTTTTAATACCTCATTTAATTTATTAGTGTGCCATAATAAGCACCGTTATATGAATCAATCTTTACCATAACAAATTTTCCGAGTAAAGCTTCATCGCCTTTAAACTCTACCGAAATAGTACCGTTCGAGTGACCGACTATATATCCGTCATCGTTAATTTCTTCACAAAGCACTCTGATAGTTTTACCGATATTTTTTACAATATTTTCTTTTGCAATTTCTTCTTGGAGTGCCAACAGCTCATCAAACCACTTGCCCTTTTCCTCACGGGAAACAATATCGGGCATATTAGCCGCAGGTGTTCCGTTTCTCGGGGAATAGATAAAGGTGAAAAGTGAGGAAAACTCAACCTCTTTGACTAAGCTTAATGTTTCGCAAAAGTCCTCATAAGTCTCACCGGGGAAACCGACAATTATATCGCTTGTAAGTGATACGTCGGGTATTCGTTCCTTTGCAGCTTTAATTAAAGCAAGATATGCTTGTCGATCGTAATATCTGTTCATTTGCTTTAAAATACGACTGCTGCCGCTTTGGAAAGGCAGATGCAAATGTCGGCTCACCTTTTTGCACTCCTTAATAGTATCAAGAAGCTCAATGGTGCAATCCTTTGGGTGTGAGGTCATAAATCTTATAACAAAGTCGCCCTCTAATTCGTTAAGCATACGAAGAAGCTTTGCAAAATTTATACCGTGTGCTTCCCCTTTACCGTAAGAATTAACATTTTGACCTAAAAGCGTAATTTCCTTAAAGCCTTGTTTTATCATCTCCTTGGCTTCGGCAATGATTTTTTCGGGCTGACGTGAGCGTTCACGTCCTCTGACATAAGGCACGATACAATAGGTGCAAAAATTATTGCAACCATACATTATCGGAAGCCAACCACGATATTTTCCATCACGGCTTACAGGAATATCCTCAACAATTTTTTCGTTGTCAAGTATTCTCTCGAAAATGCGTTTTGAACCGTTTATTCGCTTATAGACAAATTCGGGCAAGCGGTGAAAAACCTGTGTTCCGAAAACAATGTCGATATAAGGATAGCTTTTCTTAATCTTGTCGGCAACAGTTTCTTGCTGTGCCATACATCCGCAAACGGCGGAAATCAGTTTTTTGTTGTCTTTTTTTAGTTGCTTAACCTTGCCGATGTTACCGTAAACTCTGTCCTCGGCATGTCCACGCACAGCACAGGTGTTAAAAATTATAAAATCAGCCTCATGCTCCTCCTCAGTCAAAGAATAACCCATAGAAACAAGCATACCCTTTAACTTTTCAGAGTCACTTACATTTTGCTGGCAACCAAAGGTCACAACCAATGCCTTCGGTTTGTATCCATAATAATCGAAAATTATTTCCTTAACTCTTTTTGCATAAACCCTTTGTTCCTCGTAAACAGAAGGCTCATAAAGCTCATTTTGCAAGCCAAAATTCCCCTTTATATATAATCAATTTATTTTAACACAAATTCATATGCTTTTCAAGTACATAATAATATAAAGTAATATAAAGAATAAAAAACAAGGAAACAGTCAGATTTTTAAGTTGTTTCCTTGTTTTCTATGTTGTGAATATTTTATTTTGCAAGCGGATGGAATTTTGAATATGTATTTGTGTATTTACTCTTCATAAGCTGTGAGTAAATTTGAGTCGAGGATATGTCGCTATGACCGAGCATTTCCTTAATATCGGATAGCTTTGCACCATTTTCGAGCAAATGTGCCGCAAAGGAGTGACGCAAGGTGTGTGGAGTAATTTCCTTTTTAATTCCGGCAAGCGAAGCATAGTGCTTTATAATCTTCCAAAAGCCTTGTCTTGACATTTTACTGCCTGACATATTTGTAAATAGCCTGTCCTCGTCTGTATCTAAAACAATTACAGGGCGAACATTCAAAAGATAATCCGAAAGGCTTTTTACAGCAACCGGGAAAAGCGGTATTACCCTTTCCCTATTGCCTTTTTGAAGCTTTACAATACCGATTTGCAAATTAAGGTCAGAAACCTTTAACTCAATAAGCTCGGACACCTTGATTCCCGTTGCATATAAAAGCTCCAGCATGGCTTTGTCACGAATACCCTTAAATTCGGTAATATCGGGCTTTGAAAGCAAAAGCAAAATTTCATCTAAATCAAGTATTCCGGGGAGCTTTCTTTCTGCTTTTTTAAGCTTTATTCCATCAACGGGATTATCAGTAACTACACCCTTTGACTTTAAAAATTTGAAATAACAACGAAGCGAAGCGGTAATTCTTGATTTTGTGGACTCTGACTTTTTAATTGAGGTTAAATATTCAAGATAGTGAATAATGTTATCATTTGTGACACGTGCCGTATCAGAAATATTAAGCGAAGCGCAGTAAGAAACAAATTGATTAAGGTCACGTATATATGATTCAAAGGTATTTGCACTCGATTTCTTTTCATCGAGCAAATAACGCTTGAAAATATCTATATAATCCTTCATACTGCACCTCCTTAAAATTTAATGAAATAATTTTTATAAGACAAATTTGCCTAAAAAGTTTTTGGAAATTAAAGCATCAAGCAAAGACGATGCCAAAATATAGCCCAAATAATATAAATACTTTACTGAATACTGCTTAAATGTTGCCGAAACATATTGCGACTCATTTTCGGTTATTGTAAGTCTTGCTAAAAGGCAAGAAAAACGAATTGAATTTTCACCCGACAAGAGTGTCGCCAAAATGAGAAAAATTGCCGAAGGTAAAATTATTACTGCCGCAAAAGCAATTCCCTTCAGAGAAAATTGACTGTATAAAAGTGAAAATAATCCGCCAAAATAATAACCCTTCAAAAATACCATTATCGGCGATGTTATCATGCCAAATACCGATGTACCTAAAGCATACAAAATGAAAATAAAGGTTAGCGATTCCAAAAAAGAATTGACAGCCACCTTTAAAAAAGATGAAGCGTTTCTAAATGTTATAAATTCCTCAACATAAAGCTTAAAATAATTTTGAAGCGATTTATTAGAACTGAAAACACCAAAAACAAGACCGCCTACAAAAACAACACACAAAAAAATAATTATCCTGTTTTTTGAAATGAAGTTTAAAAAATGATTGAATTTTTGAAAATTTAATACCCTACTTCTTCGCATACTAACACTCCTTATTGTTGTAAGAAATAATATGCGAATTTCGGACAAGATATTCTTAACTTAAAAAATCAATATTTTGTGTGAAGATGGGTTTTAACCACTAAATCTTGAAAAAATAAAACATTATGTAAACTAATAACTTTAGCAGAAAAAAACCAGGCCCCAAAATCAAGAAGCCTGTCTCCTCGAAAATACAGATAAAATAAGGTGTAATATAGTTATACTATAATTTGACAATTATGTCAACCGTTAATTTTTAAAAATTAAAACTTATGTAAACTTTTTATGTGAACCACACAATATATCGAATATTTGCAATTATGCAAACCCAATTTGTTGTAAAATTATGCTTTTATTTTTTATTAAAGTGTGTTATAATACCCTTGTTAAATTTTTTAAGGAGAATGATTATGAGCAAAACCGTACTTATCACCGGTTCCTCAAAAGGAATTGGTGCTGCAACCGCAATTTTATTTGCACAAAAAGGATACAATGTCGTTATCAACTTTAACGATTCTTTTGAGTCAGCTTCCCTGCTCTGCCGTTCACTCACCTCGAACGGTTTTTCAGTAATGACCCACAAGGCAAATGTTGCCAACCGTCTTGAAGTTGAGCTTATGGTAAAAGAGACACTTTACAAATACGGCAGTCTTGATATTTTGGTTAACAACGCAGGTGTAGCTCATCAAGCACTGATAACCGAAACAGATGAAGTCGATTTTGACCGCATTATTGACATAAACCTTAAAGGCGTTTTCAACTGCTGCAAGGCCGTTATTCCCTCAATGGTTTCACGTCAGTCAGGAAAAATTATAAACATTTCCTCTATGTGGGGACAAGTTGGCGCTTCCTGTGAGGTTGCCTACTCTGCTTCAAAAGCCGGAGTTATCGGACTTACAAAAGCACTTGCCAAAGAATTAGCACCCAGTAATATATGTGTCAACTGCATCGCTCCCGGACTTATTGAAACAGGTATGAACTCTCACCTAAGTGTAGAGGAGTTAAACGATTTTGTTGAACAAATCCCCCTTGGTCGTATGGGAAATGCGGATGAAATCGCCTCGGCTATTGAATTTTTAGCAAGCGACAAAGCTGATTACATAACAGGTCAAGTGCTTGGTATAAACGGCGGATATGTAATTTAATATTGTACTGAAAATGGCGTAATCAAACCGATTACGCCATTTTTGTTTATAATTGTTATTTTTCAATATGAACATTTAAATGCGGATAAGTCATCTCTATGCCGGCGCTTTTAAATGCCGATGCCAATTCTTTGTTAAGGTCAAAATATACATCCCAATAGTCCTCGCTTTTTGTCCAAACACGCAATGTATATTCCACCGAGCTGTCAAGATAGGCATTCAATGCCGCAAAGGGTGCCGGGTCCTTTAAGACCTTTTTGTGCTCAGACACTTTAAGCAAGGTCTTAACCACATTTTCACTATCCTCATCATAAGAAACACTAACCTTAACATCTACTCTGCGAGTGCCCGTGACTGTATAATTTACTATCTCCGTCGCCACTACCGCACTGTTAGGTATTGAAATCATTTTGTTATCAAAGGTTATAAGCCTTGTATATGCTATTCCAACCTCCTCGACTGTTCCCGATTGATTGGCAATATCCACAAAATCACCTTTTGAAAAAGGATGAGTGTAAAGCAAAGTAAAACCGCCTATTACATTTGAAAACATATTTTGGAGAGCTAAAGATACTGCCAATGTTGCCACACTCGCAATAGCTACAACGCCGGTCACATCAATACCCAATGAAGAAGCCAAAATCAAAGCCATAAGTATATACATAACCGTTTTTGCGAGCGTTTTTATAAGGCTGTGAGCAGCTTTTTCAAGCTTTGAACGCTCCAATATCTTGCTTAACATTTTAGAGACAATATGAATAATTAGAAGACATATAACCGCTGTGATAACGGTTTTTAAAACGGTGCTTAAAAAATCCGTACCCATATTTGCCGCCCAATCTTTTAATTTTTGCAAAAAATTCATAAACTCAACTCCAAAATTTAAATATGTTATTTTTTCTTAAAAAATTCCCTTGTTATATTTAATCATTGCATAAATGCCAATTCCCAGTCCTATAGCCAAACCTGTAATTAATATGACACTTCCAATAATTGTAAAAATGTCGTTTCCTAATTTTTCTGACAAAACGGTAAGTCCACCGAAAAAAATTAAGGATGTGCCGATAATCAGCATAGAAAGACCCATCTTTTTGCCAAAAGGAACTCTGTCCCCATCAGAAACACGTTTTCTATGGTAAGAATGTATTGTTGAAATATCGCCCTTAAAATTAAAAATACCGATTATTAGACAAATCACTCCCAAAAAAATCGCACCGACTGAAGAACCCATAAAGCACCTCCTATATTTTTCACCCAGAAAAGCAAACTTTAAAGTCTGTTGCCGTCCTTGCCAAAATTTTTTCTGAGTGCTTTTTCGGTTGAAACAATTGAGAAAACAATGGGAATCATTTGCACAGTACAAAGAATTATACCAATAGTTCCTATAAAATCATTTGAACAGTTGATTATCAAGAGCATCAAAAGTAAAGAAATCGGAAACATAATAAGACCGCAAAAGTACCATATTTTGCCGAAATGTCTATGTGCGAATACCCAAGTCTCATCATTTTTCATAGACATAGATGTTCTGTACCCGAATACAAAATTAATTTTTTTAGGAGCAGTTTTTATAAAGTATTTGCCACAAATTATCATAGCAGACGGCATAAGTAGAACACAAATCAGCACAAAAAACCAAAAGCCCATAAAAACACCTGCTTTCAACTTTAGTATAACATAAGCATTACGCTTTGTAAACAGAAAACCTTCCTTATCTTCTCAATTAAAATAGTCCTATAAAATAGATACTTTCCGAGCATTTGTGTATAAATCCAAAATTAAAAAAGGTTACCGCAAAAACCTTCGTGCTGCCGACTTCACAGTTCCAAAACGCTATCGCACGTTTTGGACTGCTTCGACGAACCAACGGTTCGACTCCGCTTGTTTCACAAACAAAAACAAAAAAGATACCACGAAGGTATCTTTTTTGTTTTGGTGCGGTTGTTCTCAACGGATTCGAAAAAACAAACTTAACATAACCGACATTCACACATATATTCACACCGTATTCAATCGGCACATTGGTGTTTTTTAAACAATTAAAGTAAACTGTATATACGTACAAAAATGTATATACAAATTTAGGAGGAAAACATTATGGAAAAATTAGCAAGATTGATTACAGACGAAAAAACGGGGATTAAATACGAGTTACAAGGCAATTATTACATCCCTTGCTTAAAACTACCCGATGAAGAACAAGTAGAGGTTAGTGTATGGGTATGCGTCATTTGGAATATATCAAACGCCACC
>JAZNRN010000033.1:0-4836 GCA_045590775.1 Acutalibacteraceae bacterium
TACGGTAATGGTAAAGAGGTTAGCTGCGGCAACACCGCAAGGTCATTATCAAGGCTTTTTAGTGGATTGAAAATCGAGCACTATATCTCGGTCACCATGGATGCGGTGCCTGTTTTTAATGATTTTGTCGGCGGTGTCGAACTTCAGGTGTTGGATGAATTTTCCGGTGTTGATGATACTCTTGTCAAGGGAGAAACAGTTAGGCTCAGTGGTGAGCAGGCACTTAATTATGTTCGCTCACGCTATGGGCTTGAGGACAGTACAAACAGTACCCGTATGATAAGACAACGCCAATATATAAACGCTTTATATGATATTGCTTTGGAAAAAGCTCAAAATGATGAGAAATTCATTTCTTCTGCGGCTTTAAAGTTGTCAGAATATACCGTTTCAGACTGTAATACCGCAAGACTTGAAACCCTTTTCGAAAAGCTTTCAAAGTATAAATTTAATGATATATACGAAATAGAAGGCGAAAACAAAAAGGGTGAAGAATATATTGAATTTTATCCGACAAAGGATTCAATTCAAAAGACGCTAATAGAAAATTTTTACGAATAATTTTTATCTGACACGAAAGGGGATGATTTTATTATTACGAAAGCAATTGTAACCGACAATCTAAAAGTTAATAATAAAACATCCTACTTGGTGTTTAAGCGTGTGGCTGACTTAATATTGTCTTTGTTGGGACTTATTATTCTTTTTCTCCCAATGCTTATTATCTCACTAATAATTTTTATTGATTCACCGGGAGCATCACCTATTTTTATGCAAAAAAGGGTAGGCAAAAACGGTAAGGAATTTACCTTTTTTAAATTTCGCTCAATGATTCCCAATGCCGAGGACAAGTTAGATAAGCTCCTTTCACAAAATGAAATGGAAGGCCCTGCTTTTAAAATGGAAAACGACCCGAGAATCACACGCTTTGGCAAATTTATTCGTCGTTCAAGTATTGATGAATTACCACAGTTGATAAATGTTTTTTTGGGAAATATGTCATTGGTAGGACCTAGACCTCCCCTTCCGAGAGAGGTTGAAATGTATAACGATGAACAGCGCACACGCCTTTTGATAAAGCCCGGAATGACATGCTATTGGCAGACAAAGCCACAAAGAAACAGTCTTTCTTTTGATGAGTGGCTTGAATGTGACCTTAAATACATAAATGACCAAAGCATAAAAACAGACACAAAAATTTTATTTGCTACTGCTAGGGTGGTTTTTGGTATGGAGGGAATATAAATGTCCTCCCACAAAAAATCAACAAAGGTTGCAATGCTTGGTCACAAGCGTATCCCGTCACGAGAGGGCGGGGTAGAAATTGTAGTTGAAGAGCTTTCAAAAAGGATGGCACAAAAGGGACTTTCTGTCACCTGTTATAACAGACGTGGTCATCACGTAAGCGGAAAAGAGTTTGATAAGACGGCATCCGCTAAAGAATTAAACGGCGTAAAAATTAAAAAAGTTTTTACAATAGATAAGGGCGGACTTGCCGCTATGACTTCCTCCTTTTTTGCAAGTATAAGAATTGCTTTTTCACGATATGATGTTGTGCATTTTCACGCTGAAGGACCTTGTGCTATGATGTGGATTCCAAAGCTTTTTGGGAAAAGATGTATAGCTACTATTCACGGTCTCGACCATAAGCGTGCTAAATGGGGTAAATTTGCCTCTTTGTATATTAAGTTTGGAGAAAAGTGTGCAGTAAGATATGCTGACGAAATTATCGTTTTGAGTCAGCAGGTAAAGGATTATTTTTTAAATACCTACGGGCGAGAAACTGTTTTTATTGAAAACGGTGTATCAAGTCCGCAACTCAGAGAAGCTGACTTAATAACTCAAAAATATGGTATCAAAAAAGATGAATATATTCTTTTTTTGGGCAGAATTGTCCCCGAAAAGGGAATTGACTATTTGGTAGATGCCTTTAAACAAATAAATACAGAAAAAAAGCTTGTTATAGCAGGCGGTGCATCTGATACGGATGAGTTTTATACCGCTTTATCCGACAAGGCGAAAACGGACTGCAGAATTGTTTTTACCGGTTTTGTTGAAGGCAGGCTTTTAGAAGAACTTTACAGCAATGCATATATCTATGTTTTACCATCCGATTTAGAGGGAATGCCACTCAGTCTTTTAGAGGCATTAAGTTTTGGTAATTGTTGCCTTACCTCTGATATTGATGAATGTGCTCAGGTATTGGGCGAATATGGTGTTACCTTTAAAAAAAGCAATATTTCTGATTTAAAGGAAAAAATCGAGTATTTACTTGAAAACCCTCAAATTGTAAAAAAATTCAAGAAAAGCAGTGCTAATTATGTATTGGAAAAATACAATTGGGATAAAGTTGTAGAAAAAACCTTAGCTTTATATGATATCCCGCAAAATAACAACCCATAGGGTGACAAGATTTGAATCTGTCACGCCTGATATTTATAATTTTCTGCCCGAACTTGTTTCATCCCTTGCAATGCGGCAGTATTACTGAGTTCTTCGACTTCGCCGGAGCAAAAAATTCTTCGCATATCAGGTCGAAGAGTTTTTCGGTCACCTTTTTTCGAAAGGCGAAGCGTGAAATTTGCAGTAAGGCTGTCGCCTTACAAAAATAAGCGCAAGAAAGGCGGTAAAAGGTGACACGCAAAACCGTAACGGGTTCGAATCGTGTCACCCTAAAGGAAGAAAAAAATGAGAATTTTGCTTGTAAATAAGTTTTTGTATCAAAACGGCGGTTCCGAAACCTACATTTTTAAGCTCGGCACCACTTTAGAAAAACAAGGGCATAGTGTAGAGTATTTTGGTATGGAGCACGAAGGCAGAATTGTTGGAAATCGTGTTAATGCTTATACTACCGATATGGATTTTCACACGACAAGCAGGTTTAAGAAATTAACCTATCCTTTGAAAACAATTTATTCTAAAGAAGCAAAAAAGAAATTAAGACAGGTTTTAAATGATTTCAAACCTGATATATGCCACCTTAACAATTTTAACTATCAACTGACTCCAAGTATAATTCTTGAAATCGACCGTTGGCGAAAGAAGAACCAAAAAGAGTGTAAAATCATTTATACCGCTCACGATATGCAGCTTGTTTGCCCTAATCATATGTGCAGAAATCCGATTAGCGAGCAAAACTGTGAAAAATGTTTAGACGGAAAGTACTTTAATTGCACTAAAAATAAATGTATTCATTCATCTTTTTCTAAATCACTAATAGGAACTTTAGAGGCAGTCTATTGGAAAAATAAGGGTGTATATAAAAGGTTAGACAAAATTATTTGTCCGTCTAATTTTATAAAAACAAAGCTTGATGTCAACCCTGTTTTAAGGGATAAAACTGTGGTGTTACATAACTTTGTTGAAAAAGTAGAAGCAGTTGATATACAAAAAGAGGATTATGTTTTATATTTCGGAAGATACTCAAAAGAGAAGGGCATAGAAACACTTTTAAAGGTGTGTGAAGCTCTTCCTGAAATACAATTTGTCTTTGCTGGAAGCGGTCCGTTTGAGGAAAACGTAAATGCTATAAAAAACATTAAAAATGTTGGTTTTGTTGAGGGTGATGAGCTTATAAAGCTAATTGCAAAAGCAAGATTTAGCATTTGCCCTTCCGAGTGCTATGAAAATTGCCCTTTTTCGGTTATGGAAAGCCAAATGTATGGAACTCCTGTAATAGCGGCGAAAATTGGTGGAATACCCGAGCTTATCGATGAAGGTGTAACAGGCGAGCTGTTTGAAAGCAATAATGCAGAGGAGTTAGCGACCAAAATTAAAGCTTTATTTGGCGATAAAGAAAAAATGGAAAAGTATTCTGAAAACGCTTCAAAAAAGCAGTTTGATGGTATAGAGAAATATATTGAAAAGTTTTTTGAAATTTGTTTATAATTTTAAATTTTAGGTGGTGATCAAAGGTATGACAAAAAAATTAAACGGTACAGTCATTGTTACATATCGTTGTAACGCAAAATGCACTATGTGCAACAGATACAAAGTGCCATCATTGCCTGAAGAAGAAATCACTATAGAAACAATTAAAAAATTACCGCAAATGTACTTTACCAACATCACCGGCGGGGAGCCTTTTATCAGAGATGACCTAAAGGAAATAGTACGTGAGCTTTACAAAAAAAGTGATAGAATTGTAATTTCAACTAATGGATTTTTCACTGAAAAAATAGTTGATTTATGCAAAGAATTTCCGCAAATCGGTATTCGTATTTCAATCGAAGGATTAGAGCAAACAAATAATGAAATAAGAGGTCTTGACGACGGCTTTAATAAAGGCTATACAACCCTTAAAACCCTGAAAGAAATGGGGATGCAGGATGTCGGTTTCGGTATGACGGTACAGGACAAAAACGCACCCGATTTGGTGCCGCTTTATGACCTTTCTAATGAAATGAATATGGAGTTTGCGACAGCGTCGCTTCATAACAGTTTTTATTTTGTTGAAAATAATAACATTATTAAAGACAGACTAATGGTTGCTTCTCATTTTGAGAAATTAGTAAACGAATTACTTAAATCAAACAGTCCTAAAAAGTGGTTTAGAGCATATTTTAATCACGGACTTATAAATTATATATTCTCACAAAAGCGCTTACTTCCTTGTGATATGAGCTTTGACACCTTTTTTATTGATCCTTACGGCGATGTAATGCCCTGTAACGGAACAGAAGAAAAGATGGTTATGGGAAACTTGAATAATCAAAGTTTTGAAGAACTTTGGAACAGCGATGAGGCTGAAAATGTAAGAAAATGTGTACGTTCTTGTGACAGAAACTGTTGGATGATAGGCTCGGTATCACCGGCTATGCATAAATATATACATAA
>JAZNRN010000034.1:0-5256 GCA_045590775.1 Acutalibacteraceae bacterium
ACATCCGACTTAACTATGCTAATCAACGAACATACTACAAGGAAGAGACTTATTGCTTTTTTCATTTTCTTTCCCCCAAAAATAAAAAGTGCGGCTACCGAAGCAGCCGCACAAAAAACGCAAACTCCGATAGTCGCCAAACTATAATCAATACGAAGAACACTTCTGCTTTCACATCGATGGAATCTGCATTTTTATCAAATTCATGATGAAAAGCCTAAAAAGGGTACAAATATCCTAAAAAAGACAAAAATTGCCCCTATTTTTTTATATTCAATTGGTTTGGCATAATCATTGTAGCATTTAATGGATTATTTTTCAAGGCTTTTTTGATTATAAAAACAATATTACGACCTTTATTTTTCTTGTTTGACTAATAGTTTATATTATGATAAAATAAATTGTTATTTAATTTTAAAAAGCAGGGAGGTAGTACGGTGCAGAAAAACGATAAGGTTGTTTTGGATATTGTTGATATGACAGCTGATGGGAGCGGTGTTGCCAAATATAACGGAATCGCTGTTTTTGTGCCCTCAACTGCCATTGGCGATAAAATAGAAGCCCTCATTTTAAAGGTTAAAAAGACCTATGCTTTTGGCAAGGTTTTGAGTATTATAGAGCCTTCGAGTGGCAGAATAGAGCCCGACTGCAAAACCTTTTCAAAATGCGGAGGATGTGTGTATAGACATATAAGCTATGAGGCAGAATGCAAAATAAAAGAGAACAAAGCCTATGAAGCGATAAAAAGAATTGGCGGTGTTGATTTAAAGCCACAGCCTATTATCAGCGCTGAAAGTATAAACTGCTATCGTAATAAAGCACAATTACCGCTTGATAAGTTGGGTAATGTGGGCTTTTACGCAAAGCATTCACATAGAATTGTACCTAATAATAACTGTCTGTTACAACCAACCGTTTTTGGTGAAATAATAAGTGAAACCGAAAATTTTATAAAACAAAAAAATATCAGTATTTATGATGAGGAAACACACAAGGGACTTCTTCGCCATATATATTTGCGTCAAGGTGACAAAACAGGGGAAATAGCACTCACTCTCATTATAAACGGTGATATGATACCCTTTGCAGATGAGCTAGTAACCCATATAACCGCTAATTTCGACCAAGTTAAAAGTATAACTCTTAATATAAACAAGCAGAAAAACAATGTGATTATGGGTGACAAATGTGTCACCTTGTATGGTGAGGACTATATAACCGATGTTTTATGCGGTGTAAAGGTGAGACTGTCGCCAATGTCCTTTTATCAGGTTAACAGAACAATGGCAGAGCGCCTGTATTTAAAGGCAAAGGAATATGCCTGCCCTCAAAATAAAAATATATTAGACCTTTATTGTGGCGCCGGAACTATCGGACTATCTATGGCAAAAGATGCTAAAAGTATAATAGGTGTTGAAATTATTCCCGAAGCGATAGAGGATGCAAAATTTAACGCAAAAATAAATAATATCAATAATGCAAGGTTTATTTGCGGTGATGCTGAAAGTGCGGCTGCCGACTTGGCAAAGGAAAAGATGAGTGTTGACGTTTGTATTGTTGACCCGCCGAGAAAAGGGCTTACACCGGAGCTAATAAATACAATCACAAGGGATTTTTCCCCCGAAAGAGTGGTTTATGTTTCTTGCGATGTTGCCACTCTTGCACGTGATATTAACATATTTAAAGAAAACGGTTATAAGCTTTTAGAATACACACCCGTTGATTTGTTCCCGAGAACTTCGCACGTGGAAACTGTCGCACTTTTAGTGCGGACAGTTTCATCGATATAAATCTTTTCAAGATTTTCGATATATCCTAAAGGATTCGATATGTGCTAAAGCACTCGATATGTTTCCTAACGGAAACAAGATTTATATTCTGAAAAGAAATTAAAACGGAGGTCAAATATTATGGATATTATTTCTTTAAATTATGATAACCTTCGTTTTAAAACCGCTCAAAAGATAAAAAACTATCTTGCTTTGTCTGCTAACAACCGACTTACCATTGGACTTTATTTTAGAGGAAGGCTTTTTGTTTTTGGTGATTTGGAAGAAGAAAATCGTCTTTATTATGATATTGGTTCGGTGACAAAGACCATAACAGCTCACCTTATTTTAAAGCTTTATGAAGATGGAAAGCTTGATATTAACCAAACAGTTGATAACTATTTGTCACTTAAAAAGGGGAAGTATCCGACTTTATATCAGCTTTTAACCCACACAGCAGGTTATCATCATTTGACTCCAATTGAACTCACATTACCGAGTCTTATCACTCACGGATATGCACGCAAAAATCCTTATGAAAACTGCACCACCAAAGCGGTGATAAAAAGTCTTGAACATCGCCGTTTTTTAAAACCAAAGGTTCGCTATGGCTATTCGGATTTTGCATCTGCCATTTTAGCGACAGTTGCGGAAACGGTTACAAATACTCCTTTTTCTGTTCTTTTTGAGGAGTTTATAGTAAATGAACTCGGTCTTAAAAACACATTTTTAGAGCTTGAGCCTCAAAAACGTTTGCCACTTGCCGCAAAGGGTAAAAAAATATTGCCCTTTTGGATATGGAAAAGGGAGAACCCTTATATAGCAGGTGGTGGAATGATAAGCAATATTGAGGATATGCTTCGCTATATCGCCTTACAGATAGAAGGGGATAAAACGTATATCACGTCGGCTCACACTGTTTGCGATGAATCTGAAATAAAAAGCGATAACCACCTTATGTGTGTTGGTTGGCATACCTATAAAAAATCGAACCAAATTTGGCACGTCGGAGGAGTGGGAACATTTCGAACCTCGCTTATCGCAAATAAAAAGTTAAGGCTTGGTGTGGCAGTTTTAGGAAACGCCAAGGGAAAAGCCTCTGAAAATGCACATTATATCGCAAAAATGCTTTACAGCGAGCTTAAAACCAAAAGAATAAAGCTTAATGTTGAGAATAAAGATTTAGAGAATTGAAGAAAGTAGGAATAAGAATGCGAACAAGCGGTATTTTAATGCCGATATTTTCACTTCCCAGCAATTATGGTATAGGAACACTCGGTAAAGAGGCATATAACTTTGTTGATTTTTTGAAAAAATCAGGTCAGACCTATTGGCAAATTTTGCCGATAGGAGTTACTAGCTTTGGCGATTCTCCATATCAGTCCTTTTCTGCCTTTGCAGGAAATCCGTATTTCGTTGATTTGGAAATGTTAATCGAAGACGGATATTTGACATTGTCTGAAGTTGAAAAAGCTGATTTTGGAAGTGACACAACAAAAGTTGATTATGAAAAGCTTTATTGTGGACGATATAAGCTTTTAAGAATTGCTTTTCAAAACTTTAAAAAACAAAACAGTGAAGCAAAACAATATGTTGAATTTACACGCAAAAATGATTTTTGGCTTTCTGATTTTGCACTTTTTTCTGCTTTAAAGGATTCGTATGATGGTGCTTCCTTTGATTTATGGGATAAGCCATACAAAAACCGTGAAAAAAACGCTTTAAAAGAGGCAAGAATAAAATATAAAGATGAAATTGATTTTCACAAATTTATACAATATAAGTTTTTTTCACAATGGAAAAAATTGAAGGAATATGCTAACGAAAACGGTGTGAAAATAATAGGTGATATTCCGATTTATGTAAGTGCCGATAGTGCAGATGTTTGGTCAAATAGGGAACAGTTTTTACTAGACAATGATTTCAAACCAAAAGCTGTCGCCGGTGTCCCGCCCGATGCCTTTTCAGAAGACGGTCAGCTATGGGGCAATCCTCTATATGATTGGGATTATATGAAAAAAGACGGATATTCCTGGTGGCTCAAACGAATAGAATTTTGTAATGAGCTTTACGATGTGGTCAGAATAGATCATTTTAGAGCTTTTTCGGCTTATTTCAGTATTCCCTATGGTGACAAAACCGCTAAAGGCGGAAAGTGGAAAAAGGGACCCGGCAGGTCGCTTTTTGAGGCCTTTAATAAATGCTTTGGAAAACTTAATATTATTGCCGAGGATTTGGGCACAATAGACGATAGGGTACGCAAGCTTTTAAAATTTACGGGTTACCCCGGTATGAAGGTTTTGCAGTTTGCCTTTTCACCTGAAACCGAAAGCAGTTATTTACCTCATAATGTAGATAAAAATTGTGTTCTATATACAGGTACTCACGATAATGATACTGCGATAGGCTTTATGAAGGAAGGCAAAAGGGCAGAGGTTGAATTTATGCGTGAATACCTGCGAATAGGGGAAAACGACAGCTTTAACTGGGCACTCATTAAATCTGCAATGGCGACCGCCGCCGATACTGTGATTTTTCAAATGCAGGATTTTTTAGGTCTTGATAATTCGGCTCGTATAAATACTCCGTCAACAATGGGAGGAAATTGGATGTGGAGAATAAGCAAGGGCTGCACAAATGATTGGTTGGCAAAAATCATTTTTGATACAACCGCTACATACTTTAGACTTCCAAAAGTAATAGTAGAGAAAAAAATTGACAATTCGGTTAAAAATGACTAAATTTGGCAGTTTAAATATAAATTTTTTCACATTTTGCAAGATTTTTTAAAAAAAACGTGTATTTTCAAAAAAAATACTTTCTTTTTTGTAAAAAAATTGGTATAATAATTTGGATACCTTAATATATGGTATAAAATTATGTCAATATGGAGTAATCCACAATATTTTTAGGAGGTTGATTCTCAATGGGTCACAAGTACGTTTACCTTTTTAAAGAAGGCGACGCAAGCATGCGTGAGCTTCTCGGCGGTAAGGGTGCAAACCTTGCAGAAATGACCAAAATCGGTCTTCCTGTTCCTCAAGGTTTCACTGTTTCTACCGAAGCTTGCACACAGTATTATGAAGATGGCAGAAAAATCAATGATGAAATCATGGCTCAAATCATGAAAGGCATCGACGATATGGAAGGTATCGTTGGTAAGAAGTTCGGCGACAAGACTAATCCTCTTCTCGTTTCCGTTCGTTCAGGTGCTCGTGCATCTATGCCCGGTATGATGGATACTATCCTTAACCTTGGTCTTAACGAAGAAGTTGTTGAATATATGGCTGAACAGTCAGGCAACGCTCGTTGGGCTTGGGACTGCTACAGAAGATTTATCCAAATGTATTCTGACGTAGTTATGGAAGTTGGTAAGAAGTATTTTGAAGAGCTTATCGACGAAATGAAGGAAGAAAAAGGCGTTACTCAAGACGTTGAATTAACCGCAGAAGACCTCAAGGTTTTAGCAGGTCAATTTAAAACTGAA